>DATGGY010000258.1:0-61491 GCA_035308285.1 Bradyrhizobium sp. | reverse complement strand
GCCGAGCATCAAATTGTCGGCCTTGCCCATCACGCCGTCGACTTTGAGCATCACGTCGTCGATCTTCTGGGCGTTACGCGCCAGCGACGCGGTGAAGGTCTCGAGGTTATGCAGCGAGTTCTTGACCGCCTCCTGGTTGTCGGCGACCACGCGGTTGATGTTCTGTAGCGTGCCGCGGATCGCCTCGGTGACGTCCTGCAGCGCGTTGGGATCGGCGGTCAGCACGGGAACCCCATCCTCATCCAGGGGAACCGCGGGCGCAGCCTCCTCGCCGCCTTTCAGCGAGATGGCGGCTACCCCGGTCAGGCCCTGGAATTCGAGCCCGACGAGCGTGTCCTTGCGGAGCGGCGCATTGTTCTCGACCATGGCAAGTGCGACTACGCGACGCGGGTTGTCGAGCTTAACCGAGACGACTTCGCCTACTCGGATACCATTGAAATTGACGCTTCCGCCGTTGCGCAGGCCGGCCGCCGGACCCTCGAAGATGATGCGTAGCGGACTGCGGGCCTTGGTGGTGTGCAGGCTCTGGAACCACAACACAAAGCCGAACGCGGCCGCGATCACAGCCAAGGTGAACGATCCGATCAGAACGAAGTTCGCCCGCGTTTCCATCAACTCAACTCCGAAACCGCACCAAACCAGCCCAAGAATTTAGCCCAAGAACTTAGAACCCGTGGGATCAGCCCGTGACGGCGCGGGCGCGTTTGCCGTGGAAATAAGCCCTCAACCAGGGATGCTGCGAGGCCTGCATATCGGCCATCGATCCTGCGGCAATGATCTTACCGTTCCCTAAAACGGCAATACGGTCGCATGCTGTATAAAGGCTGTCCAAGTCGTGAGTTACCATGAAAACGGTCAGGCCCAAAGTGCGCTGGAGGGTCCGGACCAGCTCATCGAAGTCGCCGGCGCCGATCGGATCGAGGCCGGAAGTCGGCTCATCCAGGAACACCAGTTCCGGATCGAGGGCCAACGCACGCGCCAGCGCCACGCGCTTGATCATGCCGCCCGACAATTCGGACGGGAAGCGATCGGCGACCTCGGGGCGCAATCCGACCATGCCGAGCTTGGCCACGGTGATCTCGTCAAGCAGGCGCTGGGTGACGTTGAGATATTCGCGCACCGGGAACTGAATGTTCTGCCGCACCGTCAGCGATGAGAACAGCGCGCCCTGCTGGAACAGAATTCCCCAGCGCCGCTCCACCCCGCGCCGCTCCGAAGCACTTGCGGCATCGAGGTCGACCCCGAAGACCTCGATACGCCCGGAAATCTTCGGAACCAGCCCGATGATGGTCCGCGTCAGCACCGATTTGCCCGCACCGGACGGTCCGACGAAGCCCAGGATTTCGCCGCGCTTCACGTCGAGATTGAGCCCGTCCAGAACCCTGGTGGATCCGAACTGCACCGAGATGTCGCGCACCCGGATGATGGCGTTTTGTGCTTCAGGCGCCATCGTCACATCCCGATCGAGGCAAAGAAGATCGCGAACACGCCGTCCATTACGATGACGAAGAAGATACCCTTCACGACCGAGGACGTGGTGTGCTGCCCGAGCGATTCCGCGCTGCCCTGCACCGCGAGCCCCTCGACGCAGGCGACGATCCCGATCACCGCCGCCATCACCGGTGCCTTGATGATGCCGACGGTGAAGTGATCGATCGAGATGGCATCGCGCAGCCGAAGCAGGAACGCCTCTGGATCGACGCCGCCATAGAGCCAGGCCACCAGCCCGCCGCCATAAAGTGCCGCCATCGCGCCAAGGAAGGCCAGTATCGGCAGCGCAATGATCAGCGCCAGCATTCGCGGCAGGATCAGCACCTCGATCGGATCGAATCCCATGGTGCGGAGCGCATCGATTTCCTCACGCATCTTCATGGAGCCGAGCTCGGCGGTGTAGGCACTCCCCGACCGGCCCGCCACCATGATCGCGACCAGCAGCACGCCGATCTCGCGCAGCACCAGCACGCCCAGCATGTCGACCACGAAGATATCCGCGCCGAATTTCCGGAAATGGAAGATGCCCTGCTGGGAGATGATGCAGCCGATCAGGAAGGTAATCAGCACGACGATCGGCACCGCGCGCCAGCACACCTGTTCCAGATGATGCACGGTCGAGGTCAGGCGAAAGCTGCGGGGGTGGACCAAGACCCGCGCGCTCGCGGCCAGCACAGCGCCGAGCATGTCGATGAGGCTGATGACGGTGCCGCCAATGCCGGCCATGGTGCGGCCGACCTGGTCCAGCATGCCCGTAATCGTCACCGTCGTGGTTTCGGCGGCCGGAATTGCCTTCACCCGGCGTACTTCATCGACAAGGCTCGAATAATTCGCCGACAGCCCGGCGATCTTCGCCTCGACGCCGCCCTGAGTCAGGCTGCGGCGAAGCCGCTCGATCAGCCAAGCCCCGAAAGTGTCGAGTTTGGAGACCTGTGAAACATCAATGAAGATATTCGGCCGGCTTCCGGTCAGCTTTTCGGCATCGGCCACTATCAGCTCGAGTTCCAGCGCAAAGCGGGCAGTCCAGGTTCCAGCGGCGCACAGCGCAAGACCGTTGCCGCTTGCTATTCGTTCCAATGTCGGGTCGCCGTTCACTCTTGCCAACTCCTGTGCCGAATTCCCCTGCTAGCGGTTCTACAGGAAAATGCGGCAGCGCCTTGATAAGCTTGTGGAACAGGTCCCTAACCAGCCATACTTGGTCGCGCCGGGCAAGCGCGGCGTTCCAGAATTGTCAGATATTAAAATGAGTTCCAGCAAATCGCCAATGCTTGCCGCAGCCATCGAGCGCTGGCCGATCGCGGGCCAATTTACCATCAGCCGCGGCGCCAAAACCGAGGCGGTGACGGTTGTGGCGGAGGTAAGCCAGGGCGGCCGCATCGGGCGCGGCGAATGCGTCCCCTATCCGCGGTATGGCGAGACCCCGGAAGCTACGCTCGCCGCCATACTGGCTATGCGGGAAGCGATCGGCCATGGGCTCGACCGGAAGGCCTTGCAGTCGGCGATGCCTCCCTGCGCCGCGCGCAACGCGCTCGATTGCGCTCTTCTCGACCTTGAGGCCAAGACGAGCGGCCTTCGCGTCTGGGACCTGCTTGGACACGCCGTCCCAGTTCCCTGCACCACGGCCTACACGATCTCGCTGGGTGCGCCCGACGCGATGGCGGCGGCCACCGCCAAGGCGGCAAACCGGCCCCTCCTCAAGATCAAGCTGGGCGGCGATGATGACGGCGCGCGCATCGCCGCCGTGCGGGCCGCGGCGCCCCAATCCGAGCTTATCGTCGATGCCAATGAGGCATGGACAGCGGCCAATCTCGAGCAAAACCTCGCCGAATGCGCCAAGGCAGGCGTCACGTTGGTCGAACAGCCACTACCTGCCGGTAAGGATGAGGCGCTTTCGCGCATCAAACGACCGCTTCCGGTCTGCGCCGACGAGAGCGTGCACGACCGCGCCTCGCTGGAAGGGCTTGGCGAACGCTACGACGCCGTCAATATCAAGCTCGACAAGACCGGCGGGTTGACGGAAGCGCTCGCGATGGCGGAAGCGGCAAAGGCGCAAGGTTTCGACATCATGATCGGCTGCATGGTCGCGACCTCCTTGGCGATGGCGCCGGCGATGCTGCTGGCCCAACAGGCCCGCTTCGTCGATCTCGACGGCCCGCTACTCCTGGCGCGCGACCGCGAAGGAGGCTTGCGTTACGACGGCAGCCTGATCTATCCGCCGGAGGCCGCGCTCTGGGGATAGTCCATCAAGCGATACCTCGCAGACCACATCACCGCCGCGCCAAGTAGCGCCATCGCCGCCATCACGTAGTAGACGCCCGGCCCGTGGCGCGCAAAATACGCGCCCGACAGCATCGACGCGCTTGAGGCGACGATACCGGAACAGGCGGCGAGATAGCCCTGCCCCCGCGCCATGATGTGGATCGGCACATGGCGCGCCAACAGCCCCATGGTGCCGATCTGCGTGAGCCCGAAGGTCAGCCCATGGGCGAGCTGCACCACCGCGAGCACGGCAACCGGCGGGGCCTGTGCCGTGATCAGCCAGCGCACCACCGCACTCAGCGCGCCGATCGCCACCAGAAGCGCCGGCCGCAACGTGAAGCGCGGCGACAGCGCAAACACCACGATCTCGGCGACGACGCCAAGCGCCCACAGCGCCGCAATCGTCAACCCGCCAAGCCCGGAGAGCTGCCAGGTGATGGAGGCGAAGGCGTAATAGGCAGCGTGGCTGCCTTGGATCAGCGCCGACGCCACGATGATGGCAAGAAAGCCCCGCTCGCGCAGCAACGCCGTGGCGCGATGCCGCGCGGCCGGCGGCGCTCCCGGTTTGTCCAGCGGGGCAAGTCCAAGGCTGATCGCAACGCCGACAGCCGCCGTCGCGGCGATGACCCAGATCAAGTGCCGAGTCGCCACGACATCGGCCAAGAGCCCGCAACCCAGCGCTCCCACAACGAAGGCGGCTGAGCCCCAAAGCCGCAGCGGCCCGTATTTGAGGCCATAGCGCGCGACGCCCCGCAACGCATAGGCATCCGTCAGCGGCACCATCGGCGTCCACATCGAGGCCGTGAAAGCGTAGGCGAACAACACCAGGAGCGGCTGGTGCTGGGTGCCGAGCACCGCAAACCCGAGCGCGGTCAGGAAGGCGGTGACGATCATGGCGCCCCGCAGCGCCGCGCGTCGTTCCGCAAGGCCGGTCACGAGCGGCAGGATCGTAAATCGCGTCAGCGCAGGCACCGCCGTGATGATCCCGATCCAGGAGGCGTCGATCCCGACCGAGCGCAGCCATACCGGGAAGAATGGCAGATGGCTGCCGACAAGTGCGAATATCGCGCCGTAAAACAGCGCCAGGCGGCCCGCGAATCGGTTCGCAGCATGGCCAGATGCGGTGGGGATTTGTGATTTGGATGGCATCAATTCAATTGCGATTCGCTCGATATCGTGGTGATCGTTAGCGTAACGCGCGATGATTTGCGCGGAAGAGTTTGCCATGGCCGACGAAGCATTCGCCCTGTCACCGATCTCCGCTCGCGCGGCGCTGCCGAGCGAGCAGGACTATGACGCGATCAGGGAAGCGTTCATGGAGACCTCGCGGGGCCGCTGGTTTCTCGGCGAGTACGCCAGGCGCAACCGCAATGCCGATACCAGGATGGTGCTCGATGCGGTGGCGCGGATCGAGGAAACGCTCGCCGCGCAGAAGAAGCCTGACCGCGATCCCGCCCTTGACGAGGCGCTGGCCAGAATCAGGGCTGCGCTGGCAGAGGCAAGAACCGTCGCAGCGGCGGCGCTGGGCGAACTGGCGCTTGAGGAGAATCTGGCGCCGGTGCGCAAGGGCGCCCGCGTCATCCGGGAAATCGCCTGGCGGCTACGGGAAATCGGGGCCGACGGCCGGATTTGCGATCTGATCGATTCCCAGGTCGACGCCATCGAAGCGGCCTGCGGAAGGATAGCTACGATCGATCCGGCAAGCGAATTGAGCGACGCCTTCGGTCTGATCGAAGGCCGGATCGCGGAGTTCGCCGACAAGGATGATACGGCACCGGCTCCACGACCGGTTGAGGAGGCCGTCAGCGTTTCGCCGCAAGCCGCTGAAGATATTTCCTCTTTCACGCGCGCCGCCGAACGAGAGGCGCTCGCCGAGCCGGCGCGGTCGATGGGTGTCGCCAGCGACGCCGAAGCCGCAATGAGCCTCGATGCAACGCCGGCCGAACCGCTTGATGCGATGGTTGAGGTCCCCGAGGTAATCTCGGAGCCGGCCGACGCCTTCGAGGCCCGAGACGAAGCCGTGCTGGACAGGGTTGCGCTCGAGATGGCCGCGCCGGATTCCGATGAGGCCTATGAGTTGCCCGAAGAGGAGCCCGGCGAAGACGAGGCCGCGGCCGAGTTGCAGGCGGCTGCGGCCATCGCCGCCGCCGAGCCGCCCGCGCCGATGGCGGCACAAGTTCAACCAGCGTCTGAGCCGGCTGCCGCAGCTTCACTCGGTTCAAGCCTGATCGCGAGCGGGGTCGTGCAGCGGCCGCGGGCTTCAAAACTCGATCCGCTGGCGCCGATCCGGCGCATGAGCCAGACCGAGAAAATCGCGCTTTTCTCGTAGAGGCGTAAAGCAGGGCCGGCGTCGTCGGCTGCGGCAATATTTCCATCAACCGATCAGCTTCGCATACAAATCGGCGTCCACATTGCCGCCGGACAGAACGATCACGACATTCTTGCCGCGCGCATCGATGTGGCCGGCGAGAAGCGCGGCAAGGCCAACCGCCCCGCCCGGCTCGACCACGAGCTTGAGTTCGCGGAACGCAAAACCGACCGCCGTGCCCACCTCCGCATCGGATGCGGTAACACCCTTGGCGAGCAGGCGGCTATTGATGGCGAAGGTGATTTCGCCGGGGATCGAGGCCATCAGCGCATCGCAGATGGTGCGGCCGCTCGCCCTGTGCGGCTCCCGCCTGCCGGCGCGCAGCGATCGCGCGTGGTCGTCGAACGCGTCGGGTTCGGCGGACATCAGCATGGCCCGCGGAAAGCGGGCCTTGATCGCGGTCGCAACGCCCGCGATCAAGCCGCCGCCGGAAACCGGCGCCACCACGATGTCCGGCGCCACGCCAAGTGCTGCGAGGTCCTCGGCGATTTCCCGCCCCACCGTGCCCTGGCCTGCGATCACCTTGGGATCGTCGTAAGGCGGCACCAGCGTCGCGCCGCGTTTTCCCGCAATGTCGCGGGCAATCGCTTCGCGATCCTCGCGGTCGCGGTCGTACAGCACGACTTCCGCGCCATAGGCCTTGGTGCGCTCGCGCTTGGAGAGCGGAGCGTCGGCCGGCATCACGATGGTCGCGCGCATGTTGAGAATTTGCGCCGCCGCCGCCACGCCCTGGGCGTGGTTCCCGGAAGAAAACGCCACCACGCCGCCGCCGCGCGAATCCATCGGTATCGACGACAGCTTGTTGAAGGCGCCGCGGAATTTGAACGATCCGGTGCGCTGAAGCACCTCCGGCTTGAGGAACACCTTGGCGCCGATGCGCTCGCTGAGAACCGGCGGCGACAGAAGCGGCGTGCGCACCGCAAACGGCGCTAGCACGCCAGCTGCGGCGTCGACGTCGGCGGAACTCACTGGCAGGGGCAACATCGTCATGCGTGACTTGTATCGCGTCCCGCGACAGGCGGGCAAGTTCTTCACGCGACGAAGCGCGCTTGCTGGGTGGCGAACGGCACTGTTTCGTGCCCGGATTCGACGTCGCTTATCTCGGCCATGTTCTCGATGAAGGCGCGGGCCGAGACTTCCCATGTGTGGGAAGCGGCGAATTCGAGGCAGGCTTGCGGTGAAATCCGCAAAGCGGCCAGGCACGCTTCCCGCAAATCGTCGTTCAAGGCGCCGACCGGCGCCGAGCCGAGCACGTCGCGCGGACCGGTCACTGGGAAAGCCGCCACCGGCACGCCGCTCGCAAGCGCCTCCAGCAACACCAGCCCGAAAGTGTCGGTCTTGCTCGGGAACACGAAGACGTCGGCCGCGGCATAGGTATTGGCCAATTCCTAGCCCTGCTGCGCGCCTGGGAATACAGCCAGAGGATAATTCCGGACCAGACCGGCCCTCGCCGGTCCGTCGCCGACAATGACCTTGGTTCCGGGCAAATCGAGATCGAGAAACGCCTCGAGGTTCTTCTCCACCGCGACCCGGCCGACGCAGAGAAAAATTGGACGCGGCAGGCCAAGATCGGCGGCGCGCGGATGGAACAGAGTAGTATCGACCCCGCGCGGCCATAACACCACGTTGCGAAAGCCCCGCGCGCGCAGTTCATTGGCAAGCGCGGGCGTGGCGGCCATCACCGCCTGGCTGCCGCGATGGAAGCGGCGCAATGCCGCCCAGATCCAGGACTCGCGAACCGGCACGCGCGCCGAGACATATTCCGGAAAGCGGGTGTGAAAGCTCGTGGTGAACGGCAAGCCATGCTTGCGGCAATAATGGCGCACCGACAATCCGATCGGGCCTTCGGTCGCGATATGAATGCTGTCGGGCCTGGCCTCTTTGATCAGGCGGGCGATCTTGGCGCGATACGGCAAGGCGAGCCGCACATCGGGATAGCTTGGCATCGCGAAAGTGCGAAACGACTGCGGCGTGAGAAACGTGACCTCGGCGCCGAGCGCCTTTGCCGCTTCTGCCGTCATCATCAGCGTCCGCACCACCCCGTTGACCTGGGGGTGCCACGCATCCGTCGCTACCAGGATGCGCATCAGGCTGCGGCGCGCGCGGTGACCGTGGCAACAGGAGCAGACCGGCGCAGCGGATCGGTCCAGGCGATGATTTCGAACCGGCCGTCTTCGTGCTCGACCAACGCGGTGCAGCTCTCCACCCAGTCGCCGCAGTTCATGTAGCGGATGCCGTGCTCGTCGCGGATCGTGGCGTAGTGGATGTGGCCGCAGATCACCCCGTCGGCGCCGTGGCGGCGCGCTTCAGCGGCGAGCGTCTGCTCAAAGGCGCCGATATAGTTCACCGCGTTCTTGACCTTCAACTTCGCCCATTGCGACAGCGACCAATACGGCACGCCGAAGGCGCGGCGAAAGAAGTTGACGAGCCGGTTCATCTGGATGGCGAAGTCGTAGGCCTTGTCGCCGAGATGGGCGAGCCAGCGCGCGTTCTGCACCACGAGGTCGAAGATATCGCCGTGAATGACGAGATAGCGCCGGCCGTCGACGCCGACATGGATGGTGTTTTCCACCACGTCAATGCCGCCGAAATGCGTGCCGTAATAGTTCCTCAAGAACTCGTCGTGATTGCCCGGCACATAGATGACCTTGGCGCCCTTGCGCGCCTTGCGCAGCACCTTCTGCACGAAGTCGTTGTGCGATTGCGGCCAGTACCAGTTGGATTGCAGCGCCCAGCCGTCCACGATGTCTCCGACCAGATAGATCGTATCGGCGTCGTGGCTGCGGAGGAAATCCAGCAATCGGTCGGCTTGCGAGCCGCGGGCTCCGAGATGCACGTCCGAGATAAACAAAGTGCGAAATCGACGTTCCGGCAACTCTTCACTCATCGAGTCACTTCCCATGCGCGAGCACGTAAACGAGTCCCGTGACGATCTGATGACGCGGCCCGGAAAGGTTAACGTTCCGAGCAAGTTCCAAGGTTTTCCTGCATCATCCAGCGGCACACGCTCGACACGAATCAGTCGGCTGTTTGTCATCTCGCGAATAGCAGCACGTTGCGACAATCAGGCGACACCGACGGGGCCGTTAAGAGGCAATGGTTAAGAGACATTAGGAGGCAACATTAAGAGACATGCGTCCGCTTTCTCGCGGCGCCGTGCGCCCGAGTTGTGCTTCAAGATGAGCCACTCGCAAAATGGAGGGCGCAGGGAAAGCCGGGTGTCTGATGCACCCGCAGCCTCGCATGCAAAAAATGGAAAGCATACGAGTTAGTCACCACAGGTTCACCGGATCGAGCCGGCCTTCCCTGCGCAATGGTTTTAACGGTTTCCTTCGCGCTCTCCTTGGTGAGCCGGGCTTTTTTGCCACCATCGCCCGCAAGATCATCACCTTGCGAACTTGACATCAGCGTCGGGATGTCAGGACCACACGACTTCGCCGTCCGCTTGAGGCGCCTTTCGTCTTTAAGCGCCAAAGCGTCCACCGCATCCCGCTCCAACGTTCGTGACGATCGCGAAACGCCCCTCTTGGTCGGGGCGGGACAGCGGGAAAATGCCTTTGATTTGGGGGCGAGATCAATGCCGTCGGGATGCGACAGATTGGCACGACGGGCAAATCAGATTGGGAAGCGCGAGATGAGAAAGACGGGAATGTCAAGTGGTGGGGCGTGTCGCGGCATATCCACGTCGTCCCTGCGTAAAGCAGGGACCCATACCGCGTTGTGCTATCAATAGGACGACTGGCCGACGGTCTTCGCAAAACAATCGCCTGTGGTTATGGGTTCCTGCTTTCGCAGGAACGACCACAAAATTCTCACCACCGATAGCCCGTAGGATGGGTTGAGCCCTTGCGAAACCCATCAATCACACGCCGGGAAATGATGGGTATCGCTAACGCTCCACCCATCCTACGAACTGCTTCGCACCCATCCTAGCGGCTCTTGGGTTCCTCCTCAGTCGCCTTCTCGAAACTTGGCGATAAGCGGCCCCAACAGATTTGAAAAATCATCGCTCCAGGGATATTCGCCCGGCTCCGGCTTTTGCAAGTCCCAGTCTTTTAGCACACCAAAATCATCGTCCTTCCTTGCCAACGCCATGACCGTCGAAAACTTGATCATGGGATCGCCGCCTGCCACCTCGTCTTCGTCCCAGAGCCTCGCAATCAGTCCCTCGCTCGCAGCGGTCTCGGTGACGACGCCCGTCAAATCAAGGTGATTGTTCGAGATGTGAGTAATAATGATGCCCCCGGGTTTGAGCCGCGACACATAAATGCGCAGGGCCTCGCGTGTCAGCAAATGAACCGGAATTGAGTCCGACGAGAAGGCGTCGACGACGATCACATCGTAACGTGCATCCGTTGCGTCCGCGATCGTCAGTCGGGCATCGCCAAGAATGATTTTCGCGTCCGGTTTGCAATCCCGCAGGAAGGTAAAGCGATTGGGATCCCGAGCGATACGGATAACGTCGGCGTCGATTTCATAATAATCGAGACGGTCGGCTGGCTTCATCAAGCAGGCAATCGAACCCGCGCCCAGACCAATAACCGCTGCGCGAACAGGCCCCCTCTTCTTGTCCTGCACTGCGTCGATCGCTTCCGCAATAGGGGACTTGGGATGGTAATAGGTGGACAGTTGCGGACGGCCGGTGACCGGCTTTCCGTCGTCGGCGGTCAATCGCTGTGCGCCGTGCAACTCCATGCCATGGCGCAACACACGGAAGCGGCCATCCGGCGTTACTTCGATCTTGTGAACGCCAAAGAAACTTCGCACTGTTTCGAGGTGCCTCACATTCGGCGGATAAATCCTGGTTACGACGAAGACTGCCGCAAACAGCACAGCCAGCCGCAACGGAAATTCCCGGGCCGCAACCGCGCACAAAACCAGTATCGCTGCGACACCCCAAACGATCCAGTTATAGGGTGGAATGATCGCAAAGCCTTCCCGCAAACCGGGCAGCGCCGCGACAACGACAAGCGCAGCGAACGCTACCAGCAGCGCCGTCTCTCTTCGGTTCGGCCAGACGAGCCCGGGACGCGCCAGCGCAGCCGCAACCACCAGAAGCGGGTATTCCGCGATCCAGGAGAAGATTTTGGGGGCAATCAAGCCTGAAAAAATTCCACCGAGCACACCGCCGACCGACATGCAAAAATAGAAACGCGTGAGATAGCCCGCTTGCGGACGCGTGGCGGCCATCAAGCCGTGGCATATCATTGCCGTGACAAAGAACGTCAGCAGGTGGAGCGCAACATCCACCGTGAGCCATGTGCGGATATCGAGCGCGAGCGTCAGCACGATCAGGGCCAGCAGAAAAGGCTGGAATTTCATCCAGGTGGCTGGCCTGACAAAGGTGCGCTGGCTGAACACCAAAATGAAACTGATCAGGTAGAGAGATAGAGGGAGCACCCAAAGAAAGGGCGCCGCAGCCACGTCCGTCGTGACGTGAGTTGTCACGGCGATCATCAATGCCGACGGCACGAAGGCAAGCGCCACCCAATAGGCCATGCGAGCAAAAGTCGGCGCGGCTTCCGCCGATTCCGCCCGCGACGACGCGTCTTCGCCTCCGCGGCGGAAGAACACCAAACTTCCACATAAAGCGATCAACGCGATGAGCACGTAATAGCCTGAGCGCCAGATGCCGCTTTGGAAACTGAGCGTGGAGAACGGTTCGGCAACAAACGGGTAGGCAAATAACGCCAGAAGGCTGCCCACATTGCTCGCCGCATAGAGAAAATAGGGATTCTTGGCTTGTCTAACACCGGAGCGGGCGAACCACGCTTGCAGCAGCGGCCCGTTGGCCGACAGCGCGAAGAACGGAAATCCGATGGAAGCGCCGAACAGAACCAGCAAAAACAATTGCTCCCGGTCGGCTGGCGGCAAGCCCCAGCCTTTCGCAATTGCAATCGGAAGAAAAATCGCTCCCGCCAACATCACCGCAAGGTGAATGAGCAAAGCGAGAGGGCCGCGTACAAATCGGGTGAGAATATCGGCATATGCGTATCCCAGAAGCAGGATGCCTTGAAAGAATACCATCGCCACGGACCATACCGACGGCGAACCGCCAAACCGCGGCAGCACCATTTTCGTGAACATCGGTTGCACGGCGAACAACAATGCGGCGCTGAGGAAAATTGCCGCGGTATAAATCGGGATGAGTAAAACGGAAGAACTATTGATCTTGACGGACGCGGTTTCGACTTGGCCGTTCACAGACATTCCGCGTAACCTTCCATTTCGCGCCAGTCCGCCACCTTAGCGCGATGCCGTCCGGCAAGAAAGGCGCTTCTCCGAAATCGCCTGTTTTCGACAAAACTATTCGGACTGCTTTGGAATGAAGCGCTCGAATTTCAGGTCAGCGAATTCTTTGGGATTCAAAAGGCTATTTATTTTCGATCCTGCCAGTTCGATGGCATGGGGAGATCTATTGCGAGAGAGCTCCCTGGTTATCTTGGCGATGGCAAGCCCAATACGGGCGAGCCGGCGAATGGCCTCGGGACGGGTTTGATGCTTTCCATTCTGCCGTATCCAAAGGTCCAGACTCTTGAGGTCCCCAGGTTGAAGGCGCACGCCGATAAGAGTGCCCTTGCCGGTCGGTAAAGGACCGCGCCTCCTGGTTTTCTTGACATTGTTCTCCATGGTACCTTGTTAACACGGTTAAGGACTTAAGCAAGCGCCGGGGATTCGGCGAGAGGCTTTCCCGGTCCGGATAATGGGAATGTCAAGCGGCAGTCTCCTCGTGTCCCGGACGCGATGCAGCGTGCAACGCTGCTTCGCAGTGCCGGGACCCATGCAAAGGCGATGGGGTCGATGCGGGCATCATGGACCCCGGATCAGCAGCGCACCACGCCGCTTCGCGGCGCATTGCGCAGCATCCGGGGAACGCGGGAAGGAGTCGAATGGGTATCGCCGAGTTTATCATCGGGCGCGCATTCGCGCGGCCCGTTGGCATCGCCTTGCGAACCATGAGGCCACGTTGCCTATTTCCGGGCCTCGTCCTTCGAGACGCTTGCTCACGCGAACTCCTCCCGAGTGAGCGCAAAAGCGCTCATCGGGGATGAGGGGATAAAGGCGTTTATGACGCGGCAAGCTTAGCGCAGCGGCGATCAGGCCCTGCGTCCCATGATTTCTCGACCGCCTTCGGTGCGGAAGTATTTCAGCACGAACTTGCCCTGTCTGCCGAGCAGCGGGCGGCCGCATCCGACGCACACAATTTGGCGATCGTGTGTAGGTGCGGCTTCGATGCGCACCACTTTGTATCGAGCGTCGCAGTTCGGACACTGAAACCCGGTCGCTTCCTGAATCGGCGGATGATCGCTTCGCGGCCACATTGTCGAAAATCCCTGTCCTCACGATGTCGCGATGCGAACCCATTAACGGGTCGTCACATGAGCGCGAGTACCAGCGACGCAGCGACCAGAGCGTTCAGGCCGGCGACGGCGATCCCCAGATAAAAACCAGCCATGCATTGCACCCCTTCATACAAGTGTCCCCAAGTAGATACACCAAGCAGTAATCGGGATTCCGTTCCGCAATATCAGTTACAAAACGAAAATTATTTTTGTTCCGGGCTGAATTTGCCGGCTACGGCCTGCTCAATCTATTGGCAAGTCGGGGCCATCAGCGCGTGAGCACGAGCGGTGTGGCGGCAGGCGGCGGGCTTGGCACCGACGGCGGCTGCGCGGCCGGTGACTGCGCTCTCGGTTGCGGGGGTTTATGCTGTGGGATCGCGACCGCCTGCTGGGACTGGGCCGGGGATGACATCGTCTGCCTGATGTCTTCCTCGATGCCCTGCAGCTTCGCCATGTTCTGGGCCATCTGGTCTTGCCTGGCAGCCAGCAGTTCGACGCTGCGCCGCAAGGCATCGAGACTGGACGCCAAGGGCGCAAGCTGTTGCACGGGGTCAGCAGGTGTTGCAGCCGCTGCCGGCGCGGCCGCCGAAACCGATAACAACCAGGCCAGCATTGGAGCACGGGCTACCACGATCTGTCTTGCTGCATCGTTCACTGCGTCGCCGCGGGACTGCCAGGTAAGCGTGCCGCCCACACCGATCAGAACCGCAATCAAGAACCGGGTAATTGCGCGGAACATTCGCCTGCCGACCGACGGCCGGTCGGCCACGACCCGTTCGGCCCCAAAGCTGGAGGCGCGCGGAGAATGGATCGACGACCTCGCCGGCCGTCCAGGGATCCGTTGATCGGAAATGCCGTCCAGATCGTGGGCTTCTGCGAGGTTGGGACTTTCCGAGTAACGCATTTTCGTACCTCCGCCGACAGTTCTTCCCTGTGGTTTTACGGAAGAGGCCCTCGCGGTTTGACAGAAGCGAGGCGGGAGCGCAGCGATCCTGAGGCGATTATACGTGCAAATGTTGCGCTCATGCACAACGACAAACGCCATCAAACAGGTGCGTCGCGCCTGACGATGTCTGTTCTCGGATAATGCAGGCATCAAAATTACGAGTGCCCAGCTCCGTATGCGACCGCAACCCGACATGAGCGGATTGAAATCACGAGGCGCAGCCAGTGTGGCGGTTCAGAAGTCCGCATCAGTGCCGCCGCTAGTTCCGACATGCGGACTTCTGAACCAAAGCCACGCTAGAAAAAATATTTTGCTAGTGTCCTTCCGATTCCGAAGTTCGCAAACGGGGGTGCTGCGAAAAAATGCGAGCTTCGGAATCGGGACACTAGCTGCTGACATGATCCTCGCCAGAGATTATGCTGCCTCGGGCCCTGGGTCTTGGAGCGGCCGATGCAATTTGGCGGATTGAAACGGCGTCGGTTCATGTCGCTGCTCGGCAGTGCCGCGGCGTGGCCGCTCGTGGCGCGCGCGCAGCAGCCCGCCGCGCCGCCGTTGATCGGGTTTCTCAGCACACGCTCGCCCGCGGAAGCCGCAACTCACACGAATGCCTTCCGCCGCGGGCTCGAAGAAATGGGTTATATCGAGGGTCGCAACTTCGCCATTGAGTATCGCTTTGCAGAGGGCGACTACAGCCGGCTACGGTCTCTCGTCGCCGACCTGCTCAGCCGACCGCTTTCGGTGATGGTCGCCACTGGCGATCCGGCTGCACACGCGGCCAAGGCAGCGGGCGTCGCCGTTCCGCTCGTCTTTGTGGTCGGCCAAGATCCGGTGCGCTCCGGTCTGGTCGCGAGCATGAACCGGCCGGGTGTGGCCACGGGCGTTAACTTTTTCACGGGCGATCTCGGCGGCAAGCGGCTGGAGCTTCTCTGCGCCATGGTACCATCGGCGCACCTCGTGGGGCTGCTGCTCAATCCGAGTTTCGGGATCGAAGCGGCCGACCAGCAGCGACGGGCGATGGCCACCGCGGCCCGGATGCTCGGCCGCGAGCTGGTCGTACAGGAAGCGGCAACGGATGCCGAGATCGAGGCTGGTTTTGCGGCGCTCGTCAAGGCTGGCGTCGCCGCGCTGGTGGTGCAGAACGATCCGTTCTTCGACTCTCGGCGCAGCCAGATCGTGGCGCTGTCGTCTCGTCACCTGCTGCCCGGCATTTTCCACATCCGGGAGTTCCCGGCGGACGGCGGGTTAATGAGTTATGGCGCGAGCCTCACCGATACGTATCGCCAGGTCGGCGTGTACACGGGTAAGATTCTGCGCGGCGCCAAACCGGACGACCTTCCAGTCCTGCGGCCAACGAAGTTCGAACTCGTCATCAACATGCTGACCGCAAAGACACTCGACCTTGCGGTACCGCAGCCCATTCTGATCGCGGCCGACGAGCTGATCGAATGAGAACGGCACGACCGAACCCGCAGCACCCAAACGGACGTTGATGCAGCGCGTTCATGTCTGTTACCGGGACAAACGACATGCCGCCATCGCGCCCGCGCCCGACATCGATGCTTTCGATGCCGATTCAGCCCCTATCAAAGTGGCCGGCTTGGCCGCTATGATGCTTACTCAGAGGCTTGGGGGCGAGCATGCGGCGGCGCGAGTTCATGACGTTTGTTGGCGGCGCGGCGGCCACCTGGCCGCTCACCGCACGCGCCGAGCAACGAACGATGCCGGTGGTTGGATTTATCGCTGGCGGGTCGGCCGATGCCTCCGCACAGAATGCGGTCGATTTCCGCAAGGGCCTTAACGCGGCCGGTTTCGTCGAAGGCCAGAACGTGACGGTCGAGTACCATTGGCTGGGGGGCCAATACGACCGCCTGCCGGCGCTGATGACCGATCTGGTCCGTCGTCAGGTGGCTGTGCTTGCTACGGCGAGCGTGAACGCTGCGATCGCGGCCAAAGGTGCAACAGCGTCGATCCCGATTGTCTTCAGCGTCGCTGACGACCCGGTCAAACTCGGTCTCGTCGCCAGCCTCGCCCGGCCGGGCGGCAACGCGACCGGCATCAACTGGTTTGGCCAGGAGGTATCGGCCAAGCGGCTGCGACTGCTGCATGAGCTGTTGCCCAAGGCCGTTCGTATTGCCGTGCTCGTCAATCCGGCCAATGCTTCAAGCGCCGCGAGCACGCTGCAGGAGGTACAGCGGGCCGGCCCCGCCATCGGGCTGCAAATCCAGACGATCTTGAACGCCAGCACCATCGGCGAGATCGATGCGGCCTTTGCCACCCTTGCGCGCGAGCGTCCCGATGCCCTGTTCGTTGCTCCGGATGGATTCTTCACCGATCGCCGCGTACAATTTGCCACACTGACGGCGCGCAACGGGCTTCCGGCGACTTACGGAAACCGTGATGTCGTCACGGCCGGCGGACTGATGAGCTATGGCACCAATCTCTCGGAAACGGTGCAACAAATCGGTGTCTATACCGGCAGCATCCTCAAGGGCGCGAAACCCGCCGAGTTGCCGGTATTGCAGTCGACCAAATTCCAACTCGTCATCAACCTTCAAACCGCGCGGGCGCTTGGCATCGAAGTGCCATCCGGGGTGCTCTCAATCGCCGACGAGGTGATTGAATAAGCTTTCGCAAGTTGACCTGCCGTTTCGTGAAAAATGATTGCTTCGTCTGGAACCGGGGTTCGTCAGTTCGGGTTAGATTTCCGGTGGATTGGATTATTGGAGCAAGGTGGTTTCAAAGAAGGCGGAGCGCGGCATGTCAAAGACCAGCTTGGCGCTGCACAATCTGCGAGGATACGCCATCATCATGGTGGTCGCCTTCCATGCGTGCATCGCCTACCTCGCCTCTCAGCCGCTGGTTGCGCCGCCGTTCGACGCGCCACCCTATCGCTGGCTGGCCAACCCGATCATCGATAATCAGCACTGGCTCGGCTTGGATCTGTTTTGCGCGCTCCAGTACATGTACCTCATGCATCTGATGTTCTTTTTGTCTGGCCTGTTCGTCTATCCGAACCTTGCGCGAAAGGGGCCGGCACGGTTCGCGTTCGACCGCTTTAGCCGCCTCGGTGTCCCTTTCGTCCTCGGCATTTTGTTGCTGATGCCGTTTGCCTACTATCCCGTCTACCGCGTAACGGCCGTGGATCCGGCATGGCCGGCGTTCTGGTCGCACTGGCGCGCTTTGCCGTTCTGGCCAACCGGACCGTTGTGGTTCCTTTGGGTACTTTTCGCCTGCAACCTGGCCCTCGTCGCCATCTCGATGGTCCTTCCGCGCCTGCGCGATCGCCTCGCTGCGTTGTCGGCCAATGCAGGGGCTCATCCGGTGCGTTTTCTTGCATTCCTCTTCGTCGTCGTGGCGCTCGTCTATGTGCCTCTATCGATGGTCTACAAGCCGTGGGACTGGGTGATGATCGGGCCGTTTGCCTTTCAGCCGGTCTTCGTAGCGCCTTATGTCATCTTTTACCTTGCCGGCGTCAGCGTGAGCGCCAACGGGTTTGAGCGCGGCCTTCTGGCGATGGACGGGGCGCTGACGCGACGCTGGTCGATCTGGCTCCTCAGTGGCTGCGCCGGCTTCCTGATCTGGATCATCCCCACGGCACTGATCGTCAAGGGGATCGGCGCATCTCTGCCGGGTCTGTGGATCGTCGCCGAACTCGGCTCAGTGCTGGCCTCGGTGACGATCTCGTTCGCCGTCATTGCGCTATTCCTGAGGTTCAAGGCGGCGCCCTCGCCGATGCTTGGCCGGATCTCGGTGAACGCCTACCCGATCTATCTCGTCCACTATCTCTTCATCATATGGTTGCAGTACCTGCTGCTGGGTGCCGATTTGTTCGCCGTCATCAAGGCAGCACTGGTATTTGCCGGAACCTTGCTGATGAGCTGGGCCAGCGCGGCGCTCCTGTGCTCTATTCCGATCGGCGCCCGGCTGATGCAGGGAAGGCAGGAACTGGCCCGATTGCGCCTGGCAAGACTGGCAAGAAGAGCGGCGCCGCCCCACCCGCGCTGAATTCGCAAAGCACGCGAATTCAGAGCAACATGTTCTGTACGAAACGGCCAACGTTCTCGATCGCCTTGCGGCCTTCCGGCAGGATGCGCGCATAGAGATGCCAGGCGTGCGGCATGCGCGGCCATATTTCGATCTCGACCTTGCAGCCGGCGGCTTTCAATCGGGCAGCCATTCGCAACCCATCGTCGCGCAAGATCTCGTCGCTGCCCACTTGAATCAAAGTGGGTGGCAGACCGGAAGCGTCGCCATAAAGCGGCGACGCATAGGGATTGCGCGCATCGGCGCCGGAGAGGTAGCCATCGGCGATCGAGGGGAACGCAGCGACATCCATCATCGGGTCTGCCGCCGCATTACTCGTTAGCGATTCTCCGGTAAGGGCAAGATCAGTCCATGGCGAAATCGCGACCGCGGCGCCAGGAAGTGCCAGCCCCTCGTCGCGCAGCCGGTAGAGCGTCCCCAGCGCCAGGCCGCCGCCGGCGGAATCGCCCATCACCGCAATCCGCCGCGGGTCGATGCGCCCCGCCAGCCAGCGATAGACTTTGACGGCATCCTCGAGCGCCGCCGGAAACGGATGCTCCGGCGCAAGCCGGTAGTCGAAGTACAGAACCCGGGCGCGCGCCGCTGCGCCGATCCGCCAGGTGAAGTCCCGGTACAGCGGCGCGGTGCCGACCACGTACCCGCCGCCATGAAAATGCAGGATGCAGATATCGTCGCGCGATTGCGGAGCTACAATCCGCACCGCGCGCACGCCGTCGGCGTCGATCGCCTCGGTGAGCGTTCCTGCCGGTGGATGCGGAACGATCTGCTCCAGGAGTTGCAAGCGCCGGCGGATCGTCGCAATCGGCAGATGCCGGTGCTTTCGCCGATTCTTGAGCAGGCGCAACGCAAACCGCAGTGCTTCGGCTCGCACGCTCATGAGCGCCGTCCATCATGATTGTTGCGCCTGACGCGCTTTCGAGCTCGCCCAAGGCGGGCTACCTCTGCTCCTGCGGCGGGCTACTTGGCTGGCCCGAAGGCGGGCTATTTTGGCGATTCTCAGGCGAGTTGTTCTGCTCGCTGGCCTTATGTTGTTCGCTGGCCTGGAGCCAAGTTGGCATTCGCACCAGCGAATTGTCGAGGTGATTCATGACCCACACGCCTCCGAGCGCGATCATGCCGGCCAGCATTACATGCGGCAGGGTTCGCACCAGCACGCCAAGCAGATGTGCGAAGGCGCCCAATATCGCAGCGCCCGCTACAAACAACTCGCGGCCCGCCCGGTAAAGCGCCCAGACCACGCCGAGCAGGATCAGGACCAGAAGGAACTGCTTCCACAGCGGCCATTGCTGCCATGGCACGCTCGCCAATCTGGCGATCTGATCGACCGACCAGGTCCAGATCAGTTCGACGAAGCGGAAGATCGCCGAAATCCCGTCATGCAAGAATTTCAGGAGCTGATCGAAAACCTGTTTCATCGCCAATTCCCTCGGGGCATTCGGTCAGAACGCAAAGGGGAGCGTCGGGTTCCCGGAGTCAGGCACGCGCCCTCAATCTTCTGGCGCGCAATTGGCGCAGTTGCGACTCTGCCCGGTGCGCTGGTGGATTTTGCTACGAAGCCATGCAGCCAATCCTGGTGATCCGAAGCTGGCTACAATAGCCAAGCTGACCGAGGATTGGGGTGTTGTGTTCCTGTGCGCCTCTACGAAGGTGACTTGCGCCGGTTGCCTGGCAGAAGGCAGGAGTAACCTTGAAGTTCAGAACGATATCATTGTTTGGAAGTGACCAGACAGCTCGGAGTTGATTTCGGTTCACAACGTTCAGCCGAGATGTCCCGAAAGGTGCCGGTCTCGGACCGCCGCCCAACCTTGCGTCGAAATGGATTTGGCTCGTAGCGAGCGATAGATCAAATGATGCGCTTCCGTCGGAATGGAGCGCTCCAGAACCGCGGCCGTGCGTGTTATAATTGTTCAAGCGCATCGGTCGGCTGCAGGTAATGAATGTATCGAAATCAAACTTGAAGTTCACGGCTGATGATTTCTGTGCCGACGCGGGTATCGAAACAAACACCGCCGCGACGGAAATAAGCCATACCACAGATCTTCGCATTTCCTCCCCCGTATGCCAATTCCAGCCCTACTCTAGGCTTTACGCATACTGGCCGGCAATTTTTTTGCGCACCTTCGGCCTCGGAAAGGAGCCCACACGCGGAACGCGCAACGCCCCGCTGTGGCGGTTTCGATGGCCGAAAGATCGGCTCGCGCCGGGCCGCAGCGCTGATCGGCTGACCAACCGGCCTGACGCGCAACGCCGCCCAAGCGGAGTATATTCGCTCGGCGGCGTTGGTCAGCTACCGAGGTCGTGAAATTCCCCCGGCAATAGAATGTGTCTGTACGACGCGGATTAAGGTTCAACGAAAAGTACAGGCCGATCCCGGCTGAGCCCGCGATGCCCGCTCTGGAGATGAAGGCTCAACGGTGAGCGCGATGATGAGCGGCGGCCGAGCGCCAGCGCCTTCGATGGCCAAAAGATCAGTTCGCGCCTGGCCGCATCGCCGATCGGCTGACCATCAACAATATCCCGCCGATCTGCGGCAGCAACGCCAGCAGGACAAGGCGAAGCATGGCGAAGTCGTCGCCCGATGGCCGCAAGCCCCCATGGGAAACCCATGCGACGAGCTTGACGGCCGCATCGGTTTGAGGGTCCGCGGTCTGCCCGACCGAGGCCATGGCGGTGTCGAGGATCTGGCGGCGCCCGGCGACCGCCGCTTCGCGTTCCCGGCAGAATTTGCCGACGCCGTTGTTGCACTCCCGATCCCGCGCAGCCATCGCTTCACTCAATGCCGATTGCGCCGCCGCCACGGCGGGCGTGACGCGCGCTGCGCGAACAGCCGCAACATCGGTGATGTTCACCGACGCAAAGCCGATGCCGGCAGTAACGGCAAAGACAAAGGTCATCGCCCACACCGCCCATCCGGCGAGAGGAAACTTCGTGTGTGTCCTGGCTGCACATCACGGCAGCGATTTGCTCGGTTCCAGCTTCCGATCCGCGGTAATCTTGCCGCCCATCTCGATCGTCACGACACTGCAGATGAAGATCGCCGTCAGCAGGAGGTAAAGTTCTAAGTTTCGTAACGGCACTTGGCGGAAATGGCCGGTTTGTCCGTCGATGCCCGTGTTCGGCGGCTCGAAAATTATCGGCTTGATGTCCGCTAACATCCAGAACCGACATCGACGCACCCTTCCCGTATCCGTATTGAACCGCTACGATGGCTGCTCCCAGCACGAGGGCAAGCATGAAGCGGCGCGAGTTCATATCCTTGATCGGCGGCGCGGCGGCGGCGTGGCCGCTTGCGGCGCGCGCGCAGCAAGGTGAGCGCGTCCGCCGAATTGCGGTTTTTCCTCTCGGCCCAGAAGGCGACCAGGACACGCAGGCTTACATTCGTATGCTGCGTCAGAGCCTAGATAAACTAGGCTGGAGCGATGGACGGAACATCCGGATCGACGTGCGCTGGGAGGCCGGAGACAGTGCTCGCATTCCGGCCGACGTCGAAGCTGCGCTCGGCCTCGACCCGGAGGTCATCGTGAGCGGGGGCACGCCAACAACAACAGTATTGGCGCAGAGAACTCGCACCATCCCAATCATCTTCGTCAACGTCGGAGATCCGGTGGCCTCCGGTCTTGTTCGCAGCCTGGCACAGCCCGGCGGCAACATTACCGGCTTCACGGCGGTCGAGTCCGCGATAGGCGGCAAGTGGGTGGAGCTGCTCAAGGAGATCGCGCCTCGGGTAGAGAGGTTGTTACTACTTTTTGATCCCCGAAACCCAACATCGAAATTTCACGTGCCCACAATCGAGGCTGCGGCATCATCCATCCTTGCGCTACCGGTAACGACTGCCCCCGTGCACAGCGTTGCCGAAGTCGAGAGCGCCATTGGCGCATTTTCGAGCAAGCCGAACGGGGGGTTGATAGCGCTACCGAGTCCATTCGTCCGCGCGAATAGTGCTGTAGTTATTGCGCTTGCTGCCAAATATGAATTGCCGGCCATCTATGGGGTCCGCACCTTCGTGTCCGGCGGTGGATTGATGTCATACGGTTCCGATTGGGGTGAGCAGTACCGGCAAGCGGCATCCTACGTCGATCGCATTTTAAAGGGCGCTCGCCCCAGCGAGTTGGCAGTTCAGCTACCGACCAAATTTGAATTGGCGATCAACCTGAAGACGGCCAAGACGCTCGGTCTTGACGTGCCCTTGCACCTTCAGCAACTCGCCGATGAAATAATCGAATAATGGTCTGTTTTCGCCGCGTGATTGGCGGACCCGGCCGGTTTGTCCGTTAATGCCCTGCATCCGGCGGCTTGAAAATTTTCGGCTTGATGTCTGCTAACATCCAGAACCGACATCGACCCACCCTTCACGTATCCGCATTGAGCCGCTACGATGCCCTTCC
Source organism: Bradyrhizobium sp. (assembly GCA_035308285.1). Classification (GTDB taxonomy): domain Bacteria; phylum Pseudomonadota; class Alphaproteobacteria; order Rhizobiales; family Xanthobacteraceae; genus Bradyrhizobium. Next base: position 38,655 of record DATGGY010000258.1, on the reverse strand, counting down.
AAGGCTGGCAAGCATCAAGCGACGCTAAGTCCATAACGCTTATCGGCGGAGCGGCGCCGCTTGGCCGCATCTCGCGGCTGCGCGGCAGGAAAGGGATGCCAGTGAGCAACAATAAAGGGAGGCAGGCCGTGAAAGGCATCGCGAAATTGACCAAGGGGATCGCCATTGTTGCTTTCACAGCGCTGACCGCCGGTCACGCGCCGGCACGGGCGGGAACATTCGTCTACGTATCGAACGCCGAGGATGGCGACATCGCCGTTTATAGCGTGCTGACGGATGGCTCCCTGAAGCCCGGGGAGCGCGCGAAGGCGGCCAAGATCGTGATGCCGATGGCGGTGAGCCCGGACAAGCGCTTTCTCTACGCGGCGACGCGTTCCAAACCGTATTCGGTGTACGTCTATGCGATCGACCCCAACACGGGCGCATTGAAGAGTTCGTCAACCTCCCCGCTTGCCGAAAGCTTTCCCTACATTTCGCTCGACAAGACCGGGCACTACCTTTTCGGCGCGTCGTATGGCGCGAACCTCATCAGCGTCAACGCCGTCGGCTCGGACGGCAGCGTAGCTCCCAAACCGTTGCAGGTGATCCCCGTGGGCCGAAACGCCCACTCCATCCGCACCGATGAGAGTAACAGATTCGTTTTCGTCCCGACGCTCGGGAGCGACGAGATATTCCAGTTCACGTTCGATTCGAAGAGCGGACGCCTTGCTTCGAACACGCCGGCGGTCTTCCTGATGAAGCCCGCATTCGGCCCGCGTCACTTCATCACGTCGAGCGACGACAAATTCGTGTACGTGCTGAGCGAATTGACCGCCTCGGTCACGACGTTTGCGCTCGACAGCAATACGGGGCTGTTGACGGAAGTAAGCTCGGCATCCGGCCTGCTGCCTGAATCCAAGCTCGCGCCCGGCGCACCCCGCGGCGCCGTCGGCGCGCCCGGCGGCCCGCCGCCGCGCAACACCGACAACGACGTCTGGGCCGCGGATCTGCATCTGACGCCGAACGGCAAATTTCTCTACATGACGGAGCGCACCTCGAGTTCCCTCACGGCGTTCGGCGTCGACGGCGCGAGCGGCAAGCTGACGTATCTCGGCAATACGCCCACCGAGAAACAACCGCGCGGCTTTGCGATCGATCCCAAGGGAAGATTTCTCATCGTCTCCGGGGAAAAGTCGGACACGATTTCAGCTTACGCGATCGACGAGGCGAGTGGCGCGTTGAAGCTGATCGGAAAGTATCCGGCTGGAAAGGGCGCGAACTGGGTGGAGATCGTCAGTTTTGATTGAAGGCTTGGAGAATCCAGGCCTCAATGCCGACAACGGCGCGCGACTGAAGAGACTTGAACAGAACACCGCAATGGGAAGGGAAGCAAACGTGACAAGAGAATTTTCATGCAGCCTGGCGGTCTCCTTGGGTCTCGTCATTTTTCCAATGATGCCCCGGAAGCGTCCGCCAAGGAACTAAAGGTGCTCTCGGAGCAGACGGCCACCGGATTCGGCCACGTGGAATCGGTTGCCTATGACCCCAAGGGCAAGGTCCTCTACACCAGCGACTTCGGTCCCGACCTCAAGCCGGCGGACAAGGACGGCAAGGGCAAGATCACCAAAGTATCGCTGGACGGAAAAATCCTGGAGGACGGCTTTCTGCCGGCCAAGGGCCAGACCCTGAACAAGCCGAAGGGAATCTGGATCCAGGGCAACCGGCTGTGGGTCACCGACATCGATTCAGTCTGGGTGTTCGATCTCAAGACCAAGCAAGGCAAGAAGCTCGATCTGCCCGGCGTTACCTTCGCCAATGATCCGACGGTGATGGGAAACGCGCTTTATGTCAGCGACAACCGCTCCGACCAGTTGGTGCGCGTGGAGCCCGCCGATTTCCTGGAAACGAAAGCAGCCCCCAAGATCACGGTATTGTTCAAGGACAAATCGGTCAATCCGAACGGGCTCTATCCCGGCAAGAACGGCGCCTTGCTGATGGTCGGGTTCAAGGGCAAAGACGACCCGCGCGGCATCTACTCGCTTGTGCCCGGCAAGGAGCCGGAGTTGCTGTCCGACAAGATCGGCATGCTCGACGGGCTTTATATGATGAGCAATGGCGACCTCCTGGTCACCGACTGGGTGTCCGGATCGCTGTTCCAGTGGAACAAGACCATGGGAATGAAGAAGCTCGCGACCGATTTCAAGGGACCGGCCGATTTATGCGCATTCGAAAACAGCAAGGGCCTGATGGTGGTGGTGCCCGATCTGGTCAAGGGCGAATTGCGCTTCGTGCAGCTTGGGAAATAGGTTTTTTTGCGAGCCTGCCCGGGCAGTCGCAAGAATCCTCAAGGTGGGCTGCGGACGCCTTTGCACAAAGCCGACGTAACGGCCTCGCGACACCGGCGTCCGCATCATCTGGTTTGACGACGCCAAAAAGGCGCCGTCAATAGAACCGGTGGAAATGGTGAATCGGGCCGTGACCGCGCCCGACATCGCCAGTGGCCTTGCCGCGCGGGATGTCCAATTTGTGCCGACAACGGCGGAAGCGAGCCGGTTTACTCAATTACGTCGTCGGCGCGGGCCAGCAATGAGGGCGGCACCGTGAGGTCGAGTGTTCTTGCCGTTTGGGCGTTGATGACCAACTCGAACTTGCTCGATTGCACCACCGGCAAATCCGCAGGCTTCGCGCCCTTGAGGATACGACCGGCATAGACGCCGACCTGGCGAAATGCATCCGCAAGGTTGGTTCCATAGCTTATCAGTCCGCCGGCTTCGGCATACTCGCGCTGGGCATAGACCGCGGGAATTGCGTGGCGCATCGCCAGCAGGGCAAGTTGGACACGCCGGCTGTTGAACAAGGTGTCGCCGCCGACGAAGAGGGCGTCAGGCCGCTCCTGTGCAAGCGTTGCGAACGCCGCATCGATCTCGTGGCTGGTGCTGGCGCTGAGGACCCGCACTTGCAGTCCGATGGAGAGGGCAGCCTTACCGACTTCTCTCACCGTGGTTTCGGTACTGGTGACCTCGGTCGGATTGACCAGTACGGCGACGCGAACCGATCCGGGCACCAATTCACGGAGCAGTTCCAGCCGCTTTCCCACCAGTTCCTGATTGAAGAAATTGATGCCGGTCAGATTGCCGCCCGGCCGGGCGAGGCTAGCGACCAGACCCTGTGCGACCGGGTCTTCGCCAACGGCGAAGACAACCGGAATGACAGTGGTTGCTGCCTTGGCCGCCGACGAGGCGCCGGCAAAGGCGACGATCAAGCCGACCGGTCGACGAACCAATTCCGCCGCCAGCGTCGGCAGGCGATCGAACTGACCCTCCGCCCAGCGGAACTCGATTGCCACATTCTCGCCCTCGACATAGCCGGTCTCCTTGAGACCCTGGCGAAATGCGCGTAGACGATTCGCGTTTGCACCGGGAGATGAAGGGTTGAGAAACCCGATTACCGGCATCGTCGACGACTGCGCATGCGCTGCCAGCGGCGATGCAGCAACCGCTCCGCCGACAAGACCGATAAACTGCCGTCGATTCATGACGCGACCAGCCCTTGACGCTCCCTGTCCCACAGTACGCAACTTTCGGCAAAAGGTCCAAGTCATCGCGTGTCCGCTTCGGGATCATTCTTGCAAGAAGGCCGCCGGTCCCTCCTTTCGCGAGGACGACCCCACGGTGAGTTTCAAGATGTCTCAATAAAACCGATGGAAATGATGGATGGGACCGTGACCGTGGCCGACATCGAGGCGGTCGGCGGCCGCAATCGCCGCGCTGATCCATGTCTTGGCGTTGCGCACGGCATTCTCCAACGTCTCGCCCTTGGCGAGGTGAGCTGCGATGGCCGAAGACAGCGAGCATCCGGTGCCGTGGGTGTTGTCGGTCGGGATGCGTGGCGCAGGCAGTGCGACGGTGCCGTTGGCCGTAACGAGATAGTCGATGCTTTCACTGCCCTGCCCGTGACCGCCCTTGATCAGCACGGCCGCAGCCCCCATCGCCAATAGCCGCTTCCCCTGGCCCTCGATCGCTGCCTCATTGGAGGCGACCCCCTCACCAAGAAGCGCCGCGGCTTCCGGCAAATTCGGCGTGATCAGCGCGGCGCGCGGAATGAGTTTTGTGCGTAGCCCCTCGATGGCATCGGCCGAAAGCAGCCGATCGCCTGAGGTTGCGACCATCACGGGATCAAGCACAACAGGTGCCGGCTTCCACCGCGCGAGCGCGGCTGCGATGGCATCGATGGTTTGAAGCTGCGCCACCATACCGATCTTGACGGCCTTGACGTCGAGGTCGCCAAAGACCGCGTCGATCTGCGCGGTCACGAATTGCGCCGGCACCGGATGAATGGCGCTCACGCCGCGCGTGTTCTGGGCGGTCAAGGCCGTAATCGCCGAGGCACCGTAGACGCCGAGCGCAGCAAACGTCTTCAGGTCCGCCGGGATGCCGGCGCCACCAGAGGAATCCGAGCCCGCGATGGTGAGCGCGATCGGTATCGTCATCGCGCGGGTCGCAAGGAAAGAGGCTGTCGCATCGCCTGTCCTACCGCGGCGTGTTGTTGCCAGCAAGTTCCGGGACGCTATATTGGCCTTGGGCGAAACGCCCTTTTCGGAGACGACAGCGATGGTTCCCTTCTTTGTTCAGATCAAATGCAAGCTCGGCCAATCCTACGTCGTCGCCAACGCGCTCGCCGAAGCCGAGATCGCCTCCGAAATCTACTCCACCGCGGGCCACTACGATCTGCTCGTGAAGTTCTATGTCGACAAGGACACCGATATCGGTCACTTCGTCAACGAGAAGGTGCAGACCATTGCCGGTATCCAGGACACCCACACCATCATCACCTTCAAGGCGTTCGGCACGGGTTAGCGCTTGCGGCAAACGCCGCTGCGTTTTGCAGGAATTTCAAGACCGTGGCCGCCTGACCGGGCCAAAAGCGAGCCGCATGGCGGCTACAAAATTGCCTTAAGCCAGTCATCGTTTCGGTCGAAGCGCCGGCAACCATTCGCCTCCCGTTGTGTTGCGTGGAGTAGCGCCGTGCTGAATGACCTTCAAACGAAACTGGAGAAGTACGAAAGCAAAGCCGCCCATTACGAGAAGGCGGCTCGAGAGGCGACCGACGGGCCGCAGCGCGCGTTCTATCAGGGGCTGGCTCGTTACTGCGAGGAGCTTGCGACGGATTTCCGGCGCGTCATTGCAAAGCGGACCGACACGGCTCAGGCAGCCGAATGAAATGGCGTTAACGCCCGTTCCTTCCTGTACGCGTCGAAGCGGCCAAGGCTTTTCAGTTCCTTAAATCGCGGCGGAAATCGGGTTCCGCAGGACACCCCTTTGCCGCGCGCCGGTCATGACTTGATCGTCTTTGCGCGGCACACACCGTCGATCCCGATCGGTGAGATGCGAAGCCCATGCCACTAACGAAAGTCCGCGCGTATACGATCCTTAGCGAGTTCGAGCAGGCCCAGGCCGAGATTATTGGCCAAGCAGTCGTCCTCACCGATGGAAAGGCCGGGACGGTGGAGCGCGTCTGGCTCGACGAATTCCACGGCTTGAGGATTTCGATTCGAGGCCACGATGGCAAATGGCCGATCTCGACCATCAAGTTCGCGCAGACCGGGCCGGTTCGCACCTCGGTGGCAACTCGCGCCTGACGACACCTCCGCGAGGGCTATTGGGTTTCGCCGTCCACCTGAAGTTCCGGCGGGATGTTCCGAAAATGCCGGATTTTCGGCCGATGAATGCCCGAATTGATGGCTCACCTGCCGCAGGCGCGAGCCGAGGATTCCACCCGTTAAGGCCCGCTCGATAGAGTTGTCCGGCGTGATGCCGAGTACGCGCGGGGGCGCGATTGATAACCGGAATGATCCAGCGCCTGCTTGAGCAGACCACCGTCGAGGGGGCCATCCAAACCATCCTCGATGATGTCATGGCGATGCATGGCGCCGAATTCGGCAACGTCCAGGTCCCGGTCGGGAATGAACTTGTCATCGTGGCCCAGCGCGGTCTTTCCGAGGAATTTTTGCGAACATTCAGGCGCGTCTATGGCTACGGCGGCACATCCTACGGACGGGCCCTGCGGTTGGGTGAAGTTGTCCAAATTGCCGACGTCGAAAGGGATCCCCAGTTTGCCGCCTACGGGATGGATGCGAAAAGCGCCGGATTTCGTTCGGTCCAAAGTGCGCCATTTTTTACGCAGGACAGAAGAGTGCTGGGCGTCGTATCAAGCCATTTCGCCAACCCCTATCAGCCGAGCACCGTTGAAGTGGATATGCTGAAGGCCTACAGCCTTCCCGCCGCCGACCACGTGTACCAACTGCTTGGAGACGTACCGCTCGCGGCCAAGGCCGAGCATATGAGCCAACTGCTGTATCTGGGTCCATTGGCCAACCCAGGCAGCTCCGATTCGCTCAGCGCATAGCGCGATCGGTCTGGCCGAGGCGGTCACGACTTGCCGTCCGCCTTCGCCGCCGGTTTCGGCCGTGGCGGTCCCTCCACCGGCGGCAACGATTTGAGATATTCGGCGATTGCCGCGCGGTCTGTGGCCGGCAGTTGCGAAGTATTCTTGATCACCCGCGCCATCGCCCCGCTGGCGCTGTCGTCATCGGGCGTTTGCCCGGTCTGAAGAAAATAGGTGAAGTCCTTCAGGCTCCACTCCCCAAGCCCCTTTTGCGTGATGTTGGGCACCCACCCCTCGCCTTCGGGATTGGGTCCGCCCGCGAAGCGCTCTCGCGCGATGATGCCGCCGAGGAAATTTCGCGGCGAGTGACACTCGGCGCAATGACCGAAGCTGTTGACGAGGTAGGCGCCGCGATTCCACTCCATGGAGCGCGCGGCATCCGGCGTGAACGGCTTGCCGTCCAGGAACAGCAGCTTCCAGATGCCGACATTGCGCCGCATATTGAATGGGAACGGCACGTCGTGATCGCGCACCTTGCCGGAGACGGGGAGAAGCGTCTTCAAGTAGGCGAACAGATCGCGAAGGTCTTCAATGCTGGCGTGCTGGTAGGAGGTGTAGGGAAAGGCGGGAAAGTAATGCGCACCCGACGGCGAAGTGCCGTTCAGGAGGGCGGTGACGAAATTCGCTTCGGTCCAGCTCCCGATACCGTCGGCCATATCCGGCGAGATGTTGGGCGCATAGAAGGTCCCAAACGGCGAGGCAATGGCGACCCCGCCGCCGAGCCTGAGGCGATCAGGCTGGTCAGGCACCGCATGACAGGAGGAACATCCGCCCGCGTTGAACATTGTAAGGCCGTTGGCGAGATCGGGCGTGCGGGGCGCGAGCTGCGCCGACAAAATGACGGAGGGCATCGTCAGCCACCAGAACACTGAAAAACCAGCCACGGCGGCCAAGCCAAAGCCAGGGAGAATTCGTCGCAGCATTCACCGATCCGTCATCGTCCATTCCGCTTTACCCCAGCATGGCAGCCATTGGGGCCGCACGCTGCCGGAAAATTTGTCGTCATCGCGGCCTAAAGCGGGAATAAGATTGAATGCCGGCTGTTTTGAAAATCGGCAGCGTTACTTAACGCCCACAGGGAGGAAACCATGTTGAATACCAGGATCATGCTTACTACGCTCGCGTTGGGGGCTGCTCTTGCCTTCAGCGGGTCTGCCTTCGCCGAGAAGATGAAAGCAACGCTGGACGGCGCATCTGAGGTGCCTCCCAATACCAGCGCCGGCAAGGGTACCGCCGATATCGACTATGATGCAGCCACCAAGAAGCTGAGCTGGAAACTGACCTATTCGGGCCTCACGGGGCCCGCGACGGCCGCGCACTTCCACGGCCCGGCCGAAGCCGGCAAGAATGCCGGCGTCGAGGTCGCCATCCCCAACGCCACTTCAAGCCCGGCTGAGGGCAGCGCCACGCTGACCGATGCCCAGGCCGCCGATTTGCTGGCCGGCAAGCTCTACATCAACGTCCACACTGCGGCCAATCCGGGCGGCGAAATCCGCGGACAGGTCAAGAAGTAAATTCCGCACAGCGGATTTAAGGTTGTTCAAAACGAAGGGGCGGAAGGCCAATGGCTTTCCGCCCCTTTCCGTTTGCGGGTTGGCGGAGAGTTTAACTCGAATGCAGTAAATCATGTCCGACGTCATTCCGGGATGGTGCGTAGCACCAGACCCGGAATCTCGAGATTCTCCGATGTGCAAGTGCACATCGTAGTTCGATGCTTCGCATCGCCCCGGAATGACATTTGATATTCATGATCGCCTGCCGGTAACGGCCTGCCTCGCGCTCACTTGAGCTTGACGCGATAGGTATCGTGACAACCGGCGCACTTTTCCTGGATCGCGTCGAAAGCGACCTTCAGGCTGGCGGAATCCGTGATCTTGCCCTTGACGTCCGCGATCGCCTTGGAGACGGGCGGAATCTTGGAGTCGAAATCCGCCTTGTTCTGCCAGATTTTCTGCGACGAGCCGAAATTGGCTTTCACCACGTCCTCCTTGGGATTCGGGGTGAAGACCGTGGCAATTTTGGTCACCTGCATTTCGAGGTCGGCAAGCGCGGCATCGACCGCGGCCTGATTGTAGGGACTTTCGCCTTTCAATATCTTGCCGAACACACCGTACATGCTCTTGCCTTGTGTCTTCATCAGATCTTGCTGCGAGACGGCAATCTTCTGGTCTGCCATCACGACGCCGGCACAGAGCAACAACGTTCCAACAACCAAGGCAGTTCGCATCATCCTCTTGTTTCCCTATGTTTCCGGGTGCACCCGGTTCTTGCTTCGCCAGCCTGCAACGACCGTTCCAACCCCGCAAGCCGCGCTTCATTCCGGCTGGCGCCGATCAAAGGCTATGCCGGCGCTGGTGTTCGCGGATCGCGATCCAGACCCGTTCGGGCGTGGCCGGCATGTCGATGTGATCGATCTTGTATTCCCGCCACAGCCCTTCGATGATCGCATTGATGACCGCGGCACTGGAGCCGATCGCGCCCGCCTCGCCCGCGCCCTTGACGCCGAGCGGATTGGTCTTGCACGGGACATTGTGCGTCTCGAACACGAACGAGGGACCATCGGCCGCCCGCGGCAATGCATAGTCCATGAAAGTGGCGGTCATGAGCTGGCCATCCTTGGCGCCATAGACCGCCTGCTCCATCAAGGCCTGACCGATCCCCTGCATCGCCCCGCCATGCACCTGGCCCGCGAGCAGAAGCGGATTGAGCGTCACCCCGAAATCGTCGACGACCACATAATTGACGATCCCGATGTTGCCGGTGGCTGGATCGATTTCGACCTCGGCCAGATGGGTGCCGTTCGGATAGGTGCCGTCGGCGGCGGTGAACGTCGCGCTTGCGGCGAGCTTTGCAGGATCGATGCCCGGGTGGCTGGCGAGATCGGCAAAGCTGATCGACCGGTCCGTGCCGGCGACCCGGATCGTTCCCTCCGATATCTCGAAGTCGCCGGGGCTCACCTCCAGCACCTCGGCCGCGATCTCGCGCAGACGCTTGCCGAGTTCGCGCGTCGCACGCTCGACGCTGACGCCGCCGGTCGGAATCGAGGCCGAGCCGCCGGTACCTAACCCGGTGGCGATCCGGCCGGTATCGCCCTGCAGAACATGGACCCGCTCGGGCGGTAACCCAAACTGTTCGGCGACGAGCTGGGCATAGGCGGTCTGGTGGCCCTGCCCGCTCGACTGCGTGCCGATCAGGATCGTCACGTCGCCGGTCGGATCGAGCCGCACATTGGCGGTCTCCTCGCCCATGGTGCCGCAAACCTCGACATAGGTCGCAAGCCCAATGCCGCGCACGAGACCCTGCTTCTTCGCGGCCTTGGCGCGCTTGGGAAATTCCCTCCACTGCGCGATTTCCATCGCCCGCTTCATGTGCGCGGCAAAGTCGCCGGAATCGTAGACCTTTCCCGTTGCGGTCTTGTAGGGCATTGCGCGCGGCGCGATGAAATTCTTGCGGCGGATCGCATCCGGCGTCAATCCGAGTTTTCGCGCGGCCGCATCGACCAGCCGCTCGATCACGTAAGCGGCCTCAGGACGCCCGGCGCCCCGATAAGCATCCACCGGCACGGTGTTGGTGAAGATCGTCCGCACGCGGCAGTGAAAAGCCTGAATGTCGTAGAGGCCGGGCAGCATGCCGGCGCCGCCATGCGGAATATAGGGGCCGAAGGTCGACAGATAGGCGCCCATATCGCTGAGCAGATCGACGTCCATGCCGAGGAATCTTCCGTCCGACGCCAGCGCCATCCGCGCCGTGGTGGCGTTGTCGCGGCCCTGCGCGTCGCCGATGAAGTGATCGGTGCGGTCGCCGGTCCATTTCACAGTCTTGCGGAGCTTGCGCGCGGCAACCGCGGCGAGCGCGTATTCGCGATAGGGAAACAGCTTGGTGCCGAACCCGCCGCCGACATCGGGGCAGATCACGCGCATCTTTTCCTGCGGAATCTTCAGCACCATGCCGCAAAGGATTTCGCGCAGACGATGGCTGCCCTGGCTACCGACCGTGAGCGTGAAGTGATCGCGCCTGGGGTCGTATTCGCAAACCACCGCGCGCGTCTCCATGAAATTGGTGACGATCCGCGGATTGACGACCGATATCTCGACGACCGCGTGGGCATTTGCGAACGCGGCTTCCGCCGCCTTCTTGTCGCCAATCGATACGTCGAACAGCACATTGCCGGGATGCTGGGCCCAGACCTGCGGCGCGTCCTTCTTGACCGCATGGAGCACGCCGGCCACCGCCGGCAAAGGACTCCACTTGACTTCGATCGCCTCGATCGCATCGCGCGCCCGTTCCACGGTCTCGGCGACGACAAACGCCACCGCGTCGCCGACATGGCGCACTTCATCCTTCGGCAGAATCGGATAGGGCGGGCCGGTGAACGGATCGACTTCGAGATTGAACAGGCATGGCAGGTCGCCGAGATCGCCGACGTCCTCCGCGGTGAGGATCAAGGCGACCCCGGGCAAGCTACGCGCGCGGGTGGCGTTGATGGTGTACTTCGCATGGGCATGCGGTGAGCGCAAAACAAGGGCATGCAGCGAAGGCTGCGGCGTGAAATCGTCGGTATAGCGGCCCTTGCCGCGGATGAGCGCATCGTCTTCCTTGCGGAGCACGCTTTGACCGACGCCGAATTTGATGGGAGCCATCGTATCTCCATTTGCCGCTAGTGAGTTGCGCCGAAGAAGGCCCGTATATTGCAGCGGATCGCGACATAGCGCAAACGCCTCTCGCTCCAAAATATCAGAAGTGCGGACAGCGCATGCGGCTCAATTCTCCGGCACGGTGAAGACAGCGCAGGGAGATGCGATACCGCGCAGCGCGTGCGTTCCGAGTGGTATCAGCGTTGAACCGGTCTCGGCGGCGAATGCGCCCGAGACAAGAACGACCTTGTTGAGCGGTCGGCATAGCCCTTCGAGCCGGCTGACCAGATTGACGGCGGGTCCGATCGCCGTGAAATCCAGCCGATCGGCAGCACCGATATTGCCCCATAGCATCTCGCCGAGGTGCAGCGCGGCGCCAAAGGATAGAGGCGGCAGGTGCTGCTGCCGCCGCGCCTCATCGAGATGCGCCATTCCGGTCCGCGCCGCGGCGACGGCGCGGAGCGCAGCGTCGCAGGCGCCGCGCGGCGCCCCGCCGATGACCGGAAAAATCGCCAGAATGCCGTCGCCGATGAATTTCAGCACTTCGCCGCCGAAGGCGTGCACCGGGCCTGCAATGCGGTCGAACCAGGCATCGAGAGCCGCGATGACCGCCGCGGGGGGATTGCTCTCGGACAAAGCCGTGAAGCCGCGCAGATCGGCAAACAGCAGCGCGGCCTGGATGGTCTCGCCGATATCGCGCCGCAAGGGACCCGCGAGCACCCGCGCCGCGCTGCGCCGGCCGAGATAGGCCTCGAGAGCCGCCGACAACGTGGCGCGCGCGGTGAGAGCGGCGAGCGGCGCGGCAGCGAAGCGCGCGGCCTGGCGCAACGTATCGACTTCGTCACGCGTGAACGGACGCGGCCCAATCCAGCAGAGCGAAGGCCTGTCCGGCCCCGACCCGACGTGGTCCTCATGCACGAGGCCATCCGCTAGACCGGCGAGCCAATGCCGGCCCTCATCGGCTTGCGAGCTCCCCGCTCCCACCGCCGCAAGCCCTCCCGCAGCGAACCCCAGAGCCTCGATCACTTCCCCGCTCTCGGCCCGCCAGAGCCAGGTGCGCCGGGCGATCAGCGGGTGCGGCACGGCGATGGTCAGCGCGCCGCCCGCAAGCGGCACACCATCGACGACCAGACGCGCGCCGACCTCGGCCAACAGCCGATCGGCGCCCGGCACCTCGCCGGCCGCATCGACGAGCCACGAAAGCGTCGAAGAGAGCTGCATCGGCTGATCATGGCGTTGACGCGGCTCGTTTGTCACCAGTCATTGTTGCGAGGGCCCCACCCTGGCGCTGCCCTCCGTACAACCGCCAAAGGGAGTCGCGCTACGCGTGAGCCTTCCCTGGGCCGGGATCGGCGCCGGGATTTCGCCCCGCGGCCGCCATCCCCAGCCTGGCGAGATAATGCGCCCAACCCTTGGCGTGCGCGGCGCACTGCGCTTCGTTGGGAAGACCGCTATGGGTCATGCGCAGCAAAGTGCCGCCGTCTTGGTCGATCAGATCAATCTCGATCAGACTCGATCCTGCCGGCACTTCCTCGGAGCCGTCCCAACCGAAGCTGTAGGCGAGCCGGTGCACCGGCACGACCTCGCGGAACGTGCCGCGCGCCGCGCGGCTCTTATTGACGCCTTTGAGGAGATAGAGCCCTCCCGGATGCAATTCGGTCTTCGCCTCGGTACCCATCCAGCTAATGATTTTTTCGGGATCGGTCAGGAAGGCGAAGACGGTGGCGGGCGGAGCTGCGATCTGGGTCTCCTGCCGGACGCTGAGCTGTTCAGTCATCGAAATCTCCTTGATGAGGGTTGCAATAGAAGCGCCCGATGGCAATAGGACGAATGGGAGGCGCGAAAGACGACGCGCGGGCCTCACATGCCGCCTCACTTCTTTGTGAGCGCCCTGTCGCACTGGGCACTTCAGCCGATCCGTATACAGGGGTGGGCCTCCAGGCCGTGAACCCATAAATTCAGGGGTGATTGGCGGACTCCCCTTTGCTGGCATTCCGAACCAGAGTCGGGCACAGCGTAAGGTATTGGTGGGAGGCCGCAATGAACGGTGTTGGTACTTTTCGAACAGAAATGCATACCGCTCCCGACGGCAGCCGCTTGGACTGACGCTGTCCTTGTAAGTCTCGGCACCTTCCTTTCGCGGTGGCGTGGCGATATGCTCTACTGGCGTCGGCGCCTCTGCTGCGAGTGGAGCCCGTAGCAGGGAGGCGACTATGGCGTCTACTCTGGTCGGCAAACAGGCCGTCGTGATCGGCGCGGGAATGGGTGGGCTGGCCGCCGCGGGAGCGCTCGCCAACTTCTTTGATCAGGTAGTTGTTCTGGAGCGCGACACTTTGCCGTCAGAGCCTGCGCATCGCGCAGGGACGCCACAGGCGCGCCACGTGCATGCGCTGTTGCTCAGCGGCCAGCGCGCCCTCAGCGAGCTGTTCACAGGGTTCGAGGAGGATCTCGCGCGGGCGGGAGCCGTGCCACTCCGTGTCGGTCTCGATGTTCGCATGGAGCGCCCGGGCTATGATCCGTTCCCGCAACGCGACCTCGGCTGGTTCAGTTACGCGGTGTCAAGGCCGACTATCGAGCGCGTTGTGCGACGGCGGGTGGAAAGCCGTTCAAACATCACGCTGCGCCAGCATTGCCGAGCCGAAAAATTGCTGGCGTCTCCAAACGGAGAGACGGTTTCCGGCGTGCGTTATAAAAACGACAATGGCGCAAGCGAGACGATTGCGGCGGACCTCGTCGTCGACGCCTCCGGAAGCGGCGCCCTCACGCTCGATTTGCTGCAATCGACCGGCCGAGCACTTCCGGAGGAAACCACGATTGGCATCGATCTCGGCTATGCGACATGCGTCTTTGCCATTCCAGACGACGCCCCGGCCGATTGGAGGGGCGTCATGACCTTTGGGCAGGCACCCCACGACAGCCGTGGCGGCCTGATGCTGCCGCTGGAGGGCAACCGCTGGATGGCAACCATTGGCGGGCGCCACGACGACGTGCCGTCCGGCGATGCTGAGGGGTTTCTGGCATTTGCCCGGGCACTACGGACGCCGACGATCTACAACGCGATCAGCCACGCCGAGCGCCTTGGCGGGGTCGCGCGCTACGGCTTCCGTGAGAGCGTGCGCCGCCACTTCGAACGGCTCGACGAATTTCCCCGCGGGCTTTTGCCTATCGCCGATGCCATCTGCCGCTTTAATCCCGTCTACGGACAAGGCATGAGCGTGGCCGCCCAGGAGGCGTGCCTTCTCCAGACGCTCCTCGGGCGAATGGCGGGGGACAGCAATCCGATGGCCGCGTTGGCGCCGATTTTTTTCGCCGAGGTACAGACGTTAATCGAGACTCCATGGGCGGTCGCAACATTCGACTTCGTGTTTCCCGAGACGCGGGGGCAACGCCCGGCCGATTTTGAGACCGCGCTCAAATTCGGTACCGCTCTGACCCGGCTCGCTGCCGAAGATCCGGCCGTGCACAAGCTGACCGCCGAAGTCCAGAATTTATTGAGGCCGCGCAGCGCCTATCGCGATCCCACCCTGGTGCAGCGTGTGATCGCCATCATGGCCGAGGCGTAATAGTTGCAAGAGAAATGGACATCCCTTGAGGCTAGCGCCGGCCGGTGCGCCGCTCCGTCTTACGGATCGACGAGTACTCCCGGGTTGAGCATGCCTTGCGGATCGAGTTCTCGTTTTGCTGCCTGAAGTGCGGCCGCGAAAAGCGCCGGGCGCTGACGATCGTACCAGGGCCGATGATCGCGGCCGACCGCGTGATGATGCGTGATCGTACCGCCGGCCTCGATCAGCGCGTCGCTGGCCGCATTCTTGATCGCCTGCCACTGCTCCAGAAGCGCGCCGTGCCGCCCGAGCGCGTGGAAAGAGAAATAGGGTGCGGGCCCATCCGGATAGACATGGGTGAAGCGGCAGGTGACCTCGCCCTTTATGCCGGTCGCCTCGAGGATTGCGCGCTCCGTTGCCGCCTTCAGTGTGTCGTGGAAACCTTCGAACCGATCCCAGGTGATGGCGGTCTCAAAGGTGTCGTTGATGAGGCCGGCCGGCGTCAAGAACTCGCGCGCATAGGGCATGCGAATAAATGCGTTGCGCCAAATTCCTGCCGCGCCTTCGAGATGTGCATCGCCGGCTTTTGCGACCTCCGGCGTTCCAGCAAGGTCGGCGCAGCACTCGAGCGCGCGGGCCATCCGCCCATCCGGCGAATGGTCGCCGGATTCAAAACCGAGCACCATGATCGCGACGCTGCCGTCGGCCGCGCCGGTGTTGAATGCTTCTTGCGGGTCAAGGATGCGGCAGTTCGATGGAAATAGGCCGGCCTGTGCGATGGCGCGCACCGCGCCTGCCGCAGCGAAGAACGAATCGAAACGGACCGAGGCGCCGGCGCGGAATTTCGGACGTGGCTGCAATCGCATCCAGGCGCGCGAAATCACCCCGAGCGTCCCCTCCGAGCCGATGAACATGCGATCGGGGCTCGGGCCGGCGCCAGACCCGGGCAAGCGGCGCGTTTCCACTACGCCGCGCGGGGTCACCACACGCAAGCTTTCGACGAAATCGTCAATATGGGTATAAAGACTGGCGAAATGGCCGCCCGATCGCGTCGCGATCCAGCCGCCCAGGGTTGAATATTCGAAGCTTTGTGGAAAATGCCGCAACGTCAGCCCGTGCTGTCTAAGTTGATTTTCCAGCGAAGGACCATAGGCACCGCCTTCGATCAGTGCAGCGCGCGATACCTGGTCCACCTCGACGACTTTACCGAGATTGCGCAGGTCGAGCGTGACGCTTGCCTTGTAGCGAATGCCGTCAACTTTCGGCTCGACACCGCCGCAGACGCTCGACCCGCCTCCGAACGGCGTCAACGAGGCGCTGACGCTGCCGGCCCAATCCATCACAGCGGAAATCTCAGCCTCACTGCGGGGATATGCGACAACGTCGGGCAAGCTATCGTAGTCGCCGAGCATGGCGCGCACATAATCCGGGAAGGATTTGCCGAAAGCGTGCGCCACGCGGTCGTAGCGTTCGCTGGTGCAGAAAGCGGCAAGTGAAGCTGGCGGATTAACCCGCGGCGCGCGCAGTGCCAGGTCCTCGAGGCTCGGCACGACGATTGTCTCGAATGCATCGCGCGCAAACTTGGCGCGGTAGCGGCTAAGCACGAACGCCTGCTCCGCGGCAGTCATGCCCTCGCCTTCGCGGCCCCAGCCGTAATGTTTTAGCCTCGCGCCGTTCATGGCTTGCTCTCCGCTTTTTTTATCCGCGATTTTCCGAGACAGCCGCCATGGCAAATCTCTCTCGGCCCGACTTTCAAAGCAAGTCCGCTTTTCGGTGCAGCTCATCCACCTTCGTCAGAAGGGTCGGGATGTCTCAAAGGTACCATGTCCAGACGTAAAGATTAGTCGGCAGGACAAAGGTCGATCGCCAATTTTGGCAACATCCTCCCAGGTATGGAACCAGACGGCGCTTCACCCACGTCGTAGGCTCCCATTCGTCGATAGAATGGAGCCGCACTAGGATCTGAATCGATAAATAGCCGGGTCGCCCCCTTTTCTCTTGCAACGTTGGTAGCCCAGCAAAGCAGCGTTTTGCCTACGCCGCGGCGTAGGGCGCTAGGCTCGACGAACAGTTTCAGCAAATCAGCCTCACTATCGACGACTCTTACCTGTACAACACCGATTTGCTTGCCATCTCGTTCGGCAACTGCGATGGGCGTCAACTCCAAGTCGCGCGGTTCCAACGACAACTCGCTGCGGCACGCAACCATGAACTCCTCGCTGTAACCCCACACGGCTTTTGACCTCAGACAGAGTTCGGAGAGGCTGGCGAGTTCTTGTATCGCGGGTGCACGGATCATTGGGTAAGCAGCCCCTCATCATCCGGAGAACAATTTATCACCTTAAGATAATTCCCGAACCGCAATGAGACGACATCACAGCGGATCAGCTCGGCACGATCCTCTCGTTCAGCCTTTGATCCACGATCTGAACCGTTTGGTCGATCTCGGCATTGGGCATGCCGAGTTGATGCGATATCAGCTTCACCAGCAGGTCAACTCGCTCAATGAAGGGCGCGCCGTTGGACACCGCTCGGGCCGCTGACGAGGGCTTGAGAAGGCTTTCCGCCGCCTTGGCGTATTTCTCGAAAGGGACCTGATCCTTCGCCTCGGCCCCCAGACGCCGAGCGATCGCATCGACATGGTCATAGATCGACTGCGAAAGCTTCAGATCGCCATGCACCGCTTCGCGGATCGACTGCGGCTCGTGCAGCGTGATGCAGCGATAGTTCCCGGTCAATAACATCGACCATTTGGCCAGAGGCACGAATAGCGAGTCGAACACTTTGAGCTTCACCGGAACGTCCTGACCATCCAGCGTCACCGCGTCGATGTCCGTCTCCAGCTCTCGCAGCAGAAGGTTGTGTTCCTCACTTGCAAATGTCGCTGCCTTGAAGTTTGTCGGCAGGCCTACATGCAAGACATTCGGCGGCTCCTCCGGCGGACGGAAGGCCTGCGGATCAGGCGAGCAGAGTGTCACCAGTCCAGGCGTGAACCGTTCCCATATCTGGGCATTGGTGTAGGCCTCCTCGAGGTCCATTTCCGCAAGCGCCGGAATCCTCTTCATATACGGCAACGGCGGCATGTTCATGATGGAAAGACAAGGCAGCTTCGCCTCGGCAATTTTGATCATCAGCACCCGGATTGTATGATTGGTATATTGTGGTTCCTGCATAGCAAGACACACCAGATCATAACGGGAAAGGTCGACATCTGCGGGCGAGGTCGCGTCCAGGGTGCCAGGCAGATCGCGCGAGAAAATTGCCCGGTGCGTCGGCTCGTCACGGAGCTTGATGCGAACTTGGGTACCGTCGCGATTGATGAGCTCTGCGGTCTTCTTCCGACAAACCAGGGTCACGTTGTGACCGGCCATCACCAATTTTGTCGCCAGCAGAGAGCCATATGAGGCTCCAAGGATTAGAATGTTGCGCGCCATGCTCACTCTTCAACACATTATGATTGAAAATTTTCACTCCCGACCCATGCCCGGCTGAAATTTCTGCAAGGGAACCGCGTCGTGGGAACGGAGCAGTTCAGGCCTTACAACACAAGTCGATGGGCACTACAAGCGCCATACTGTCCGGCGCGCCATATGAATACACGCCTTAGCCGCGCACCAGCGACCTCAGCCAGCCGCGGCCGAACAGCAGCAGCACCGAGCCCGCATAGACCAGCGCGCCGACAATGATCAGCAAGACAAAAGCGGCCTCGTCGCGGAAGGCGCTGAGAGTCGAAAGATATACGGCCGAGAGCTTCGCCGTCAGCCAAAGCGCCGCGCCCAGCACGAAGCCGGCGGCGACGAATCTTGCCAGCGATCGCGATAGCGTACGATCGAGGTGGAGATAACCGGCCCTCACCGCAAAGGCTGTGACCAGCAACAGATTGATCCAGGCGCCGACCGCGGTGGCGAAAGCGAGACCGACTTGCGCCAGCGAGCCCACCAATGCAAGCTTCAGTCCGACATTGACGGCAACGCCGGTCAGGGCCGCCTTCACCGGGGTTGCGGTATTCTTTCGGGCGTAGAAGGTTGCGACCGCGCTGCGGATCAGGACGAACGGAATCAAGCCGATCGCATAGGCCGCCAGCGTCGCGCCCGCGGCTGCGGCATCGCCTTTGGTGAAAGCGCCGCGCGCGAACATCGCCCGCATGATGACGTTGGGAACGACCAGGAACGCGGTGACGAACGGCACCGAAAAAAGCAATGTGAAGTCGAAAGCCCGCCGCTGCGAGGCCATCGCGCCCTCATGGTCCTCCGACGTCAACTTGCGCGACATTTCCGGCAATAGCACCGTGCCGATCGCAATCCCGATCACCCCGATCGGAAGCTGATTGAGCCGGTCGGCGTAATACAGCGCCGACAGCGCGCCTGCGGGCAGGAACGTCGCGATGATGGTGTCGGCAAACAGCGCGAGCTGCGTGCCCATCGAGCCGATGGTCGCAGGTCCCAGTGCCCGGAAGAAGGCGCGAACGTCCTCGTCCAGTTTGAGGGGGGCAAAGCGCGGCAAGCCGCCGTGGCGGGCAAGATCGCCCGCGAGCAGGAAATATTGCAGGAAGCCCGAGATCAATACGCCCCAGGCCGCGGCGTGGCCGGGGGTCGGAAAGTAGACGGCCACGACAAGCGTCGCCATCATCGAGATATTGAGAAAGATCGACGCTGCAGCCGCGCTCGCAAAGCGATGCATCACGTTGAGGATGCCGCCATAGAGCGTCACCAGCGTGATCAGCAGGAGATAGGGAAAGGTGATCCGCGTCAACTCGATCGCAAGCCGCCTCTGCTCGGGCTCGTCGGAGAAACCCGGCGCGAGAATGCTCATCGCCTGCGGGGTGAACAGCCAGGCGAGCGCCAGCAGCAGAACTTGCGAGACAAACAGCAGCGTAAAAATGCGATTCGCGAACAGTTTCGCGGAAGTGTCCCCGCGCTCGCCATGGACATGGGCATAGGCCGGAACGAACGCCGCGTTGAAGGCGCCTTCGGCGAAGATGGCGCGAAAATGGTTGGGTAGCCGCAGCGCCACGAAGAACGCATCCGCCACCGGGCCCGCGCCCAGGATCGCCGCGAGCATGATGTCGCGCGCAAATCCGCTCAGCCGCGAAAGGAGCGTATAGCCGCCGACGGTGAAGATACGACCGAGCATGCGCCGCTTCTAGCGCAAGCCGCGGCACTTCAAAACGGCAAAATCGGAAGAATGAGGAATTTGCACATGACCTTTTCCGAAAACCGGCCGCACCGAAAGACGCGATGTGCGAGAAGCTGCCATCCGTTCTCTATTGCGATCACCGGCGATCTATGACTCCCCCGCGCGCCTGCGTCCAGATCGCGATCGGGTGCTCAAGCCCGCGAATTGTTTGCGGGGCTTGCGCCATAAGTGGCCGAAACACCGCATCTGCATTGCCGAGTTCGGACTTGGCGCGCTCGACGAGATCCTCGCTCGCCACCAGCGCGCAGTCGAGCGTGCGGGTCAAGGTTTCGAGTCGGCTTGCGGCGTTCACGGTCGAACCAATCACCGCAAATTCAAGACAGGTCTGCCCGATGTCGCCGAGCACGACCGGCCCGTAGTGCAAACCAAAACTGACGCGGATCGGAGCCTCGCCGGCCGCTTTGCGTTCGCCGTTCCACGTATCTACTGCTGCCATCATAGCCTGCGCACAGCGTAGCGCGTTGCTGGCGTCGGCTTCTCCGACGAACGGCGTGCCGAAGGTCGCCATCAACCCGTCGCCAAGGTATTTGTCGAGCGTGCCGCTGTGACGGAACACCTCCTGTTCCATCAGCGCGTGGAATTCGCGCAAGATGCGCACAACTTCCTCCGGCGTGCGCACGTCGGCAAAGGCGGTGAAGCCGACGATATCGACGAACAGCACGGCGACGTTTTGCGTGCGCACCTGCTTCAGTGGTTCGTCGTGCCTGGACAATTCCTCCACCACGTTTGGGGAGAAGTAGCGCGCGAGATTGCCGCGTTCGCGTTCAATTGCGGCATGGCGGATCAGGAGATCATTGCTACGGCGCACCGCGACGGCGAGTGTCACTGCGACAATCATGAACACGACGATCTCCTGGATGCGCGCGCCGAACACGATCGAGTTGGGCGAGATCAGCTGGAACAGCCTTTGATCGCCGCCCATCGCTGCTGCAATGCGGGCAGTCAGCGCCGGATCGCGATCGGGCTGCCACCACACCCAGACCATGCCGACAATCCAAAGAGCGGAGGTCCACGTTCCGACCGCGATGACAGTGCGCCAGGTATAGGCCAGTGTCGCACCCGACAGCAGCACGAAGAAATAGATGAAGTTGCCGAGATGGTATTGCAGCGCCACCGGCCAGTGCGCGGAGCTGAAGGGATTTGGTACAACGGTGACGAACGTCAGCAGCGCAAGGTCGCAGAACAACAGCGCAAGCTCTGCCCTCGACACGCCGACCCGACCAACCCTGACCTGACCCCAGCCGATCAGCGCAAACAGGCCAAGCAGTGCCACATAGTAAAGCTGCTCCCAAGCGGGATTGATAATCGGCAATAGGCAGGCGATTACGGCGAGCGCGATATACCGCGCCCGCACCGCAAGCTGCAGACCTTCCTGCTTGGCCGCGGCGAGCGCAGCCTGCGCGAACTGAACGGTGTCAATTTCGGTGTCGCGCCGACTGCGCGCGGGCGGAAACACGGCGGGCAGGTCGAGGCGCTCGATAAGAGTGGTCACGGGGCCGTCTCCTCGAGTAGGCGGTTGCAGCACAATGAGGGATGTCGGCAGCCGCAACCAACAATTAGTCCAGCGCGGCCTCTCGGTTCCGGATCATGCGCTAAAGTAGCCGCGCACAGTCTTGATGATCCGTTCCTGGGTCGGCTCATCGAGATAGGCATGCATCGGCAGGCTGATGACGTCGGAAGACAGGCGTTCGCACGCCGGCAGGCCACCATCGGCGATCGGAAAGTCCCGGTACGCGGTCTGCTGATGCATCGACTTCGGGTAGTAGACCGCGGTCGGAATGCCCTGGGCTTTGAGGGCCGATGCGAAGCGATCGCGATCGGTGCCCTCCGGCAAACGGATGGTATATTGCGCCCAGACCGAGGTCGCGCCGCTGGCAAGACGGGGAATGGTCACGACATTGCCGAGACCTTGCGCATAGCGCTCGGCGACCTTGTTTCGCGCCAAAATCTCGTCTTCGAATATTTTCAGTTTTTCGATCAGCACGGCCGCCTGCACGGTGTCGAGTCGCGCGGTCAGGCCGATGCGGACATTGTCGTATTTGTCCGAGCCCTGGCCGTGGACGCGGACGCTGCGCAGGGTTTCGGCAAATCCGGCGTCGTCGGTGAAGATCGCGCCGCCGTCGCCGAAACAGCCGAGCGGCTTGGCCGGGAAAAAGCTGGTCGCGGTGATGACGCCGAAGCCGCCGAGGCGGCGGCCTTTATAACTTGCGCCGAATGCCTGCGCGGCGTCATCCAGCACGAACAGGTCCTCGGCCGCAGCGACCGTACCGATGGTGTCATGGTCGGCGCTTTGGCCGAACAGATCGACCGGGATAATTCCGCGCGGCTTGAGGCCAAGCCTTCTTGCGGTAGCAATCCCGCGCTTGAGCGAAGCCGCGTCGATGTTGAAGGTCGCCTCATCGACATCGACGAACACCGGCGTGGCGCCGGTCAACGCCACGACCTCGCCGGTCGCGCAGAATGTAAAGGATGGACAAAGCACCGCGTCGCCGTGGCCGACGCCTTTCGCCATCAGCACCATCAACAGCGCATCGGTGCCGCTCGCGCAGGTCACCACATGCCTTGCCCCGCAGAAGGCTGCGAGCGCGGCCTCGAGCTCGGCCACTTCCGGACCGTTGATGAACTGGCAATGGGTGAGCACGCGGGCCACCGCCTCGTCGACGGCGCGACCGAGCCGACGCCGCTGCGCGGCGATGTCGATGAAGGGAATGGGATCGGCGCGCAGATGCTGGTTCATGGTGTCTTGCGAAGATTGGGAGCGGGACATCGGGGCGAAGCGGGCTAGATCTCTTGTTTGAGCATGATCTTTTCGGAAAACCGGTACCCACTTTTCCGGATCATGCTCTAACCGACGACGCGCCGCGGTCCCTTGCGGGCGGCAGAGGCCGCTGCGGAAGAATTCACAGCGGGCCTGGCGGGACTTTCGAGGCAGCGGATCGCGATTTCGAGGCTGGCCACGCCTTCATCGCCGGTCACCGCCGGCACGCTGCGGCTCCGCACGGCACGCAGGAATGCGATCAGCTCCGCGCGCAACGGCTCGTCATGGCCGACCGGCAGATGGCGCATCGAATAGCTGCCGTCCGGCTTGAAGCCGAAGCACTCGGTCACCTGACGGGTGAGCAGATCGCCCATGACGTATTTGCCGCGGGTCGCCACCGTGACGTTGCGCGCCTTGAACGGCGTCAGCCAGTTGGTGTTGATATGGGCGAGCACGCCGGAGGCGGTTCGAAATTGCAGGAGCGCAATGTCCTCGCGCTCGGCGACGGCGCTCGAGAGCTGCGGCTGCACTTCGACGATGTCAGATTCGGTGAACCAGCGGATCAAGTCGATGTCGTGCACGGCAAGATCGATGACCACGCCGACATTCGACATCCGCGGCGGAAACGGCCCGACGCGGGTGATCGCGATCGAAAGGATGTCCTCGCCGGAGATCGCCTGTTTGATGGCGGCCACCGCCGGATTGAACCGCTCGACGTGACCCACCATCAACGTCACGCCGGCGCGGCGGGCGGCCGCCACGATCTGATGCCCCTCCTCCACCGAGGAGGCGATCGGCTTTTCGACCATGACGTGGATGTTGCGTTCGATGCAGGCGAGCGCGATTTCGTGGTGGAGATGGGTCGGCGCCGCAACGGTGACGGCATCGACGCCCTCGGCGATCAATTCATCGAGGCTTGCAAAGGCGTGGCAGCCGACAAGCTCGATCGCGCGCGTGCGATGCTCGGCCAGGGGATCGACGATGCCGACCAGCGTCGAATCCGGCAGACCCGCCAACACGCGGGCGTGATTGCTGCCCATGATCCCTGCGCCGATGACGCCGATACGAAGCTTGGGCTTTGCCTCGGCCTTGTCACCGGACGCGGATACTTTGGAAACCATTCAATTGAACCCCCTGTGTCCCCTCGGCGCCGTAACTTTGGCGCCTCACGCCGTGGCGTTCTCTAGCACGTCGCCACAGGTGTGGCGAATAATTGGCCGAATGAACCCAAACACGTTTTGATTCAAACAATTACAAGCCCCGCCCACGGCGGGAAATATCGACACACGTCAAATCATGCAGTAGCCCGTGCGAATTTGCGGGCCAAACCGGGCGCTTAGGGCAGCTCACGAGCGCCGGTAATCGTCCTCGATGCGGATGATGTCGTCCTCGCCGAGATAGCTGCCGGTCTGAACCTCGATCAGCTCCAGCGAGATCTTGCCGGGATTTTCCAGCCGGTGGACGGCGCCGATCGGAATATAGATCGATTCGTTCTCGTGCACGATTCTGACGGCCTCGTTGACCGTCACGCGTGCGGTGCCGTGCACCACGATCCAGTGCTCGGAACGATGGTGATGCTTTTGCAGCGAGAGCCGGCCGCCCGGTTTGACGATGATGCGCTTGACCTGGTGGCGGTCTCCCATGTCGACCGACTGATATGAACCCCAGGGCCGATGCACCTTGAGGTGCTCCTCCGTCACCTGCGGCGCGACGGTCTTGAGCCTCGCGACCAGCCGCTTCAATCCGTTGGCATCCTTTTGCCGCGACACCAGCACGGCGTCCTGCGTTGCCACCACCACCAGATCGTCGACGCCTTCGAGCGCAACCAACGCCTTGTCGGTGGAAACGTTGCAATTTCGGGAATCCTCGAACACGGCCGTGCCCTGCGCGGCGTTGCCCTGGCTGTCCTTGTCCGACAGTTCCCAAACCGCGTGCCAGGAGCCGACGTCGGACCATCCGCAGGCAACCGGCACCACCGCGGCGCGCGCGGTCTTTTCCATCACGGCATAGTCGATCGAAATGGCCTTCGCCGATCCGAAGGAAGCCGCATCGAGCGTGACGAAACCGAGATCGCGCCCCGCTTTGGTGACGGCGTCAGAGACCGCCTGCACGCTTTCGGCATCGACGTTGCGATATTCGTCAAGCAGAACGGCGGCGCGAAACATGAAATTGCCGCTGTTCCACAAACGACCGGCCTTGACGTATCCGGCAGCCGTTGCGGGATCGGGCTTCTCGACGAATTTCTTCACGGCCCTAACCTTTCCGGAAACCACATCGCCCGGACTGATATAACCGTATTCGGTGGCGGCGCGCTCAGGCCTGACCCCGAATGTCACGATGCGTCCCGCATCCGCTGCAACCAGTCCCTCCCGGCAGGCGGCGACGAAGGCTCTCGTATCGCGGACGACGTGATCGGCGGCGAGTGCCAGAACCACGGCGTCGGTGTCGCGCATTTGCGCAAACACCGCGCCCGCCGCGATCGCAGGTCCGGAATCCCGCCGCATCGGCTCCAGAAGAATATCGGCCTCAAACCCGATCTCGGCCAGTTGCTCCAGCACCATGAATCGGTAAGCGGCGTTGGTGATGACGATCGGACGCTCAAACAGCGTCGCATCCGACACCCGCAGGATCGTGTCCTGGAAGGTCGAGCGCGCCCCGAACAGCGGCAGGAACTGCTTTGGCCGAACCTCGCGCGAGGCGGGCCACAGCCGCGTCCCGGCGCCGCCGCACATGATCAGTGGAACAATCTTTCTGCCCATCAACGCCCCATATTTGGTCGCCGCCAGGAATTGACGGGACCCTGCGTCTAATTCGCCTCTTTAGCCGCCCTGTTGCGGGGGCCGCAATACCCAGTTATGCGCCTATTGCCAGATCGGCTTTAAAACCATACCAAGGCGCCGAAATTCGGCGCGGCATCGCGTTGCGCTGTCGCATTTGAATTCCTCCAGACTTGTGAATTCCTCAAGACTTGGCGAACGCGGGCGAAATGCGCCAGATCCTGTTTTCAGCGCTAAAGGTCGTGGTCTCGGTGGAGCTGCTTTATCTTGCGCTCCGCAAAGCCAATTTCTCCGATCTCGCCGCGCGTCTCGATGTCGCGAGCCTGGGCTGGATCGGCCTTGCGATCGCCGTCACCTTCCTTCAGATTTTCATCGGGGTCTTGCGGTGGCGCATTGTCGGCGCCGAATGCGGGGCGCCGCTGCCGACCAGGCAGGCGATGCGCTACAATCTGATCGGGACCTTCTTCAACCAAACGCTGCCGTCCTCGATCGGGGGCGATGCGGTGCGGCTCTGGCTGGTCGCGCGCAGCGGGGCCGGATGGCGCGCGGCCACCTATTCCATCTTCGTCGACCGCGCCATCGGCCTGATCGCGCTGGCCGTCATCATCGTGGCGAGCCTGCCGTGGAGCTATCGACTGATCGGCGACGCATACGGCCGGTGGGCATTGCTGCTGATCGATCTCGCGGCACTCGCCGGCGGCGCGGGCTTTCTTCTCGTTGGCGTCTTGCCATGGCCCTGGCTGAAACGCTGGTGGGGAACGCACCATATTCACGCCTGCGCCGTCATTGCGAACCGGGTCATGTTCAGCAAGCGATCGGGCCCCTCGATTGCGGTTCTGTCGCTATTGGTTCACGTTCTGGCCGTAGTGATCGCCTGGTGCGTCGTTCAATCGATCACGGCGCCGGTGGCGTTCAGCCAGACTTTTCTGCTGATTCCACCGGTGATGCTGATCACGATGCTGCCGATCTCGATCGCCGGCTGGGGCGTCCGCGAGGCGACGATGGGACTGGCGTTCGGATATGCCGGCCTGTTGACTTATGAAGGCATCAATATCTCGCTGCTCTACGGCGCGGTATCGTTCATCGTCGGCGGTTTCGGCGGATTGGTGTGGATCTTCTCGGCTGAAAAGGCAGCGAAGGGCGCCGTGCCGATCGAAGTGCCGGAGTAACGGCGATATTGGACAGAATGAACAATTCCGAAACGTGGCTGATGCTTTTGGCGGCCGTTGCCGCGGCGGTGCTGTCGGCGGGCCTGACCTGGGCGATCCGGCCGCTGCTCGACAAGCACGCGCTCGCCAAACCCAACGCGCGATCTTCGCATCGCGTCCCGACCCCGCAAGGCGCGGGCATTGCGGTGATCGCCGCGACGCTGGCGATCGCAGGCGCCGTCCTTACCGGCATCGAGAGATTCGATTCGAATTTGCCGCCCGCAATTTTCGGCGCCACACTGTTCATCGCAATAGTCGGTTTCGCCGACGACCTTAAATCCATCCCCGTTGTGACGCGGCTTCTGCTGCAGGGCGTCGCCGTGGGCGCGATCCTGGTTGCAGCTCCAGGCGAGCTTCGGATCGTTCCGGCAATGCCGCTCTGGATCGAACGCGGCCTACTGCTGCTGGCAGGGCTCTGGTTCGTCAATCTCGTCAATTTCATGGACGGGCTGGACTGGATGATGGTGGCCGAAATCGTGCCCGTCACGGCGGCGATGACCGCGCTGGGATGGCTCGGCGAATTTCCCCAAATGCCCGCGATCATGGCCGCGGCGCTTTGCGGCGCGATGATCGGGTTTGCGCCCTTCAACCGCCCGGTGGCGACCATCTTTCTCGGCGACGTCGGCAGCTTGCCGATCGGCTTGCTGCTCGGCTGGTGCCTGCTGGAACTGGCCTGGCATCAGCATCTCGCCGCCGCGTTGTTGCTGCCGCTCTATTATTTGTCGGATACCACCGTCACCCTGCTCCTCCGGGTGATCCGCCGCGAGCCGTTCTGGGCGGCGCATCGCTCGCATTTCTATCAGCGCGCGACCGACAATGGCTTTACGGTGCTCCGCGTCGTGAGCGAGGTGTTCCTCCTCAATCTCGTTCTCGCTGCGCTCGCGATTGCCTCGATCGGGATGCAATCGACGGCCATCGACACCGCGCTCATCCTCGCCGGCGCCGCCGCGGTGGGATTTTCGATGTACCGGTTTTCGAGGCCGCGATAGCGAGGCTCTACGCGGCGTTCGAGCCGAATTCCGGGACGGCATCCTTCAGCACGGCCTTGATGGTGGCCCGGTCATCCCGCGCGATCGCCTGATCGAGGGCGGCGATCCATTTGCGCAGCGACTGCATCGGCGGTTCGTTGGGCTTGGCCGCCATGATGCCGGCGACGCCGATCTCGACGGCCGGCTCCTCGCTCGCAAACAGAATCTCGTTCAGCCGCTCGCCCGGCCGCATTCCGGTGAAAACGATATCGATATCGTGGCCGGGCTCTAAGCCCGAAAGCCGGATCATGCGCTCGGCAAGATCGACGATTTTGACCGGCTGTCCCATGTTGAGCACATAGACCGAAACGTCCGGACGCACCGGGGCGAGCGCATGCGCGGCTGCCGTGATCACGAGGTCGCAGGCTTCGCGGATCGTCATGAAATAGCGGACCATGTCGGGATGGGTGACCGTCACCGGACCGCCCGCTTCGATCTGGGCCTTGAACTTCGGCACCACCGATCCGTTCGACGCCAGCACGTTGCCGAATCGCACCGAGATAAGCCGCATCCGCGGCTTGCCACCCGGCACGGCGGCTAGATCGTGATCGAGCGCCTGGCAATACATCTCGGCGAACCGCTTGGTCAGACCCAGCATCGATACCGGCTCGATCGCCTTGTCGGTCGAGATCATCACCATCGCCTCGGCGCCCGCCGCCAGCGCCGCATCGGCGACATTCACCGATCCGAAAATATTGGTTTTCACGCCCTCGCTCCAGTCGCGTTCGAGGATCGGCACATGCTTGAGCGCCGCGGCGTGGAAGACGATGTTCGGCTTGAATTCGTTCATCAGCCGCTGGATGCGATCGCGGTCGCGGATATCGGCAACGCGTCCCTCGATCGCGGCGTTGGTTCCCTGCGCCGCGAGTGCTTCGGTGATGGCATAGAGCGCCGGTTCCGAATTCTCGATCACGAGCAGCCGCGCGGCCCCGAACGTGACGATGCGCTCGCAAATCTCCGAACCGATCGAACCGCCCCCGCCGGTGACGATGACGGCCTTGTCCTTCACCAGCGCTTCGAGACGCGCATAGTCGATCTTTTCGCTTCCCCGCAGCAACAGATCCTCGACCGCAACCGTCGTCAAGCGCGGCGCATCGCCGCTTTCCAGCGAGGGCAGACGGCTGACGATCAGCCCCAGCCGGCGCGCCCGCATCAGCAGGGATTCGGGCCTAGCCTCCGGATCGAACGCCGACGGCATCATGACGATTCGGGCAATCGGTTTGCTGCGCCTTTTGAATTCAGCGATTACGTCCTCGACATCGTCGATGCCGCCGAGCACGGGAATGTTGCGGATCAACTGGCCGCGATCGGCCGGCGATGGCGACAACAGGCCGACCGGCCAGATCCGCTTGACGGCGCCGCTTTCGATGGCGCGCAGCAGGATCTCGGCGTCGGCGGCGCGGCCGACCAGGAGCGTTGGCGCTGCGTCTTCCACCCTGGCGTGACGCCGCACGCGCGTATAACGGAAATAACGATAGGCGAAGCGCGAGGCGCCGAGAAACGACACCTCGAGAAACCAGAACAGGATGATCGTCACCTTGCCGAAAAAGAACGCGCCCTGAACACGCGGCGCCACCGGCGTGCCTTGAACGTTCGGCGCGACAAAAATGTAGTCCAGCACCAGCAGCGTGACCGCCAGCACGGCGGCCGCGCGCAGGATGTTCAACGCGTCGGGAAGCGAAATGAACCGCCATTTGGTGGTGGTCAGGTTGAAGACATAGCAAACCACCACGCTGAAGCCGACGAACCAGGGCAGGATCTTCAACAATAGCGGCAGACGATCGGTCAGAAGGTCGCCTTCGAAGTGCAGATAAAAACTCGCCAGCAGCGCGGCCGCGGTCGCCAACGCATCATGCGCGGCAATCAGGGCGTTGCGCGGGGTCAGATTTCGAAGGCGCGTCATGTCGCTGACAGCTCACCAAAAATGTCGGGCGCGGCCCGTTCTCGAATATGCTGATAGCTGATCCGGCGAAGGCATTCCAGCCGTCACGGGTCAACGGAATTTGAAGTCGAAGCCGGCGTCTCGCGCAGGGGAGGCCTCGGCAACGTCCCGCCCGCGATACCCACGCCGAGAACATACATCCACCCCTCGTTGAAATCGAAAATATGGGAATTGAACAGCGAGGTGAAAAAATTCTGCACCACCACCATCAGCCCGATCCATGCCATCAGGCCCTCGCCGCGAAACAGCGAGAGGTGCAGCCACCACATCGCATACAAAATCAGGATGCCGGGTACGCCCCATTGGATCGCAACGGCCAGGGTCTGGTTGTGAGGATTGCTCACCACCTTGCCGGCAGCCAGCACGGCGGGAGCGTGAGCTGCGGCTTGCTCGAAAAGCCCATTTGTCGACCCGGTGCCATGGCCGATGATCGGCGCCTCGGCGATAAATCCCGCCGACTTCTTCCAGAACTCCAGCCGCTCACCGATCGAAGTGGAAGTACCCCGTTCCATGTAGAGCTGATAGTCCCGTTTGAAGGACTTAACCGTCCCCTCCAGTTTCGGCGACACCGTCCAGGCAACCACGACGGCTCCGATCATCAGGGAGAGGATCATGAGATTGGTCCGCCATCGCAAATGCAAAAGACCAAATACGGCGAGCATGACCGGTATCGTCACCAGCGCGGTGCGCGATATGCTCACAAACAGCATGTTGAAGACAAAGCTCACGGAAATCGCAATGAACATAGCGGCAAGCCAAGTTCTCCTCGCCCGTAACATCACGATGACGGGATAGGCGAGCACCACGGCGCACAGAGCGAATTCCTGGCTCTGGTCGATATAGTTCTTGACCGCCACGCCGTATTCGGCGCCGGCCTTCAGCGCAAACCGTGGATCGTAGGCGACGAGCCAGGACATCGCCATCAGGGCAATGCACGACACCAGAAAGGCCGCAAACACCTGCACGCCACGCGTCGAGCGCTCGAAATGATAGAACAATAGCGGCAGCATCAACAATTTCGCGATCGGGCCGACGGCATAAAGCCTCGCGCCCCATGGCGCATCCGACCAGAGCGTTCCGGCGAGCGCGAGGACGAACAGCGCCATCGGCACGATGGAAACCGGACGTTTTACGGATTGCAGGAACGCATTCGCATCGAAGAATGGCGCCATGGTCACAATCGCGGCAACCGTAAAAACCGCCGTCAGCGACGTCGACCATGGCAGCGCAGTTGCAACCAGGATGAGGAAAACATCAGATGTGGTGACCCAGGCCGCCCGATCACGCCACCGCAGCCAAAGCTGCGCGCCCGTCGTTTCCGGCGCGACGGCGCTCAAGCTTTGCCTCCCCGCGCGCGATCGACCAGCGAGGTCGTGCTGAAACCCGGCAAAATGTCGACCAGCAGCACCTCGCCGCCGTGGGCTTCGACGATCTCGCGGCCGACGACCTGCTCGCGGGTATAGTCGCCGCCCTTCACCAGTACGCTCGGCTTGATCGCGGCGATCAGTCGAAGCGGCGTATCTTCCTCGAAGATCGCGACGAGATCGACCGCCTCAAGCGCCGCCAGCACTTCGGCGCGCGCCCGCTCGTCCTGGACCGGACGGCCGGCGCCCTTCAGCCGCTTCACCGATGCGTCGCTGTTCAGGCCCACGATCAGCCGATCGCAGGCGGCCCGCGCCGCGGTCAAGACCTTGACGTGGCCGGGATGCAGGATGTCGAAACAGCCATTGGTGAAACCGATCCTCAAGCCCTGCCTGCGCCATTCGACTAGTTGGGCGTCGAGTTCGCCGCCGGCGGCGACGATCTTTTCCTCGGCCGCAAGGAAGGCATGCGGCAGGATTCTTCGGCGCAATTCGGCCGGCGTCACAACGGCGGTGCCCTTCTTGCCGACCGCGACCGCGGCCGCCGCGTTCGCCATCCGCAAGGCAGGCTCCCACCCGGCTCCCGCCGCGAGCACGACCGCCAGCACGGCGGCCACCGTGTCGCCGGCGCCGGAGACGTCGCGCACCTTGACCGGGTGAGCCGGCACATGCACCGAATCGCCCTTGCGCGGCACCAACGTCATGCCGTGCTCGCTCTGCGTCACCAGAATAGCGTCGCAATCGGCAAGCTGCATCGCATCCAGCGCGGCCTCCGCGATGCTCTGATCCGAATCCGCGCGGCTTCGGGTCGCGTCCGCAAACTCTCTGCGGTTGGGCGTGAGCAGCGTCGCGCCGCGGTAGACCGCGAAATTGGCGCTCTTGGGATCGACGATCACGGCCTTGCCGAGTTTGCGGGCGGCATCGATCACATTGCGGATCACGCGCGCGGTCAGCACGCCCTTGGCATAATCGGACAACAGCACGATGTCGGCGCGCGCGAGCTGCGGCAGGATGGCGTCAATCAGTTTTTGCTCGACATCGCCTGCGGCCGGCTGCGCCAGCTCCCAATCCGCGCGCAGCATGTGGGTGGAGAAATGCTCGGAGACAAAACGCACTTTCCGCGTCGTCGGGCGGGTGGAATCGCAAATCAGAATGCTTTCGATCAGCCCTTCCTTGGCCAGCGCGGTCTTGAGCTGCGTTGCCGCCGCGTCCTCGCCGATCAGGCCAACAAAGATGCAGCGCGCGCCGAGAGCGGCGATATTGCGCGCGACGTTGCCGGCGCCGCCGATATTGGTTTCGCTTCGCTGCACGGCAATGACGGGCGCCGGCGCCTCCGGCGAAATCCGCGACACCTCGCCATAGACAAATTCGTCGAGCATGAGGTCGCCGACGCAGAGCACGGTCTGGCGCGACATCGCGGGAATCAGGGCTTCAAAATCGAACATCGGTTCAAATTGTCCGTTCAGCGGTAGCGATCGGCGCGATCGAGGTAACCCTTGACGTATTGGCCGACCGCCTCCTCCAGCGCCGTGAAGCCGCCGTTATACCCGGCGTGCGTGAGCCGATCGACATCGCTTTGGGTGAAATACTGGTAGCTGTTGCGGATCGATGGCGGCATATCGACGTAGCGGATATTCGGCACAGCTCCCAGCGCAGCATACGCCGCATGCATCAGATCCTTGAAGCTGCGGGCCTTGCCGGTACCGACGTTGAAGATGCCGGAGACCGATGGGGTCGCGAGCAGCCACGTCACCACCCGCACCGCGTCGTCGACATAGATGAAATCGCGCCGCTGATCGCCATCGGCGATGCCCTCGCGATGCGACTTGAACAGTTCCAGCACCTTGCCGGCCCTGACGTCATCGAAGCGCCGCGCCAGCACGCTCATCATCGTGCCCTTGTGATATTCATTGGGGCCGAACACGTTGAAGAATTTCAGGCCGGCCCATTGCGGCGGCAGCTTCTCACCCTTGCTCGCGCGTTCGGCAACCGCGAGATCAAACAGATGCTTGCTCCAGCCATAGAGGTTCATCGGCCGCAGCGCCTTCAAGGCGGGAAGCGACTGGTCGTCGCGAAACCCCTGCGCGCCGTTGCCGTAGGTCGCAGCCGACGACGCGTAGATGAAGGGCACGGCATTCGCGGTGCACCAGTCCAGAAGCCGCACCGAAAAACGGAAATTTGTCTCGATGACGAGATCGCCGTCGGTTGCGGTCGTGTCGGAAATCGCGCCCATATGGATGATCGCATCGAGCCTTCGGCCGCTCAGCCAGGCCAGCAACTCCTTGGGCGGCACGATGTCGGCCAACTGGCGCTTGGCGAGATTGCGCCATTTCCCGTCTCCGCCGAGCACGTCGCAGACGACGACATCGGCGCGGCCGGCGTCGTTGAGCGCGGCCACGACATTCGATCCGATAAAACCGGCGCCACCGGTCACCAGCAACATTTGGCCTCGTCCCTGATATCGAAGGTCAGCTTTGCCTAGCGCATGATCCGCCAAAGTGTAAGCGGTTTGGCGAACAGATCATGCGCCAACTCAATAATTTAAGCGCGCGATCGGGCGCAAAACCGGGCTTCCACTTTTGCTGATCGCGCGCCGTCCCGCCCTGCAAGCAACTTGGGTGGTCCGGCGTGGTGAAGATGGTTACCTGCCGGCTTTACCCCGCCGCGCAGAGCAGTTACCGACAGGCATCAATTAAATCGCGGGGGCCCGCCACTAATTATGAATTATGATTCAGAACATATTGTGAAGATGGAGGATCCAGACGACACCCGGCCGATCCTGATCGTTCCCTATATGTGGATCGGCGACTTCGTGCGTGGCCACAGCGTGGTTCGGGTGCTGAACCAGCGCTGGCCCAACCGGCCGGTCGATCTCCTCGCCACCACCCTTTGCGCCCCCTTAGTCGATTACATGCCCGGCGTCCGTGCCGGCATCGTTTGGGACCTGCCGCGCAGCCGGCTGGCGGTGGCGAGGCAATGGGGGCTGGCCGCCCAGTTCCGCGCCAGGGGCTACGGCACGGCGATCATCCTGCCCCGCACCTGGAAGTCGGCGATCGCGCCGGCGCTGGCCGGCATCCCCGAACGGGTGGGTTTTGTCGGCGAGGCTAGATTTGGCCTGATCAACCATTGGCGCAGGGGCGAGAAGGCCCTGCCCCGCTTCATCGACAAGAATGCCGCCCTCGCCTTGCCCGATGGCGCCCCTTTGCCGCCGGAATGGCCGGTGCCCCAGCTTAAGGTGGCTGCCGACGAGGTGAGCCGCTTTCGGCAGGCCAAAGCGCTCGGCCACGGCAAGACCGTGGCGCTGGCGCCGGGCTCGGTCGGTTCGTCCAAGCGCTGGAGCTACTATCCGCAAGCCGCGAGGCTCTTGGCCGATCGAGGGCTCGACGTCTGGGTCGTGGGCGGGCCTTCCGAACAGACGCTCGCCGCGGAGATTGCCGCCGTCGGCGGATCGCGTGTGCGCGACCTCACCGGAACCGACCTGCGCAACGGCATCCTGGCGATGGCGGCCGCAAACCTTGCGATCTCCAACGATTCCGGCCTGATGCATGTGGCCGCCGCCCTGGGGACGCCGACCATCGGCATTTTCGGCCCCACCAGCCCCTATCATTGGGCGCCGCTCAACGGCCTGGCGGCGACCGTTCAGACCAAGACGGTCGTAGCCTGCCAACCCTGCCACCGCCCGGTCTGCACCATGAACGACCATCGCTGCATGCGGGACATTCCGGCTTCCGACGTCGCCGATATCGCGCAGCGCGTCCTGGCCAAGGCAGGGATCGGCGCGTAAGGATTCGTCATTCCGGGATGGTGCGTAAGCACCAGACCTCAGATGTGCAGTGCACATCGGGGAATCTCGAGATTCCGGGTTCGCTGCTGCGCATCGCCCCGGAATGACAGTTAGCTTGCGCCCGCCCCGCGCGGTCATTACCAAGACGGAAACTTCAACCTCTTAACGGTGCCGCTTGAGCCAAACTTCCAAAGACCCGATCGCAGCACATTTGGCCGTGTCGCTGGCCGCCCTTGAGCGCGCGACAAAAGATGCGAAGCTCCTCGCCACCGCGCGGAAAATCGGCGAGGTCATCACCACGGCGCTACGCGCAGGCCACAAGCTCCTGATCGTCGGCAATGGCGGCAGCGCCGCCGACGCCCAGCACATCGCCGCCGAAATCGTCGGCCGCTACAAGCAGGACCGGCAGGCTTACGCGGCGATCGCGCTGACCACCGACACCTCGGCGCTCACCGCGATCGGCAATGACTATGGCATCGAGCAAATATTCGCGCGACAGGTGGCAGGTCTCGGCCGGTCCGGCGACGCGCTGCTCGCATTGTCCACATCGGGCCGTTCGCCGAACATTCTGGCGGCGCTAAAGACGGCGCAGGAGCGCGGGCTCGTCACCATCGGTTTCACGGGCAGCAAGGGTGCGGCGCTCGGCGCGGTCTGCGACCATCTCCTGGTCGCGCCCAGCGACGACACGCCGGTGATCCAGCAAATTCACCTGGCCGTTGCGCACGGCATCTGCGACGAGATCGAGCAGGAGATGATGCGCAAGGCGGGCGGAAAATGAGCGGTGCCGGTTCTGCCCGCTCCGCCTCAAGGCCCGCCGCTTTCCTAGACCGCGACGGCGTCGTCAATCACGACGACGGCTATATGGGCACGCGGGAACGCATCCGCTGGATGCCGAACGCGGCGAAAGCGATCCGCAGACTCAACGACGCCGGATATTTCGTGTTCTTCTTCACCAATCAATCCGGCGTGGCGCGCGGCTTCTTCACCGAGGACGATCTCAACAGCTTGCACGACTGGATGTGCGCCGAACTCGCGACCCAGGGCGCCCATATCGACGATATCCGCTATTGCCCGCATCATCCTGACGGGTCGGTCGAGGGCTATCTCGAAGACCACCACTGGCGAAAACCGAGCCCGGGAATGATCCACGATTTGATGGAACATTGGCCGGTGAAGCGCGAAGGCAGCTTTGTCATCGGCGACCGCGACAGCGACATCGAGGCCGCGAAGGCCGCCAGGCTCCCGGGGTTTCTGTTTGCGGGCGGCGACCTTGACGCGTTTGTCGCCGATGTCATGGCTCAAATCAGCGCGCGATAGACCGCCGCGATCGCGTTTGCTTCCGCATCGAGACTGAATTTCTCAAGCACCCGCGAGCGCGCCCGCTCGCCCATTGCGTTTGCGGAAGCCGGATCGCGCATCAACGGCTCCAGTGCCGCCACCAGCGCTTCGACGTCGCCGGGCGGCGTCAGCACGCCGGTGACGCCGTCCTCGACCACGACTTCGGCGGCACCCGCGCGCGAGGCCACCAGTGCTGCTCCCGCCGACATCGCCTCGATCAGCGTCAGCCCGAAACCTTCATTGCGCGAGGTGAAGGCGTAGATGGTGAGCCGCTGGTACCAGCGCGGCACTTCCTCGATTGCCACTTCGCCCGTCATGAGAAAGCGCGCGTTGAGCCCCGCGGCCTCGATCCGCTTCTTTAGATCGTTTGCAAAGCCCTGCTGCTCCGGCACGATCGCCCCGACCACGACGGCGGAAAACTCCGGAAAGCGCGGCAATAGCCGGCACATCGCTTCGACGAACACATCGGTGCCCTTTTGCGCCCGCACCCTGCCGAAACAGCCGACGGCGTAGCGGCCCGGCAGCCCGGTTTCCGCAAACGCGGCGGCGCGATTCGAGGGCGGCGAATAGCGATCGGTATCGACGCCATGCAAAATCACGGTGGCCTTGCGCTTGAGAAAGGATGCCGAGATGTCGCTGGCGGCGATGATCGCGTCCATCCGCCGGATCAGCCAGCGCGTGAGCCAGCTATGGTGCCGCTGCGCCGCCGAGGTGAATACCAGTTTGAACGGCCAGCCGAGCGAGCGCAGCACCACGCCCGCGATCATCTCGTTGTTGCGCCGCGCGTGCCAGATCAGCGGCGTTTTCCTTCGCCACAATTTCAGAAGAAGGGAAAATCCGATTTTCCCGATGCCTTCGGGCCGGTTGGGACCAAGCCACGCCGCGCGGAACATTTGGGCGAGCTTCGGCGCCGCCATGCGGTTGGTCGCGGTGACGCCGGAATAGCGCCTGTGCAGATTCGGCACGATAAGCTGCAGATTGTCGGCGGAAATGTCCTGTGGTCCCACATCCGGCTCCGTTTCGCGAATTTCCTATACGTAACATTAAGCATAGTGGCCAGTTGGCACGCGCCGAAACCCCTCTTCACCGCGATCCCGATAGCATCGGACTTCCATTGGGAGACGGGTGAGTTCATGACGGTGCTTGTTACCGCTTCATCTTTTCTTCCACCGCCGCAGTCTACAGCAATCCGGATCAACGCCGATACCAATCGCATCCGCAGCATCCTCGACTGGAAGCCGCAATTCGATGATCTCGAAACCATCGCAGCCCATGCGCTGGCCTGGGAAGAGAAATTGCTCAGCGAGCGCCATGGCGAGCTGACGCACGCGGTCTCGGCCTAAAAATCGGACCAAATGCAAGCCCTGATTTGGCTTGAAAATCCCCGACATAGCAGGCAATGAGACGTTGTTTTGACAGTTAAGGCACGGGCCTGCCCAACGCTGTCAAAGGAACGCGGATGACCGAACTTCCGAAGAAGATCACAGACGACCCCTATGGGGCCGCGATTCTGATTCGCCGCCTGGTCATGGAACAGGGTGCCGCCTATTGGCGGCGCTATCTGATGGCGTTCGCGCTGATGGCGGTGTCGGCCGCGACCACCGCGGGCTCGGCCTATCTGCTCGGCCAAGTCATCAATCAGGCCTATGTCGACAAGAACATCCGCGGGATCATGATCCTGTCAGGCGTCACGGTGGTGATCTTCATCATCAAGGGCGCGGCGACCTACGGGCATCAGGTGATTTTATCGAAGATCAGTAACGCTATCCTTGCCAACAACCAGCGCCGCCTGTTCGGCAAACTGATGAGCGAGAGCGTCGGCTTTTTCTCCGAACGGCATTCGTCGGAATTTCTGGCGCGCCTTACCGCTGGCGCGGATTCCGTCACCAAGGTCCTCAATCTCCTGATCAATGCGGTAGGCCGCGACGTGTTGTCGTTGATCGGGCTCATTGCCGTGATGGTGTCGCAGGATCCCTATATGGCGTTGTTCGGATTCGCAGTAGCCCCGCCCGCCATGCTGGTGCTGCGCAAGCTGGTGGAGCGGATCAAGCGCCTTTCCCACAACCAGTTCACCGGCACCGCCGACATCATGGAGACCATGCAGGAATCGCTGCAAGGCATCCGCACCGTCAAGGCCTTCACGCTCGAAGCGACGATGCGCGAACGCATCGACGCTGGCATCGCCGCGGTCGAGAACAACGCCAACAAGATGGCGCGGGTTTCCAACCGGGCGAGCCCATTGATGGAAACGCTCGGCGGGTTTGCGGTGGCGGGCGGGCTGATGTATGGCGGCTACAGCGTCGTCGCCTTGGGCGCGACGCCCGGCCAGTTCTTCTCGTTCCTGACCGCGTTTCTTCTGGCCTATGAACCGGCCAAGCGCCTGGCGCGCCTCAATCTCGAACTGAATTCCAGCCTGATCGGCGCCCGCAAATTGCTGGAGATCGTCGACAGCCCCGAAACCGAGCCCGACGAAGACGAAAAGCCGCCGCTGAAGCTTACGGACACTCGCGTCGAACTCCGCGAGGTGAGCTTTGCCTACCGGCCGAACGAGCCGGTGCTCAACCGCATGAGTTTTATCGCCGAGCCCGGAAAGGTCACGGCACTGGTCGGGCCTTCCGGCGGCGGCAAATCGACGGTGCTGGCGCTGTTGCTGCGATTCTATGA
>DATGGY010000257.1:0-8823 GCA_035308285.1 Bradyrhizobium sp. | reverse complement strand
CAGGCTCTGGCCCAGCGGCGTTCCGTAACGCTCCGACTGTTGCAAGGCGAGACAGACCGACTTGACGCCCTCAAGGCCGGTACGTTTGGCGAGGTTCTCGTAAGCGACCTTGCGATCCTGCAGATAAGAGAGCTCGGCCGTGGTCAGCGTGAATTCCTCCGACAGCGCCACCGACTGCGTCACGATCTCGACGCTGACCTTGCGGAACGCCGCTTCGATCGACATGCCGGATTCGATACAGATCAGCAGGAGATCGAGCGCGTCGGGAAAGGCGCGCCTGATCGAGAGCTGGCGCTTTGAGATCGCATTTTTCAGGAACAGCATCGGCGCCTGCAAACCAAGATAGGCGGCGCCGATGCAAATGCCAATTTTGATCGGGAACGACTTTTCCATATGCGAAATCACGAACACATACAGGATCGCCGCGATGAAAAGCACGATGGGAGTCACCAGGCGGAAGAACAGGAATGTGACATAGGGGGCCTGGCCGCGGTAACCCGCCATCGTGAGCTTGTCGCGCGCGGCTTCCTGGGCCAGCCATTTTCCCAGATTGAAGTCTTCAACCACCTTGGCAACGATCTGCTTCGGCGACTGGCGCAGCGAAACCTTTTCGGTCTTGGAGAGACGCTCGCGCTCGCGAGCCCGGATCCGCTCGCGCTCGCTGGCAACCGCCCTCATGCGCTTGGCAAGCCCTTCGCCCGCGAACAGGGGCATGATCAGGGTGTACGCCGTCGCGCTCGCGGCAATCGCGGCGAGCAACATGGTCATGAACCGCGCGTCGTGGAGTTTGTCGACCAGAAAACTAATCATGCTGCACCGTCAGAAGTCGAAGTTGATCATTTTTTTCATGACGAGGATGCCCATCGACATCCAGATCGCGCAACCGACCAGCATCAATTGGCCGGTCGGGTGCGTCCATAACAGGGAGATGTAGGCCGGCGTCGTAAGATAGACGAGCAGCATGACGATCGGCGGCAGTGCGCCGATGATGCCCGCCGAGGCCTTGGCTTCCATCGACATGGCCTGGATCTTCTCGGCCATCTTCTTGCGGTCGCGCAGCACCTTGGACAGGTTGCCAAGGGCCTCGGAGAGATTGCCGCCCGATTTTTGCTGGATCGAGATGACGATCCCGAAGAAGTTTGCCTCCGGCACCGGCATACGGTCGAACAGGCGCCCGCAGGCCTCGCCAAGCGGCATGCCAATAGCCTGGGTTTCGATGATGGCCAAAAATTCGCCCTTGAGCGGTTCCGGCGAGTCGGCGGCAACGACCTTGAGGGATTCAAATAGCGGCAGGCCGGCCTTGATGCCGCGAACGATCACGTCGACGGCGTCCGGCAGCGCGCGCAAAAAGGCCTTTTCCCGTCGCTTCTTGAGAAAGCTCAGCAGCCAGCGCGGCAGGCCAAAGCCGGCGGCGAACGCCATGCCGATGGCACCAAGCGGCCCGCCTCCCGCCATCATCGCCATCACAAAAGCGACCGCGGCCAGAATGCCGGAAACAATCATGAATTTCCGCGGTGTCCAGTCGAGGCCGGCTTGCGTGAGGCGGGCGGTCAGCGTGACCTTCTTGTCCTTCAGCCGCCGCGCCTCGAGTTCCTTCAGTGAACCTTCGACCTGTTCGCGGCGCGAGCGCTGGTCTTTTTGACTCTGGCGCGCCGCAACGGGCTCCGCCTTGGCCACGGATGCCCGGCGGCTTTCGGCCTTCTTCTCTCCCGAAAGCAAAGGGTACAGAAAGACCCAGGCCACGCCGCCGATGGCGACGGCGGCAAGGAAAGCCAGAGCGAGTGTTTGTATCTTCATGGCGATCTCCTTCAAACCTCGCCTTTGACTTCGGCGGCGTCGAGCGCTGCGGCGAGCCGCTTCTCTTCGCCATAGTATCGTGCGCGTTCCCAGAAGCGCGGCCGTCCGATGCCGGTCGAACGATGCCGGCCGATGATCTTGCCGGTGGCGTCCTCGCCGATCATGTCGTAGAGGAAAATATCCTGGGTGATGATGGTGTCGCCTTCCATCCCCATCACCTCGGTGATGTGGGTGATGCGGCGGGAGCCGTCACGCAAGCGAGCGGCCTGGATGATGACGTCGATCGAGGCGCAGATCATCTCGCGAATGGTCCGCGACGGCAGCGAAAAGCCGCCCATCGTGATCATGGATTCGCATCGTGACAGAGCTTCGCGGGGGTTGTTGGCGTGCAGGGTCCCCATCGATCCGTCGTGACCGGTGTTCATGGCTTGCAGCAGGTCGAATGCCTCGGGGCCGCGGACTTCGCCGACGATGATGCGTTCGGGACGCATGCGCAGACAGTTGCGCACCAGTTCACGCATCGTGACCTGGCCTTCGCCCTCGATGTTGGGTGGCCGGGTCTCCAGCCGCACCACGTGCGGCTGCTGCAACTGAAGCTCGGCGGCGTCTTCGCAGGTGATGACGCGTTCTTCATCGTCGATATAGTTGGTGAGACAATTCAGCAGCGTCGTCTTGCCGGAGCCGGTGCCACCCGAAATCAGCACGTTGCACCGGACGCGGCCGATGATCTGCAGGATTTCCGCGCCATCCGGCGTGATCGCCCCGAATTTGACCAACTGGTCGAGGGTTAGCTTGTCTTTTTTGAACTTGCGGATCGTGAGCGCTGGGCCATCGATCGCCAACGGCGGAACGATGGCGTTGACGCGCGAACCGTCGGCGAGGCGCGCGTCGCAGATCGGCGAGGATTCGTCGACGCGCCGGCCGACCTGGCTGACGATACGTTGGCAGATATTGAGGAGTTGCTGGTTGTCGCGGAAGCGAATGCCGGTACGCTGAATTCGTCCGGCAACTTCGATGTAGACCGTGCCGGCGCCGTTGACCATGATGTCGGCGATGTCGTCGCGCGACAACAGCGGCTCGAGCGGACCGTATCCGAGAACGTCGTTGCAGATGTCGTCGAGCAATTCTTCTTGCTCGGCGATCGACATGACGATGTTCTTGATCGCGATGATCTCGTTGACGATGTCGCGGATTTCTTCACGCGCCGATTCGCCGTCAAGCTTGGCGAGCTGGGCAAGATCGATTGCTTCGATCAGGGCGCCGAAGATCGTCGCCTTGACCTGATAGTAGGTGTCGGAGCGCCGCGCTTCCATTGCGGGTGGAGGCGGAGCCGGCTTGGCCGGCGCCAGGGGCGGGGATGAAACGGCGGGCGGCAATGGAGCGCGCTGAGCTGCAGCTGCGCCGGGAGGAGGCTCCGGCGCGGCCGCGACCGGCCGCGCGATCCTTGAATCGCCTTCTGTACCGCTACGCTTACCAAACACGACGACACTCCAAACGGGTCAAGCTACTTTGCCCGCAGCTTCTCGATCAGGGGTGAAAGGAACGAACCTCTCGGCTTTTTGGTCTCACCGCGGCCCGTCAACCGTTGCGCGATCTGCAGGAACATTTCGGTGCTTCGATGGGCCGCGGAGATCTCCGCGATCATCTGGCCGTTATTTGCCGCCGAGCCGAACATTTGCGGATCGAATGGAATCGAAACAATCGGCTCGCTTTCGATCGCCTTCGCGAACTCGCTGGCGTTTATTTCCGGCCGCTTGGGAACGCCGACCTGATTCAGGCAATAAAGCGCGGTCCGGTCGTTGGGCCGCGC
The DNA here is from genome assembly GCA_035308285.1 of Bradyrhizobium sp. Taxonomy (GTDB): domain Bacteria; phylum Pseudomonadota; class Alphaproteobacteria; order Rhizobiales; family Xanthobacteraceae; genus Bradyrhizobium. The sequence continues at coordinate 5,216 of DATGGY010000257.1, read as the reverse complement.
TGCCTTTAACAGATCGAACATATTCTTGGTGTTGCGCAGGTTGGCGAGGTCTGGCGATGCGACGATCAGGATATCGTCGGCGGCAACCAGCGCGCGCTTGGTCCAACCCGACCATTGATGCGGGACATCGAGCACGATGCACGGCATCGTGGTGCGCAGCGTATCGAAGATCGCATCGAAAGCGTCGGCGCCGAAGTCGTAGACGCGGTCGAGCGTCGCGGGCGCCGCCAGCAGGCTGAGATGATCGGTGCATTTCGACAGCAAGCGGTCGACAAACGCCGTGTCGACGCGATCGGGCGAAAATACTGCGTCGGCGATCCCTTGCGGCGGATCTTGATTGTAGTCGAGGCCGGCGGTGCCGAAAGCAAGGTCGAGATCGGCCACCACCGAATCCAGCGCCAAATCGCGCGCGATGGCCCAGGCCACGTTATGCGCGATAGTGGATGCGCCGACGCCGCCCTTTGCGCCGACGACAGCGATAACGCGGCCGACGGCTTTTGCTTCCGGTGAGGAAAACAGCCCGCAAATCGATCGCACCACGTCCAGCGGATTCATCGGCGCAATCAGGTAATCGCTGACGCCGCGACGCACCAATTCGCGATATAGCCCGATATCATTGATACGGCCGACCACAATGACGCGGGTCCCGGAATCGCACACGGTCGCGAGCTGATCGAGGCCGGCGATAATGTCGTTACGGCCTTCGGTCTCGAGAATGATCACATTTGGCGTAGGCGCGGTTCGATAGGCTTCGATGGCGGCCGCCATGCCGCCCATCTGAATCTTGAGATGGGCTTTGGCAAGCCGCCTGTCCTCGCCCGCCGACTGCACCGCAGCGGCGGTCTCGACCGTCTCGCAGAAGGCCTGCACCGACACGCGCGGCGCCGGCGCAATGTGGTCTTCCGCTGGCGACGCAGCGACCTCCGGCGGCGATTCGGGATTCTGGCGCGCGTAACTGATCATTTGCCTGTATCGCTGAGTTTGGCCTTTTCGGCTTCGGGATAGGTGGTGGCGGTGGTGGTGCCCTTGCGATACTTTTCGTAGCCTTCTGTGCGCCGTATCGTGTAGGCGGGCGTTTCAGGACGCGGCTGCACCAGGTCCGATGGATTGTCCACCATCGCCGCCATGTTGCGCTGATAGGCGCAGCCGAAATTGTAATACGGCTTGTTCTCGTAATAGCCTTTGTCCTTGATCGAGGGGCCGAGATCCTCCGGCCATAACCCGCACGGTCCCGCCACGGCGGAGATTTTCGGATAGTTCAGCCGTACCGTTGCTAGCTGACGCGGGTCGTCCGGATGATAGTGGCGCACGGCGACGCCGCGCGGCGGCACACCGGCCGCCGTGAGCATCGCGTAGGCTTCCCGGAACGCTTCTGCGGCCGCCCGCGCGTTGGGCGTGCCGACCGGCACATCGGCTATGATCGCGCCGGTTCCCTCATGGAGCCAGATTTGCGCCAGACCCACCACGTCGGCGCGCTGCTCGGCCGACAGACCGCCGCGCGCGTGGCCGATAAAGATCACTACGGAACGATCGGCCTCCTGGATCGCGATCGGATGCCGCAACCGGTAATCGTCGGGTATGCTTGCCGTCGCGACCACGTCGTCGGTGTGCGTACATGCGCCGAGCGCGATTGCGAGACCGACAAGCGCGCCCGCGATGTGGAAGTCGCGCTTGCATTCGACGGGTATCCTGGCTGTCATCTTTTTCGTCCTTGTCCCGTCTCAGTCAGTGATAAAGCCGTAGGTGCCGCGATAATTTCGAGCCGGTTCGATGCGACCGGGGATGCCATAGATCCGGTTGATGCTGCCCAGAAGATCCGTCTGCGGATCCGAGGCCGCGGCAAACCCGTCATCCGGACGCGACAGATCTTTCTGGGCAACGGCCCTCACGACATAGGGCGTCACCAGCACCATCAGCTCGGTCTGGTTGTTGATGTAGTCGCGGCTGCGAAACAACTGGCCCAGCACCGGCAATTGCGAAAGTCCGGGAAGGCCGTTGATCGCTTGTTTGGTCTGGTCCTGGATCAGGCCGGCCATCGCCATCGAACCGCCGGAGGGGATTTCCAGGGTGGTCTCGGCGCGGCGCGTCTTGACCGAGGGAACCTGGACGCCAGTGATGTTGATCGAATTGTCGTTGGAGACTTCCGATACTTCAGTCATCACCCGCAGGCTGATGCGGCCTTCGCTGAGCACGACCGGCGTGAAATTGAGCGAGATACCGAATTTCTTGAAAGCGATCGATGGCGCGCACTGCCCGACCGAGCCCGCCGCCGTGGTTTGGCAGGTCACGCCGGTCGAAATCGGAAATTCGCCGCCGGAGATGAACGTCGCGGATTCGCCGGAAATCGCCGTCAGATTCGGCTCCGCCAGGGTTCGCACCACGCCGGCGCTCTCCATCGCCCGCACGGTGGCTTGAACCGACGGCGTCGAGCCGAACGCCGTCGTGATGGCGTTATTGCCGACGAGCGCCTGACCCGTTTGCGTGAAGGGATTGGTGTTGTTGAAATTGACGACCGCGGTGCCATAATTGAGCTTGCCGCTCAAGTCGATGCCGAGCTGCTTGATGATCGATCGTGCGACTTCGGCGACCGTCACCTTCAACATCACCTGGTCGCGGCCGCGGACAGTGATGGAGTTGACGACCTTTTCGGCGCCGCCCACCAGCCTTGCCGCGAGATCGCCGGCCTGCTGTGCCTCGATCGGGCTCGCCGCAGTGCCGGTGAGGATCACACCGTCGCCGAGGCCTTCGAGCTGAATGTCGGAATTCGGCAGTGTGGCCTTCAGCGCGGTGCGCAGACCGTTGAGATCGCGTTTCACGGCAATGTCATAGGCGGCAATCTGCTGGCCCGCGGAATCGAAGAACACGATGTTGGTCTGACCGACCGCCGCGCCGATGATGTAGGCGCGCTGCGCCGAACGCACGACGGCGTTTGCGATCTTCGGATCCGCCACCAGCACGTCCTTGATGTCGCGCGGCAGATCGATCACGAGCGATTTGCCGATGCCAAGAGCCAGGAAGCGCGCGTTCATCTGTCCGTCGGCCATCACCGGCGAGACGGGGCGAGTGTCGCCCGCTACCGCCGGGACCAGAGCGGGATTGAGGGTCATCGCGGCGGCGGCCGAAAACGACAGGGCGCGGATCAGAAAAGTCCGCACAGGAAGCTGGTTTTCCCTGCATTTCATATCGCTTGGTCCTTTGGTCACTTCTGTATTGTCGTTTGGGTGTTGACGCCGTAACGAACCACATTGATGCTGCCGCGCTGGCGAGCCCGGTCGTCGACCGCGACCTCGACCTGGTTGACGTCGGCAATGCTGCGCAGTGCCAGCGACACCGTGCCGGCCTGGCGCGCGGCGGCGAGAAGGGCTGCCTGCTCCGGCTTCAGCTCAAGCGTCGCCGTTTTGCCGACGACGGTATTCGTACCGTCTTTTTCCTTTGGCGCCTGGTCGATCGCGAGAACGCGAATGTTGCTGAGGATGATTTCCGGAACGACGATATCGGGTAAGGCCGGATTGGGGTTCTTCTGGCGTCTGGTCAGAATGACGTCGACGCGGTCGTTGGGCAGAATGAAGCCGCCGGCGCCGGTCTCGGGCGAAATCTCGGTGGAGACGGCGCGCATGCCGGTGGGCAGGATCGCCGCCATGAAGCCCGATCCATTGGCCTTGATCAGCTTCGGCTCGCGGATCGGCTCACCCGCGATAAAGGGCGATCGCGCGATCGATCCGGCGATCTGGGTGGTCGCGTCCGGGCGTTCGCTGCGGCGAATGAAGTTGTTGCTCGCCGCTGCCGCGGGCCAGGTTTGCCACTGCATTTCTTCGGCCGTGAGCGTCTGACCGAGACCGATGTCGGATTTGGCCACGAGAACGTCGACGGTCTGTAGCTGCGCGACCGGTTCCCCCGGGGGCGCTTTGCTGTCTGATCCGCTCGCGAGATAGGCCGCAACGCCGCCGGCACCGAGAGCGATGGTCAGGACGACTATGCGTGCCCTATTCATACGCTTCACTTTCCACATTACGCCGCGACGCTTCCGCCGCCGTGATGGGAGTTGACCAGCTATTCGTCAAAGCATGGTTAATGAGGCGTATCTAAATCGCCTTAACGGGAGTTTACCTCTGTGGCGATCAATGAATGGCGAAGTGCATCAGGTCGACAGACCTGATCCAGTCGGTTTCGGGGTAGACGACCAAAGCGCCGATCGCCAGTGCGATGCCGTAGGGTATCCCGCTCTCCTTGGCGTGCAGCCTGAGCAGCCATGACTGGCCCGCGAGCGCATAAGGCAGGGGCCATTGCCGGAACTGAAGCAGCAGCAGCGTCAGGGCGCCGCCGAACAGCGAGGCATAGAGCAGGTAATTCAGGAGATGACCGAAGCCGAACCAGAGGGCCGCGCCCGCGGCCACCTTGGCGTCGCCGCCGCCGACCCAGCCCATCGCGAAGCAGACGAAGGCAACCGCGAGCACGGTCGCGCCGGCACCGAGATGGAGGAGGAGATCGGTAAACCCCATGCCGCTTGCCAGCGCCAGCACCAGGAAGCCAGCCGCCAAGGCCAGCGAAACCCGGTTCGAAATCGTCATCGTGAAGAGATCGCTCGCCGCAGCGAACGCCATCAAGGCAGGAAACAGCAGGAGGCGTGCAACGTCGAGGATCATGGATTTATGCGGCCTGTGCTGGCTACCCGAGTTCAGGGGATCGTTGCGAAACTAGCGTTCATAGGTGAACAATCGGGAAATGGCCTGACCTGCCACAACGCGCTTGTCACCAAACGCTTACAATCCGGCAGGCGAGAACGAGGACTGCCAGCGCCAGAGCGACACAGACCACAGCCGTCGCCGAATCCGCTCTCGCGCCGGTCGCGAGCGATTTTGGATTTGCCGCGGCGGGCGCGGCCGTAAATATTCGCATCGTGTTACGCCACATACGCCAGATGCAAAAAAGGCCCCGGAGCGACCGAGGCCTTTAATGTTAGACTTGTAGCGTTCGCTTACTTGAGCGAGCTGTTGATCGAGTTGAACTTGGTGTTCAGGTTGCTGCCGATGCCGTTGACGACCGCGATGATCGCGAGCGAAATGCCGGCCGCGATCAGGCCGTATTCGATGGCGGTAGCGCCGGACTCGTCCTTTACGAAACGCGCAATCAGATTCTTCATAGGTGACTCCATGTGAACACGTGGCTGGTCGAACTAACTGTGGTCTCGCCGGCGTTCTCAGCACCGTGACCAAGGC
>DATGGY010000256.1:0-20740 GCA_035308285.1 Bradyrhizobium sp. | reverse complement strand
CATCCGCTTCGATGTCAGCCTCGACGGCATCAAGGGCGTCAAGCTGATCGCCGAGAACGGCAAGCTCACCGCCGCCAGCGCCAGCCAGATTTGCGACGGCGCCTCCGGCGTGGTGGTGGTCAATGAAAAGGGCCTGAAATCGCTCGGCGTTGCGCCGATGGCGCGGGTTCATCACATGACAATGGTGGGCGGCGATCCCGTCATCATGCTGGACGCGCCGCTGCTTGCCACCGAACGCGCGCTGAAGAAGGCCGGCATGGCAATCGGCGACATCGATTTGTTCGAGGTCAATGAAGCCTTCGCCTCGGTGCCGACCGCATGGCTGAAAACCACCGGCGCCGACCCCGCCGGGCTCAACGTCAATGGCGGCGCCATCGCGCTTGGCCACCCGCTCGGCGGAAGCGGCACCAAGCTGATGACCACGCTCGTCAACGCGCTCAAGCAGCGCAACAAGCGCTACGGCCTGCAAACCATGTGCGAGGGCGGCGGCATGGCGAACGTGACAATCGTGGAGCGGTTGTAAGAACAGGCGAATGGCGAATGGCGAGTAGCGAACGGATCGCTACTCGCCATTCGCTATTCGCCTGCTCCCATAGAGGAGACAGAATGAGCCCCACCGCCACCCTCCCCGCCATTCCGCTTCCCCCCACCATTCGTTCGCGCTTCGTCGAGGACATCAATGGTCTCTCCATGCATGTGCTGGAGGCGGGCTTTGAGAGCAAAGGCCGGCCATGCGTGTTGTTGCTGCATGGTTTTCCCGAACTGGCCTTTAGCTGGCGCAAGGTAATGCCTCAGCTCGCGGAGGCCGGCTATCACGTGATCGCGCCGGACCAGCGCGGCTATGGTCGCACCACCGGCTGGGACGCCAGCTACGACGGCGACTTGAACTCGTTCCGGCTCCCCAATCTGGTGCGCGACGCGCTCGGACTGGTGTCGGCCTTCGGCTATCGCTCGGTCGCGGCCGTAGTCGGGCATGATTTCGGCTCGCCGGTCGCGGCGTGGTGCGCGCTGATCCGGGGCGATGTGTTTCGCTCGGTCGTGCTGATGAGCGCGCCATTCGGCGGACCGCCGCAGCTCGCCTTCGATACCGCAGATGCGCCGCAAAGACCAAAACCCGAGGACCCCGTGCATCGCGAGCTGGCGGCGTTGCCGCGGCCGCGCAAGCATTATTATTGGTATTATTCGACGCGCGAGGCGAATGCGGACATGTGGCACGCGCCGCAGGGCGTGCGCGATTTCCTGCGCGCCTATTACCATCACAAGAGCGCGGACTGGACAGACAACAAGCCTCATCCGCTCAAATCGTGGTCGGCGGGCGAACTCGCCAAGCTGCCGACCTATTACGTGATGGACCTCAACAAGAACATGGCGCAGACGGTGGCGGAAGAAATGCCTTCAGCCGGACAAATCGCCGCCAATCAGTGGCTGCCGGACCGCGAGCTCGCCTTCTATAGCGCCGAATATCAACGCACCGGTTTCCAGGGCGGGTTGCAATGGTATCGCTACAGTACTTCCGCCGCGTTCAACGCGGAGCTCGGAACCTGGTCGGGCCGCACGATCGACGTGCCGTCGTGTTTCATCTCGGGCAAGCAGGATTGGGGCACCTATCAGCGCCCCGGCGTGTTCGAGGCGATGCAAAAGACCGCCTGCACCAACATGCTCGGCTGCCACCTGGTCGACGGCGCCGGGCATTGGGTGCAGCAAGAGCAGCCGGCCGAAGTGAGCCGTCTGCTGCTGCAATTTCTGAAATCGGCCGCAACGGAAGTGGGCCGATGAACCATTTCGGGCCTGAAGCTGACACGTCGCAGGAACCTTTCCGCTGATGCCGGCGTTTCTGGCTACCGGGTATTGCGCCCGGTGCCAGAAATTGAAGGAGAGACTATGGAAAAGAAGATCGCGGGACTTCTGGGCGCTGTGGCGACGCTCGGAGCCTTCGGCGCTGCACAGGCCGCACCAGCTCCGGCCCCGGGCGACGTCATGAGGGCGAATTCCTTTGCCGAATTGCTGGAGCCGATTCCCAACGCGGCGGCGCTATTGAAGGCGGTCGATGAATCGCAACCGAGACCGTCAGCCGACGACAACGTCAGGCTTGCCCAGTACTACCACCATCACCATCACCACCACCACCACAACGGCTATTATCGACGCTATGGGCCCATCGTGGTGGTGCCGAGATATCGCCGCTACCATCATCACCACCATCATCATCATCACAGCTACTACCGCTACTAGCGAGCCGCGGAGGGACAATCCATCGGGACTCATCTAACAGGACCTTCACGGTCCTGTTTTTGAGTCTGCCGTTGGCGTGCGGCCCACTACTCTTGCCGCGCTTTCTCTTTCGCCGCGCGATGCAGATGCCGATAGGTTCCGTCAAACACCGTGTCCGTGGATGAGGTCCATTCGGTGCCGGCCGATAGCGTCGGCCGGCTGCCATAGATGCGGCGCGCCTGAAGTTCGCGCTCGGAGAATTCTTCCAGGTTCATCGGCTCGAGTTCAAAGTTGGCCTCCTCGGGAATCACGATGATCTGCGCGAACGGCTCCTTCGGCCGGAAAATGTGGGTGCGGCCCTCGGCCGGCGCCTTGAATACGCAAAAGAACATCATCGGCCACCAGTTTCGTATCAGCGCCGGCACGGCGATCGGTACGGTGTCAGTGCAATCGGTGTAGAACCTTGGATGCGGTTCGGTCCGGATCGCCATGCCCTTCTCGACCTTGAGATCGAGCAGGATCTGGTAGGTATAGAAAATGTCGCCGAAATTCCGGAACGGCGGCCACTGTAGGCCGCCGTCGGGCGCCTCGCCCCAATCGCTCTGCAAATGCAAGCGGCCGTCCTTGGTGGTGACGTGCAGCTCGTTGTCATACGGGTAGAACAGCTCGATCCCATATTGCGCGCCTTCGGAAAAAGGAACGCAATGCCACACCTGTTCGCGCGAACCATCGGCGCGCGGCTCCCGTTTTCCGGCCCACCCGGGAATCTCAAGCTTGGTTCGACGCGGCGCGAGCCGCGGATCGTTCAAGCGATATTTGACCTTGTCCATGAATGCTCCCCCGCGGCGGATCGAAAATTGAAACTCGAACGCAATTGCAACGGTTCCCGCTCGCCACGCCAAAAACGCAAGGCCGCCGACGCAAGACCCGACGAATTGACCTCGCAGCACGCTGCGGCTATATAAATTTAGAATAATTCTAAATCGATCAGGAAGGCATGCCGTGAAGAATTTCGCCGATTTGACCGAGCGGGAAGTGCTGGCGGTTGCGGTCGCCGCGGAAGAAGAGGACAGCCGCATCTACATGACCTTCGCGGAGGACCTGGCAGGGCGCTATCCGGACTCGGCCAAGCTGTTCGAGCAAATGGCGGAGGAAGAAAAGGGCCATCGCCACATGCTGCTGGAGATGTACGAAAAGCGCTTCGGCCCCAATCTGCCGCCGATCCGCAGAGAGAACGTCAAGGGGTTCTTGCGCCGCCGCCCGATCTGGCTGACCAAGAATCTTTCGCTCGACACGATCCGCAAGGAAGCGGCGACGATGGAGTTCGAGGCCGAGCGGTTCTACGTCAAGGCCGCCGAGCGGACCCAGGATGTCGGGGTACGCCGCTTGCTCGGCGATCTAGCCGAAGCGGAAAAAGGCCACGAAAACGTCGCGGCGAGACTGGCCGACAAGATACTGAGCCCGGACGTGCGCGCGGAGGAAGACAATACCCGCCGGCGTGTATTCGTGCTGCAATATGTGCAGCCGGGTCTCGCCGGATTGATGGACGGGTCGGTGTCGACGCTGGCGCCTTTGTTTGCCGCCGCCTTCGCCACGCATCACAACTGGCAGACCTTCCTGGTTGGGCTCGCCGCATCGATCGGCGCCGGCATCAGCATGGGCTTTGCGGAAGCGCTGTCGGACGATGGCTCGCTGACCGGACGCGGTTCGCCATGGCTGCGCGGATTGACCTGCGGCATCATGACGACGCTTGGCGGTCTCGGCCACACCATGCCCTATCTGGTGCCGGACTCGCTGGCCAATGCGTTCTGGATCGCAACCGCGATCGCCGGCGCGGTCGTGTTCTTCGAATTGTGGGCGATCGCCTATATCCGGGCGCGCTATATGGATACGCCGTTCCTGCAGGCGGTATTCCAGATCGTGCTCGGCGGCGTTATCGTGCTGGGAGTCGGCATTCTCATCGGCGCGGCTTAGAACATGATCCGGACCCAAAGGGCCGCGTTAGCGCAAAGTGGGAACCGGTTTTCCCTCGCGACAAACGCGAAGGCGTTTGCGCGGAGATCATGCTCAATCAAAGAGATGAGATCATGATGCGATTCCACTTAATCGCATCATGATCGAGAAAGAACCGCCATGCCCAATCGAGCGTCGAGACGTGGCTCACGCCGTCCGCTTAGCACGTTGGCTGGCGTGGCGCTGTTGGCCGCGCTCGGCACGACGGCGAAAGCTACCGACGAAATCCAGGTATACAACGCGGCCATCGCGGCGGTCGGCCAGTTCACGATCGAGCAACACCTCAACTACGTCGCGCTTGGACAAAAGGATCCGCCGTTTCCCGGCGGTCTTGTCTCCAACCATAGCCTCAACGGCACGCCGGAATTCGCCTATGGCGTCGCCGACTGGTGGGAGCTTGGCCTCTATCTGCCCTTCGCGGTGCAGAATGAGCAATTCTTGTCCAATGCCTTCAAGGTGCGGAGCCTGTTTGTGTCGCCCCATGCCGACCAGCGTGATTTCTTCTATGGCGTCAATCTGGAATTCAGCAACACTACGCCGAAATTCGCGCAGACAAGATTTGTGTTGGAGGTCCGCCCGATTATCGGCACGCGCAACGCAGAGTGGGAATTCATCGTCAACCCGATTGTCGATGCCGGCTTCGGCAAGCTCGGCGAACTCGACTTTTTGCCGGCGGCGCGGCTGGCGCGAAAGCTCGACAAGGACAGCTATCTTGGGCTTGAATATTATTCGGATTACGGCGAGGTCGGAAATTTTCCAAAGCTCGCCGATCAGCAACACACCTTGTTTTTGGTTACCGATTTCAAACTCGGCGTGTTCGACGTCGACTTCGGCGTCGGCTACGGACTGACCCCCTCCTCCGACCGCTGGGTCATCAAGACCATCATCGGTTACGCGTTTCCGGTTCCCGGAAGCAATTCGGGCGAGGGCGAGCGCAGCGCGGCCGGACCCGTCAATCCAATGTCGCATACTTCCACGCGCGTTCTGCAACCATGAGGGTGCCAAGCCGTCTGTCCGTCACATCCGTGACTTAAGAAAGTCTCTCGCCGTCGATAGATGAAAAACGAATGTCCGATCGTTTGCAATACGGAACCACCGCGAAGCTATTCCACTGGCTGATCGTGGCGCTCTTGCTCGTGCAATATCCAATCGGCTGGCTGATGCCGGACATTCATCGCGGCGATACCCCTGGCGCCGGTATGACCTTCCACGTCTCGGCGGGAATCACCATCCTGGCGATGATCGTTCTGCGGTTGACCTGGCGGTTGACCCACCCCGTCGCGCCCGAGAGTTCGCTTCCGCCTTGGCAACGGATGACGTCGGAGGCGGTGCATTGGGCTCTCTACGCCCTGGTCCTGGCAACTACCGCTACCGGTTGGCTATTCGCATCGTTTCGGGGCTGGTCGTTGTCATTCTTCTATCTCGTGCCCTTGCCGATGCTGGCCTCCGACAACGCGGCGGCCGGCAAGTTCATCGACGGCTGGCATCAGGCGATGGAATGGACGCTATTGGCCTTCATCGGCATCCACGTCGCAGCCGCAATGGCCCACATCTTCATCTACCGCGACCGGATCATGCAACGGATGCTGCCGGGATAAACTTTCTTTGATACAGCAATAACGGTCTAGCGGTCGCCGTTCGCGCTACGACAGTATTCCGGTCGAAATGGAAGCCAAACGGGAGCACGACATGGCGAAATCGCAGTGGAGCTTCAAGACCGCCGTTGAATTGTCGATAGCCCTTGCCGCACGGAAAGTCTCGGCCGTTGAACTCGCGCAAGACGCGATCGCGCGCATCGAGCGTCACGACGCCAAGATCAACGCGGTCTGCGTCCGCGACTTCGAGCGCGCTTTGGAGGCCGCCCGCGCCGCCGATGCCGCGCGCGGGCGCGGCGAGAGCCGGCCGCTGCTTGGCATTCCGCTCACGTTGAAGGAATCCTACAACGTCGCAGGCCTCACCACGACCTGGGGCAATCCCGCGCAGAAGGATTTTCGCCCGCCGGAGGACGCGCTCGCGATCACCCGCGTCAAGGACGCCGGCGGCGTCATTCTCGGCAAGACCAATGTCCCACTGGGCTTGGGCGACTGGCAGAGCTATAATGAGATCTACGGCACCACCAACAATCCCTATGATCTTTCCCGCACGCCCGGCGGCTCCTCCGGCGGATCTTCCGCCGCGCTCGCAGCCGGCTATGGCCCGCTCTCGCTCGGCTCGGACATCGGCGGCTCACTGCGCGTGCCGGCGTTTCATTGTGGCGTCTTTGCCCACAAGCCCACCTTCGCGCTGGTACCGTCGCGCGGCCACACGCCGCCGCCATTTCCGCCCCTGCCACTCGACCGCGACATGGCGGTGACAGGCCCGATGGCGCGATGTGCGGCGGACCTTTCGCTCTTGCTCGACGTCGTTGCAGGGCCGGACCCGCTGGAGGCCGCCACCGCCTACAAGCTTGCCTTGCCGCCGCCGCGTCATGGCGACTTAAGGAGTTTCCGCGTCCTCGTGATCGATACCGATCCGGTGATGCCGACCAACGTGGTCGTGCGCGCGGCGATCGACAAGCTCGCCGTCGAACTCGGCAAAGCCGGGGCTAGAATCGAACGCGAAAGCAGGCTGTTGCCGGACTTCGCCGCCTCCTCCCGCCTCTACATGAAAATGCTGCTGTCGTTCCTCGCCGTAACGTTCCCGGCGGAATCCTATGCCGCGGCCGTGGCCGGCGCGGCCAAACTGCCGGCGGACGAGACCAGCCTGCAGGCCGAGCGCCTGCGCGGCATCGCGCTCAGCCACCGCGACTGGGTGATGGCCGACGGCGCACGCGCGCAGCTGCGGGCGCAATGGCGGGCGCTCTTCAAAATCTTCGACGCGGTGATATGCCCGGTGATGCCGACACCCGCCTATCCGCACGACCATTCGCCGGAACAGGAAAACCGCCGCATCAATATCGACGGCAATGATTATGTCTACACCGACCAGCTGGCATGGCCCGGTATCGCCACCTTGCCTGGGCTGCCGGCCACCGCGATACCGGTCGGCCTTTCGCCAGAGGGCCTGCCGATCGGCGTCCAGATCGTCGGGCCGTGGCTGGAGGACCGCACGCCCCTGAAGCTCGCCGAACTGATCGAGCGCGAATTCGGCGGCTTCGTGCCGCCGCCGGCATTCGATGATTGAATTTCGTCGCTGAAACTTTCCCGGTTGCGACGGGAGGGCTCACGTATCGAACATGATCACGCTGCGCACGGTCTTGCCGGCCTTCATCGCGGCAAAACCTTCGTTGATTTCCGAAAGCTTCAGCTTGGCCGAAATCCAGTCCTCCAAATGCAGCCTGCCGCGCATATAGAATTCCACCAGCCGCGGCATGTCGATGCGAAAATGGTTGGAGCCCATCGACGAGCCCTGGATCTTGCGTTCACGCAAGAAATCAAAACCGTGCAGCTCGATCTTCTGGCCGAATGGAATCATGCCGACGATGGTCGCGGTGCCGCCCGGCGCCAGCATCGCAAACGCCTGCTCCGCGGTCTCCTTGCGGCCCAGCACTTCGAACGCATGATGCACCCCGCCATTGGTGAGGTCGCGCACCTGTTTCACCACATCGCCGTTGCGGGGATCGACGACGTCGGTGGCTCCAAGCTTGGTGGCGAGCTGAAGCTTGGCCGGATTGGTGTCGATCGCGATGATCCGTCCGGCGCCGGCGATTTCGGCACCGCTGATCGCCGCCATGCCGACCCCGCCGCAACCGATCACGGCAACGGTCTCGCCGGGCGCCACCTTCGCGGTGTTCACCACCGCGCCGTATCCGGTGACGACGCCGCAACCGATCAGTGCCGCCAGGTCGAGCGGCATCTCCTTTCGGATTTTCACGATCGCGTTCTCATGAACCAGCATCTGCTCGGCGAACGAGGAAAGGTTGAGGAACTGATTCAGTTTCTCCGGCCGCGCCCACGACAGGCGGTTGGAAACGCCCGGCAACATCTTCACCGTGGTATCGGTACACAACACCGTTCGTCCGGTCGTACAATTATCGCAAGTGCCGCAAAACACCGACAGACAGGTCACGACGTGATCGCCCGGCTTCACATAGGTGACGTCCGAGCCGACCTGCTCGACGATCCCGGCCGACTCGTGGCCGAGCACGGCCGGCAGCGGATGCGGGTAAAGCCCTTCCATGAAATGTAGATCGGAATGACAGAGCCCGGCGACGCTGGTGTGGATCAGAACCTCGCGCGGTCCGGGTTTCTGCAGGCTGACGTCCTCGATCACAAGCGGCTTGTTGACTTCATGCAGGACGGCGGCCTTCATCAATTCCTCCCAAATCCATCGTTATGTTGTTCTTGAAACCGGCGGCTATAGCAGCATGGAGCCTACGCCGCGACAAGCAATTCGCCAACCTCGGCCATGCCGGCGGCGCGCTCGCCAAGCATGAGGTCCGTGGTTGCGCGCTGCGTCGCATTTTCCGCGAGCCGAAACGGATCGCCCGCGGATACCCGATGATCGATCACGAGGCGCGAGAGCAGTAGTCTGCGGGCATCGCCGCGCATTTCGTGGATTCGGCCGGCTTCCCATGCGAGCGCAACCGCACTTGCGACATGATAGAGCAGGCTGGCGGCGCGCCGCGCATCCCCCTCGTTATCGCTCCGCGCAGCCACTTCGCGGGCAAAGCCCGTGGCGCGATCGGCGAGTTCGCGCAGGCGGTCGCGCCAGACGCGCGGCACCGTGGCGCTGTCGTCAAGCCTTGCATGCAGGTCCGCGCCAAGCGCCGCATCGGCGCCGTGGCGGCCGACCGCTCGCGCCAGCGCGTCGATAGCGACGATGTTGCCGGTTCCTTCCCAGATCGAGCCGAGATGAGCGTCCCGCAATAGCCGCGCGGTTGCAAACTCTTCGACGTAACCGATGCCGCCGCGCATCTCCAAAGCATCGCCGCAGACCTTGCGGGCATCGCGCGTGGCGCGGAATTTCAGGGTCGGCGTCAGGATGCGCAACAACGCCGCCGCGTCCTGGCTGCCGGCCTCGGCGCGATCAAGCGCATCCGCGGTCAAGAAGCTCATCGACAGCGCCTGCTCGGTCGCAAGCATGATCTTCATCAATTGCCGGCGCGCCAGCGGCAAATCGATGACGCGGCTTCCGAACACCATACGGTTGGCGGCGACCGTCATCGCGTCGTGATAGGCTCGCCGCATCAGCGCGGTGGATTTGACGCCGTTGGATAGCCGCGACGAATTCACCATCTCGGCCATCTGCACGAAGCCGCGGTCGAGCCGTCCGACGGCGTAGGCAATTGCACCTTCGAGCTTGATCTCGCCCGACGCCATCGACCGGGTGCCGAGCTTGTCCTTCAGGCGGACGATCCGATAGTGGTTGGGCGAACCGCCGTCGAGCTTGCGCGGCATCAAGAACAGGCCGACGCCGCGCGTGCCGGGACCTGCGCCTTCCGGACGCGCCAGCAGCATCACGATCTCGGCATCGGCATTGGAGCAGAACCATTTCTCGCCGAACAGCCGCCAGTGATCGCCTTCCTGCATCGCGCGGGTGGTAAGCATGCCGACGTCGGAGCCGCCCTCCTTTTCGGTCATGAACTGGCCGCCCTGCGTCAGCCTGCTCATGTCGGTCTGCGTCAGGCCGTCGAGATATTTCGCCTTCAGCGCCTCGCTGCCGAAATTTGCCAGCAACTTGCCGCAGCCATCGGTGACGTTGATCGGGCAACCCAGGCCAAATTCGGCCTGGTTGAACAGAAACGTAAAGGCGTGCTTGGCGACGACCGGATATTTCTCCGGCCAGCCCAGAATGCCCTTGCGCAGCGACATTGCGTGAATGCCGAACTCGCCGAACGCGGCGCGCTCGAGCTCGCGGTAAGCCGGATGATATTCGATCCACTGGACATCGCGGCCGAAACGGTCGCGCTGATGCAGCACCGGCACGTGACGGTCGGCGAGCCTTGCGCACTCGTCGAGGCGACCGCCGGCCAGCGCGCCGAGCCGATCGAGGTGCGGCTCGATATGGCGGAACAAGGCGTCGGGCAGATGGATGCGAAGCAGGTCGGTCAACGCGGGATCGGCGCGATAAAAATTCATGCCCGAGGTGTCGGGGGCAAGCAGTCCCGGCCGGTCAGCCGAATTGGCCATTCGATCATGCTGGCGCGGATGCATTGAAATCTCTTGTTCGCCTCCTCATCTGTTGATGAGGATTATCGCACATCCGATGCGGGGATGTCGCCCTACCGGGTTAAGGCCTGCCCGCTATTTTCGCCGCAAGACCGCAAGCCCTCCCGGGCTTAACACCCAATCGATCGAGGAAACCTCCCATGGAAACGCCAAAATACAGGAATGCCCTGATTGTCGGCGCCGGCGCGGGCTTAAGCGCATCGCTGGCACGGCTATTTGCCCGCGAAGGCATCAAGGTCGCGCTGGCGGCGCGCAGCATCGAAAAATTAGGCGCGCTCTGCGCCGAGACCGGCGCGCGCGTTTTTGCCTGCGATGCCGTCGACCATGACGAGGTCGTGCGCCTGTTTGGTCTGGTCGAGCGCGAGATCGGGACGCCCGATCTGGTCGTCTACAATGCGAGTGCGCGGGCCCGCGGCCCCTTCACCGAACTCGTGCCCGCCGACGTGGCGCAAGCGATCACGGTGAGCGCGTTTGGCGGCTTCCTGGTGGCGCAGGAGGCAGCGAAACGGATGCTGCCAAAAAAGCACGGCGCCATCCTGTTCACCGGCGCCTCCGCGAGCGTCAAGGGCTATGCGCAGTCCGCGCCGTTTGCGATGGGTAAATTCGCGCTGCGCGGGCTCGCACAGAGCATGGCGCGTGAATTGTCGCCGCAGGGCATTCACGTCGCGCATTTCGTGATCGACGGTGCTATTCGAAGCGCGGCACGGGTCGAGCCTGCCGACCGGCCCGATTCGATGCTCGACCCCGACGCCATCGCCTTGAGTTACTGGAGCGTGTTGCAGCAACCGCGCAACGCCTGGACCTGGGAAGTGGAACTGCGGCCCTGGGTGGAGAAGTTTTGAGAGGTCAAACGTCATACCGGGGCGATGCGAAGCATCGAACTACGATGTGCAATCGCACATCGGAGAATCTCGAGATTCCGGGTCTGGTGCTAACGCACCATCCCGGAATGACGCCCTCACGCGCTCGCCCGCTCCGCGCTCCGCTCCGCCGCCAGTCTCCAGCTCGCGCAAGGAATCTCCTGCGGCACCGACTGGATGTGTTTTTCGAACCGCACCAGTTTCCAGTCGTCGGGACTGCGCGTGAAGGTAAAGCCGGCTTTGCGCGCAAGGCCCAACATTACCTCGTTGGAGCGTAGCGTATCGCCGAACACACGACGAGCGCCAAGGGCAGCCGCCCGGCATTCCAGATTCCGCAGCAACGCCGATCCGATGCCCTGACCCTGCCAGCGGTCATCAATCGATATGCCGAATTCGAAACTCGCCGTCGCCGCTTCAAACCCGTAGCGGGCTTCGCCGACGATTGTCTCGACGCCGTCAATCGCCATGACCGCGACCACGCTGAACTGTTCGAGTTCGCCGACATGGAGAAAATGATCGAGCAGGGTCTGCGGCAGTTCCCTCATGGCGCCGAGGAAACGATTATAACGCGACCGCACGGTGAGCGACCGGAAGTAGTGTTGCAACGCCGCCGCGTCGCGCGGCTCGACAAAACGCACCGCCAGCGTCTTGCCGCTCCGCAACCTCACGATATCGGTGTGTTGCCGCAGGTCATCGAGGCGAAGCGTGCTCATGGCGGGCTCTCCCAATGTGTTTCGAAAGAGATTCGCTGGCGCCCCAACTCACAAGGCGGCGCCAGCGCGGCTGCATTTAAGCCCGCCAGAACGGCTTCTCAGCCTCACGTACGACGTCGCTCCAGGACAGTCCGACATCGTGCAACTCGCGGTCGCTCCAATGCGACAGTTCGCGACGCTGGCGCCAACGGTCGCCCCAGACGTGCATTTGCTCGCTAAATCTGGCTATAAACCCGAATTCATGATGATTTGTCATCTTTTTGGCTGCACAGGTAGACATTTTGATCTCCTAGAACTAATCTTTCGACGCAATATCGGACTAGTTTTGAATTCCGACAAACGACACTTTGCGCCGCTTCGGATGAGATAATATCATGTATCGACACCCCCGAAAATGACTGCCCGCTTGCCATCGCTCAATGGGTTGCGCGCATTCGAAGCCGCGGCGCGACATCTGAGCTTCACCAATGCGGCGACCGAGTTGAACGTCACCCAGACGGCGATCAGCCATCAGATCCGGCGGCTTGAAGAAGAACTCGGGGTTCGCCTGTTCGTCCGGCAGAACCGCAGCCTGGCGCTGACGCCGGAAGCGAAGGAATACCTTCCCGGCATTCGCGCCGCGTTCAACGATCTGCGGCTTGCCACCGACCGGCTGCTGCGCAAGGAGAACGACCGCGTGCTGACGGTATCCACGCTGGCATCGCTGGCCGCCAAGTGGTTGCTGCCGAGGCTTTCCACGTTCCAGCAATCCCATCCCGGAATCGATGTCCGCATCACCACTTCGGCCGGCCTGGTCGATTTCCAGCGCGACGACGTCGATGCCGCGATCCGGTACGGCCGCGGCCACTGGGCCGGCCTGCGCGCCGAATGGCTGATGGCCGATGAACTATTCCCGGTGTGCAGCCCGTCGCTGCTCAAAGGCGACAAGCCGCTGCGGTGTCCGGAGGATCTGGCTAATCACACGCTGCTGCATAGCAGCGCAGGCTATGACGACGACTGGCGGCTATGGCTTACTGCCGCCGGCCTGCCGCCGAATATCTCGAAACAACCGGGTTTGACTTTCGATCTGGTTCTGATGACGGTGCAGGCCGCCATCGACGGGATCGGCATTGCCGTGGGCCGAACTTCCTATGTGGAAGCCGATATTGCCAAGGGCCGGCTGGTCGTCCCGTTCAAGATCACGCTGCCGGCTGATGCCGGCTTCTATCTGGTCTCGCCGGAGGCGCGAGCCGAGTCGACAAAGCTGTCGGCGTTTCGGCAATGGCTCCTGGCCTCGGTCCAGAGCGGCGCGAAAATCGCCTGAGCGCCGCGCCATCGCGCGAAACCCCTGGTCTCGCCTTTTCCGGTTGGTCAGGCGGTCTTGGCGTGGCAGATTGCCGGGAGAACAAAAGGCAACGTCTCGGCCACGCCAGCCGCGGGACCACGGGGAGGTTTCATAATGTCGCAATCGTCCAGTTCGCCGCTTCCACAGATCAAGTCGCGAATTGGCGCCATTCTGCGTGCGACCAGCGGTAATTTCCTCGAGCAATTCGATTTCTTCCTGTTCGGCTTTTACGCGCCCTATATCGCCAAGGCCTTCTTTCCATCCGAAAACGAGACCGCGGCCCTGCTCAACACCTTCGGCGTATTCTGGCTCGGCGCCTTGATGCGTCCCGTCGGCGCGATCGTGCTCGGCGCCTATATCGACCGCATCGGCCGCCGCAAGGGTCTGATCGTCACCTTGACAATCATGGCGATGGGTACCGTGACGATTGCGGTCTGCCCGGACTATGCCCGCATCGGCGTTGCCGCGCCGATCATCGTTTTGTTAGGCCGTTTGCTGCAGGGCTTTTCCGCCGGCGTCGAACTCGGCGGCGTCTCGGTCTATCTCGCCGAGATCTCGACGCCCGGCAACCGGGGTTTCTATACCTCTTTCCAATCCTCCAGCCAGCAAGTTGCGATCTTCGTTGCGGCGATCATCGGATATGTCCTCAACCAAGCCGTGACGGGTGACACCATCCCGTTGCTTGGCGGGTTTGAATTCGCCAAATGGCGAATTCCTTTCTTCATCGGCTGTCTCATCATTCCCTTCATCTTCCTCTTGCGCCGAACGTTGGAAGAAACACCGGAATTCCTGGCGATGAAAAAACATCCATCGACAAAGGAAGTGTTCCAATCCGCCGCCGTGAACTGGAAGATCATCGTGCTGGGCATGATGATAGCGGTACTGACCACCACGACCTTCTACTTTGTCACCGTCTACACGCCGACCTTCGGCAGGAGCGTGCTGAAGCTCTCCTCTCAGGACGCCCTCCTCATCACGCTTCTGGTCGCGGTGACAAATTTCATCTGGAATCCGGTCGGAGGCGCACTCTCCGACCGGATCGGCCGAAAGCCGGTCTTGCTGGCGATCGCGGGCCTGTCGCTTGTGACCGCCTACCCGGCACTGCATTGGCTGGTCGCCGCACCCACCTTCGGCAAGATGCTGGCGGTCGAAATGATGTTCTCGTTCTATTTCGGCACCT
Organism: Bradyrhizobium sp.; assembly: GCA_035308285.1. Classification (GTDB taxonomy): domain Bacteria; phylum Pseudomonadota; class Alphaproteobacteria; order Rhizobiales; family Xanthobacteraceae; genus Bradyrhizobium. The sequence goes on along the minus strand of DATGGY010000256.1, from coordinate 6,290 downwards.
ACAGCGGCACCATGCTGGGCGCGCTGGTCGAAGTGGTGCCAAAACACGTCCGCACCACCTGCTTCTCGCTGGCTTTCGCGCTCGCGGCGGGCCTGTTCGGCACCTTCACGCCGTTCGCTTCGACCTTGCTGATCGATTACACCGGCGACAAGGCCTCTCCCGGCCTGTGGCTGATGTGTGCCGCCGTCCTCGGCATCATCGCGGCGCTAACGGTCTATCGTCACGGCGAGGCCGTGGCCAAGCGGGAGGCGCTCGCGACCTGAGGCTTTAGCCATGCCCCGGCGGCGCATCGGCCTGCCCGCGCGCCGGTTTTGATTTCCACATAAACCAGATAACAACGGGCATGGACTTGACCCGCAAATACGACGTGCTGGTGATCGGCGGCGGCAATGCCGCGCTGTGCGCCGCGATCAGCGCGCGGCGGGATGGCGCTTCGGTGCTCGTGCTGGAGGGCGCGCCGAAATTCTACCGTGGCGGCAACACCCGCCATACCCGCAATATGCGCTGCGCCCATGACGCGGCGACCGAAATCCTCACCGGGCCCTACACCGAAGAGGAATTCTGGGAGGACCTGCTTCGCGTCACTGGCGGGGAAACCGACGAGGAGCTGGCGCGCCACATGATCGCCGAGTCCAAGGACATATTGGGCTGGATCGTCGAACAGGGCGTGCGCTGGCAGCCGTCGCTCGGCGGCACGCTCAGCCTGGGGCGCACCAATTCGTTCTTCCTCGGCGGCGGCCGGGCAATGTTGAACGCGCTGTATCTGACCGCCGAGCAACTCGGCGTCGACATTCTCTACGACGCCGAAGTCGTCGACCTCGAAATCGCCGACGGCATGTTTCTTTCAGCCACGCTGAAGCAGGGCGACGGCCACGCCAGCGTCGCCGCTTCCACGCTGGTCGCTGCCGCCGGCGGCTTCGAGGCCAACATCGAATGGCTCAAGCAATATTGGGGGGAAGCTGCCGACAATTTCCTGATCCGCGGCACGCCCTATAATCGCGGCTCCATCTTGAAAATGCTGCTCGAGAAGGGCGTGGAGGAAATCGGCGATCCCACGCAGTGTCACGCGGTCGCCATCGACGCGCGTGCGCCGAAATTCGACGGCGGCATCATCACACGGCATGATTCCGTGGTATTCGGCATCGTCGTCAACAAAAACGCAGAGCGCTTCTACGACGAAGGCGAGGATATCTGGCCGAAGCGTTACGCGATCTGGGGACGGCTCGTCGCAGCGCAGCCTGGCCAGATCGCCTATATCATTTTCGATGCAAGCTCACGCACCAGTTTCATGCCGACGCTATTCCCGCCGATCGAAGCCGAAAGCATTGCCGCTCTCGCCGGGAAACTGGAACTCGATCCCGCCGCGCTGGAAAAAACCGTCACCGAGTTCAACGCTGCGGTGCGGCCCGGTACCTTCGATCACACCATTCTGGACGATTGCCGCACCGAAGGGCTGATGCCACCCAAAACACATTGGGCGCGGCGGATCGAAACGCCGCATTATTATGCCTATCCGGTGAGGCCAGGCATCACCTTCACCTATCTCGGCACCCGCGTGAACAAACAAACGCGCATGCTGATGAAGGGTGGCAAGCTTTCCGCCAACATGTTCGCCGCCGGCGAGATCATGGCCGGCAATGTGCTAGGCAAGGGCTATGCGGCCGGCGTCGGAATGACCATCGGCAGCGTGTTCGGACGGATTGCCGGCCGGGAGGCGGCGAAGAATGCGCACAATTAGCCAACACGACGAGAAGGAGGAACCATGTCACGCCTTGCAATTGCCGCGGCAAGCGCCGCGCTGATGGCCACGACGTCAACCCAGGCCTCCGAGCCGATTGCGCTGCGCGACATGGGCTCGTTCCATGTCGGTGGACGGCTGGTCGAAATCAGCGGCAAGCCGGTCAAGGAGGTGGTGTTCACGCCCGGCGGCGTGCCGGCGAAGCTCGATCCGAACGGCACCTACCAGGTCGAGCAGATGTATGTGCAGTACTTCCTGCCCGCCAACGAACGCGGCGCGTATCCACTGCTGATGTGGCATGGCGGCGGACTGACCGGCGTCACTTGGGAAACCACGCCCGACGGCCGCGAAGGCTGGCTGAACTATTTCCTGCGCAAGGGCTGGAGCGTCTACAATTCCGACGCGGTCGAGCGCGGCCGCGCCGGCTGGGCGCAATATCCTGACATTTTCAAAGGCGAGCCGGTGTTCTTGACCACGGCGAACCCGTTCGAGCGCTTTCGAATTGGCGATGGCCCGAACTCCTACGATCCCGATCCCGCGAAACGAAAGCTGATGCCGGGCAGCCAGTTTCCGGGCGAAGGCTACGACAATTTCGTCAAGCAGGGCGTGCCGCGCTGGACCACCAATGACGATGCGACGCTTGCCGCCTACATTGCCGAAGTCGATCGCGTCGGCCCCTGCATCATCATGTTCCACAGCCAGGGCGGCTTTTTTGGCTTCAAGGTCGCGCAGGCGCGGCCCAACAAGGTCAAGGCGCTGATCGCGGTCGAGCCGGCCGGCGTCGGCGATCCGACCAAGCTCGATGCGCTGAAGAATATTCCGACGCTGATCGTCTACGGCGATTACATCGAACGCGATTCGCGCTGGCCCAAGATGCGCGCCACCGGCATCGCATTCGCGCAAGCCCTGAAGGCCGCCGGCGGCAGTGTCGATGTCGTCGAGCTGCCGCAGGTCGGCATCAAGGGCAATTCGCACATGATCATGATGGACAAGAACAATGCCGAGGTCGCCGGCCTGATCCAGAAATGGCTGGAAGGCAAAGGCCTGACGAAGTAGCCAATCAAGAGAAGACTGCGCAGCATGCACGCAACCCCGATCCTCGAGGAAGCCGACCGCCTGATGACGGTTTGCAATTCCTGCCGCTATTGCGAGGGCCTCTGCGCGGTTTTTCCGGCGATGGAGATGCGCCGCTCGTTTTCCGACGGCGATCTCAACTATCTCGCCAATCTCTGCCACGCCTGCGGCGCCTGTTACCCCGACTGCCAGTTCTCCCCGCCGCACGAATTCAACGTCAATGTGCCGAAGATATTGGCGATCGCGCGCGCCGAATCCTGGGCCGCCTATGCCTGGCCGCGCGCCTTCGCTAGCCTGTTCGCGCACAACGGCCTTGCGATTAGCATCATCTGTGCCTTGAGCGTTGCCGGGTTCATTTACGGTTTCGCAGCCTTTAACGACCGGCAGGTGCTGGTCGGTATCCACACCGGCCCGGGCGCGTTCTACGCGCTGATGCCGCATAGCGCGATGGCGGCATTGTTCAGCGTGGCATTTCTGTATGCGATCGCTGCGCTTGCGATGGGCATGCGCGCGTTCTGGCGCGATATCGGCGAGCCCGTCGGAATGCTGGTCGGGCCGGCTTCGCTCTGGCAGGCGATGAAGGACGCTGGAGCACTGCGTTATCTCGACGGCGGCGGGGTGGGCTGCGTCAACGCGGACGAGCGTCCGACCGATCATCGGAAGATCTATCATCATTTGACGTTTTACGGTTTCCTCTTGTGCTTTGCGGCGACATCGGTCGCAACGCTCTATCACTACCTTCTCGCGCGCGAGGCGCCTTACCCGTGGTGGGACCTGCCGGTGGTGCTGGGCACGCTTGGCGGCATCGGGCTTCTCGCCGGACCTGCGGGACTCCTGGCCGAGAAATTCAAGCGCGACCCGGCGCTGGTCGACGAGAAGCACAGCGGCATGGACACTGCCTTCATCGTCATGCTGTTCCTGACCAGCCTCACCGGCCTTGCTCTGCTGTTGTGGCGCGACACCGCCGCCATGGGCCCCTTGCTGGCGCTGCATTTCGGCGTGGTGTTCGCGCTGTTCATTACCTTGCCTTATGGCAAATTCGTCCACGGCCTCTACCGCTACGCCGCACTGGTGCGTTATGCGAGGGAGCGGCGGATGACGGGGCAGGCAACGATGACGGAGTAGCATTCTACAAATCCACCACCACGTAATCGCTTTCCACCGACACTTTGATGGTCTCCGCGACATACGGCCCCTTCACCACGCTGGCGCCGGGTTCGACATTGACGGCATAGGCCCTGGTGCGGAATCGCTTCGGGTCGCAGTAGGATTGCCCGGTGCGGATGTCGAATTCCCAGCCGTGCCAGGGGCAGCGGATGATCTCGCCCAGCCTCGTATATTCGATCTCGCCGGGGTCGGAGGATTGCGCGAGACCGATCAAAGGCCCCTCACACAGCGCCGCGCCCTGATGCGGGCAGCGATTCAACAGGCCGAAGAACTCGCCCTTGATGTTGAAGACCGCAATCGGGCGGCCATCGAGGTTAAGGAATTTTCGCGTGCCCGGCGGCAGCTCGTCCACCGGCGCGATCACGTGCCGCGTCATTTAATTTATGCCAACCCGTACAGCTTCTTCGCGTTGTTCAGATACAGCGCATCGCGGTTAGCGTCGCTGACGCCGGGCGGCAGGACCCGCGTGGGCTCGTCGAAATCCCAATGCGGATAGTCGGTGGCGAACAGCAATTTGTCCCAGCCGATCCAGTCGATCACGTCGAACAGATGATCGCGCCTTTCGGGGTCTTCCATCGGCTGCGTGGTCCAATAGATGTGGTCGCGGATGTATTCCGATGGCAGCCGCTTGACATGCGGTACCTCGCTCCTGAGCCGCCGCCAGTTTTTGTCAAGCCGCCATGACAGCGACGGCGCCCAGCCGAAGCCGGCCTCGATCATGATCATCTTCAGCGTCGGGTGCCGCTCGAGCACGCCTTCCAACACCAGGCTCGCGAGCACCGCCTGCTGGCATTGCGAATGGCCGACCATCTCCTCCATGTAGAAGCTCGGCCAGCCCGAAGCGGTGATCGGATTGCCGCCGAAGCCGAAGGCATGAATGCCGACCGGAAGGCCCGCCTCTTCGGCCGCCTGGTAAATCGGCCAATAGCGGCGCTGGCCGAGCGGCTCGACCGTGCGGCTCAGCAGCAGGACCTGGACGAAGTTCTTGTCGCCGGCGCGCTTGCGGATTTCGGCGGCAGCGGTCGGGCCATCCTCATTGGCGACCACGATCGAACCCTTGAGGCGGCTGTCCTTGCTGGTCCATTTCTCGATCTGCCAGTCGTTGATCGCCGAGCAGATCGCGGCGGCAAGCTCGTGATTGCGCAGCCCCTGCCCGGTGGCGAGCGGATTGAGCACGCCGAGCACGACATTGTTCGGGTCGAGATGCTGCTGCTGCATGAACGAAAGCGACGAACCCTGCGGGCCGCCTTCGGGCGGATAGGCATCGCGGCGCGCGGCGTTCGGCTGCGCCTTCGGATAGGGCGGGCCGTCCATCATGCCCTGATATTGATGCTTGTCGTAGGTTTCGAGATGCTCGTGCCAGCGCCTGGCAAGAAATGGATAAAGTTCGGTCGCGGTCGCGCGCGCCGGATGAATATCGCAATCGGCGATCGCGGTCTTGGCTTGAACCGATGAAGGCTGCTCCGGGCTGCCGCGGAACTGCATGTTCATGGCGTCGTCTCCTTGATCGCCTTTTCCTTGAGGCGGCCGTAGGTCGCATAGGGGTTGTCGATCATGATTTTGCGGACCAGCTCGGGCGAAATTCCCTCGGGCAGCGCCGCATCTTTATCGAATTGCCAATGCGGATAGTCGGTTGAGAATAGAAGCAATTCGTCCGACTGCATATGATCAAACAGACGATTTAATGTCGCGGGATCGTCTGGCGCGTCGATCGGCTGCAGGGAAAAGCGGATGTTGCTGCGCACAATTTCCAGCGGCGCGCGGTCCACCCAAGGCGTTTCCATGCGGATGCCGCGCCAGAACTTGTGCAGCCGCCACAGATAAGACGGCAGCCAGGTGAAGCCCGATTCCAGCATCACCATTTTCAGCTTGGGATGCCGGACGAATACGCCCTCCGCGATCAGGCTGGTGAGCTGGGTCTGAAACGCCTGCGCCTGCGCGACATAATCCTCGATGTGATAGGAACCCCAGCCGACCGAGGTGGGCGGATTGTGATAGCTGGAGCCGGCGTGGATGCCTACGGCCAAGCCTAGCCGCTCGGCGGCGGCGTAAATCGGCCAGTAGGCGCGCTTTCCCAGCGGCATGTCGCCCATGACCAGCATCAACACCTGGACGAAGCGCGGATCCTGCGCGCAGCGCTCGATCTCCGCGACCGATTTCTCGATGCTCTGGACCGGAATCACGATCGAGCCGCGCAACCTTTCGTCCTTGTCGAGCCACTCCTTCACCAGCCAGTCGTTCAGCGCCCGGCAGAACGCATCCGCCATGTCCTCGGCGAACACCATCTGCACGCCGAACAGGGGATTGCAGA
>DATGGY010000255.1:0-13131 GCA_035308285.1 Bradyrhizobium sp. | reverse complement strand
GATTTGACCCCATCTGGAACCAAGATCGGAACGCTAATTCGTTCCGTACGTTTCCAATGTTCCTTGGCACAACCAGATGGAGAGACGCATGTCGAAACTCGCATTGTTGGCTAGTGCTGCAGTCCTTGCTACCGCGCTCGTCGGGCCCGCCATGGCGCGGCATGCTGTCGTCCACCCTAACAATAACTATTACTCGGGAACCGGCGTTTGTCCGGGCCACGAGCCGGGCAATCCGTACACTCAGGGAGAGGATTACATGGCCTGGAGCGGTTGGCGCGCCCGAGGTGGGTGGGATGACCGCAACGACTTGAGCTGCCTGCACGAAGGCCAACTGCGCCATTACGGTTCAGGCTTCTAGATGTGAGCTTTCAGGGCTCAGGCCTGTAACGATATCGAAGAGAGACGGCCGCAAGGCCGCCTTTTTCGTTTGCTCGAAACTCCGAAAGCATCTGTGGCAGAGGGAAATTGATCGCTGGTCAACTAACGGTGGAACGCATTGGTGCCGCGCGGCCGTCAGTGGCAAAGCGCGGGGCCAGCGAAACAGACCCGACAGGGGCAAGCCCTCGCCAGTAGCTCTTGGCGGACAACTCTGATATTTGACGGCGCCCTCCTCCAACCGCCACCGGTTGCGGCAGGCAATTACGACAAGTAGAATTTTGCGCAATCCCTCATTTGCCGGTTTAGCTCAGCGGTAGAGCAGCGGTTTTGTAAACCGAAGGTCGGGAGTTCAATCCTCTCAACCGGCACCAGTCACATCGACAAGCGACGCGGTCTTGGGCGCCGCTGGATGCGATTACGGCAGCGACTCGGATTGCTTCTTGAAAGTCGAGCGCGAAGGGTTCGGCCCGATGGCGCCGTAAACCACTCCCAGGGCAATGCTGTAAGTCAGCATCATCAGGAGCGAGAACAGGGCGGGTCGCAGGCCCAGCCCAACTCGCATCGCAAACGGTCCGAGCCCCAGCAGAGGAAAGAACACCAAATCCATCACCAACCATCCAAGCAAGCCGGAGATCAATCCCTTCACGGGACTGCTGCCGGGTAGATGCCGGTGAAGGCGTGCGAACGCGAAGCTCGCGAGAGTCGAGCCGTTCAGGTACGAAATCAGCCATGGCACCGCCGGATGAACGTAATCGCCGGTCCAATGGATCAGCGCCATCTGCAGGCTTTGGTAAGGCTGAAATGAATCGAGTATTCCGAGTTGGGCTTTGGCAATCATCAGCAGGGAATGCGTGGCACTTCCACACAACCCCGCAATGGCCGCTTTCCGGATCGACACCATCGTCGGCAGCGCGCCAATCAGCGCCCGCGGTTTTCGTCTTGCCCCGCAAGTTACGGCCAAGGAATTCATCGGATCACCCAAACGCCGCCTCGCTCCATTTCAACGATCCAATCCTTCCTAGGAATACACGGAGGGCGCGCGGTTGATTTAGGTCAATCCCGCGAACTCAAACGACCTACGTACCAATACGAGGGTCACAACAGGAAGGGATTCACCGCTTCGCGCAGAGAACGACCGCCAGGGGAATGTCGGACTGACCCGGCTTCGGCTCGCAAGCAGCACCCGTATCGTTGATGGTCTTAGGCGTTGTGCTGACGGAGCCTGCCGGCAACAGGCAAGTGGCGCTCACCATGACTTCATCGCTGCCGCACATCGCCGGGTGCGAGAATCCTCCCTCCGACGTCGAGCGGACGACACGGAACTGAGGCGGAGGCGATGCGCCATTTTCGCCATTCCTTCCGGGCGGACCCGGCGGCCCGGGTGGCCCCGGCGGGCCGACGCCCCGACAGGGCCGGGATCGCCTTTTGCGCCGTTGTCGCCCTTGTCTCCCTTCGGGCCGGAACAATCCGCTACCAGGAGCGCAAGGACCAAACCGAAAGCCAGATTTCGCATCGGAAATCCAGGTTGGGGAATCGCAGCCTAACGTCGGCAAGCGCGCGATGGTTCCGCGGCCCCTGCCGGCGGCGCTCTCTTTTGAGTAATTGAATTCGAAGGCCACCTCAACTACCCGCGGCCGTGACGTCCGGCGGCCAGCCGCGCCTCGGGACATCGACCGGTAACGGTTATCAGCCGCCGCTTCCGCGCGCGTTCCAACTGCTCCACTGCACACTTGTGAGACTTCGAAGGTCGGTCGCCAGCGGCCGCCTGATTTGTCTGTCATACGCCGCGATGCATCGCTCGGATTCGGCGATCTTTCGCTTCAACTCGGCGATGCTGTTCTGGGTTCGCCCACCGCGGGCGATTTCGCCGATCGTAAAGCGGGCCGTTTCCAGAGATTTCAAAGTATCGCGGTTCTTCTTGAGTTGAACCCTATGCCAGGCGATCTTGCTATCGCTGTCGCCACTCATCGCCACACCTCCGATTCGCGCCGTACGAATCATTGCATGGCGGACAGAGGACGGCACTACCGAGCGACGCATGACGCAATCTTTAACGCGGAATGCCTTCGATTGTGGCCGACAAGCAACGCTTGCACGGCAACATCGGGTGAGCGCGCGCTTCTTCAGGCAGACCGCGAGCCGCGAATATGAGAGCGTCCTGGATTCAAAGGGACCTGACGCGGCAATCCGTCAGGCCTGCCCATCCTCGAGACCATATTCGCGATAGATCTCCCCTCGATCGGCGTCGGGAAACAGCCTGCATTTTGCTTGCGCCAAATGCAGGTTGACGGTTCCGGATTGGCAGCCGGCGGCCAACAGCTTTCGGATCTCGTCCATCTGCGTGGACGGTTGATGTTTCGGTGGAAGCTGTTCAAGCGCGACCAGCGCTGTGGCCAATGCTTCCGTGACGACCCATTCGTCATGGCCCGTGATTCCCTTTCGCGGCATTCAGACCGTCCTTTCGCGTTGACCCTTGCGGCCGTCGGGATGGATCGTCACAGATGGAAATATCGAGATGAAAAAGACGCCTTCAAGGCCAAAGACGTCCCTGCGTTCCAAGTCTTTGCCGCCTCACGTAGAATCACTTACTGCTCGGCTGATCCGACACTATTTTGAAGTGTAATGATGAGCCGCCGCGAGCGCCGCGCAGCCGCCAAGAAGGCCGGAGCAAGCCCTGCCGGGCCTGGGGCTGGGACGGCTGCGGCACTGCGCGAAGCCGGTTTTCGCCAGATGCACGCGGGACGGCACCTCGACGCCCAGCTCTGCTGCCGCCAGGCACTCGCATTGGACCCCAGCCACGCCGACACCCTGCACCTGATGGGTCTATTGTCCTTTCACGCCAAGCAATACGACCATGCGCTGGAGTGGCTTTCGCGCGCGATCGGCCGGGAGCCAAAAACCGATTATCTCACGAGCCTCGGCACCGTGCTTGCGAAGCTCGGACGGTACGAGGAGGCACTCAAGGCGTTCGACAAGGCGGTGCAGCTCAACCCGCTTGACGCGGATTTGTGGAGAAATCTCGGTAACGTCCTGGTCGATATGGAACGCCCGGCGGATGCGATCCTGAGCTTTCAGCATGCGCTGAAACTCAATCCGCGCCATTGGGACGCGGCCGGCAAGGCCGGGCGTCTGCTCTTTGAGCGGCAGCGCTTCGAGGAAGCCCTCGCCTGCTTCGACCTCTGCGACGATTTGCAGCCCAACGATTCCCAGACCCTGCATTGCCGCGCGCTCGTGCTGCATAAGTTGAGGCGACTGGAGGAAGCTCTCGCCGACAACGAGCGGGCGCTGGCCCTCGATCCGGCCAACGCAGACACGTTGAGTAATATCGGCAACGTGCTGCGAACGCTCGGCCGAAACGAGGAAGCGCTGTCCTGGTTCGACCGGAGCCTCGAGCTTCAGCCGAACTCCCGTGGAGTCCTTACCAACAAGGCCATCGCGCTCGTTGACCTTCGTCGCTTCGACGAAGCCTTCGCCGCCTATCATCGCGCGATCGCTATCGAACCCGGCCACGCGGAATCGGTGTGGAATTTGGCCCTGCTTCATATGCTCACCGGGGACTTTGAGGCCGGCTGGGCCGGGCGAGAGGCGCGCTGGAGGATTCCGGCGCTTTCCTTCCACTACCCGAAATTTTCCCAACCGATGTGGCTTGGGAAGGAACCGATCGACGGCAAGACCATCCTCATCAATGTTGACGAAGGACTCGGCGATTCCATTCAGTTCGCTCGTTACGTTCCCATGGTGGCTGAGCTCGGCCCGCGCGTCATTTTGGTCATTCAGGACGCACTCTGCCCGTTGTTGTCCGGACTCAAAGGTGTCTCGCTTTGTCTTCCGCTTTCGACCAGCGAGCAGCCGGCTTTCGACATGTATTGTCCGGTCTCCAGTCTGCCGCTGGCCTTCGGAACAAGACTTGAGACGATCCCCTCGCAAACGCCCTATCTCCCCGCGCCCGCGCAGACCCTGGTGCAGGCCTGGGAAGACCGCCTCGGTCCTCACGACCGGCTACGGGTTGGGCTGGCCTGGTCCGGCAACCCAAGACACGACAACGATCATAACCGGTCGATCCCCCTGCGCTTGATGGCCGGCGTACTGGACGTCGATGCGAGCTTTGTCAGTCTGCAGAAGGACCTGCGGCCCGACGACGGCGCAACCCTCATCGAGCACCCTGAGATCGTCGACCCGACCGCTCAACTGACCGATTTTGCCGAGACCGCGGCGCTGGTTTCGTGCCTCGATCTCGTGATCACGGTGGATACCAGCGTCGCCCATCTCGCCGGCGCGCTCGGGCGCCCGACCTGGATCCTCTTGCCGTACATGCCCGACTACCGTTGGCTGCTCGACCGCGACGACAGCCCCTGGTACCCTACGGTGCGCCTGTTTCGGCAAAGCGAAACCCGCGAATATCCAAGCGTTCTCGAGCGGGTGCGGGCGGAATTGCTTGCAATGATTTCTGCAACCCGCGCCGGCTGAGGCTTGGCTTGTTCGTCGAGGCGAGCGCGTCTAAGCCGGCGCCGGCCGCAATCTTCTGCGTCGATCGCTACTTCTATCGGCGCACGCGATTCCGTCGCCAAATCCTTGCACAATTTGGCTAATCATCTGCTAGAGCCAGGCGCATACCAGGGCCAGATTGGCGACGCAGGCGGCCAACAACACAACCGACAGCGTCGCATGCACGCGCTCGCAAAAGATTTGCAGACCAGTTCCCATGGCGGAGGCAACATCGTGCGATTCTAGTCAAGGAGTCTCGTGCGATATTTTTTGCCGGATTCAGGTCTCGTTTACGACTCAGGACCTCTCGCCCCGACCACCGGAGCATGACGGGTGCCCCCTCCCGAACAATGCCCTGGCACGAATTACCGCATTTCTCAGGCATTTAGCGCTTCAGCGCAAATCAACCTGCGGCCATCCGTGGTCGTTCCGGCCGACGGGCGGCGGTTCTACGGCGTCGCTACTGCAAGCGATGCCTGTTCGGTGGCGAGCACAACACAGACTTTCCGGCGATGCAGGCCCCTGATCGCCCCGGTGACCTTGAGCACCTTCCCCACCGGACATGCGGCGTCCTGCACGAAGGCGATCTCGTAGGGCGCGAGCATCAGAGGTTCGGATTTCAGCACGGTTTGGGCCGGGCACGACCAAGCGATCGCGGAAAAGACCAACGCTAAGGGAAGAACACGCATGTTTGCTGTCCACCGGCCCGGCAAAGCATCATAACCGATTGCCGGCAAAAGTTTTGCGACGGACGAAAAATATTTTTTCAAGGCGACGGCGGGCGCCTCAAGCGCGTGCCACACCAGCTTGCGCCTTGACGCAGACGGATGCCGCGCGCCGGCAGGACGCTTACTTCGGCGGAAAGAGGCTACCCTCGATCTTTGCGATCAGGAATTTCGAACCGGCGTCTGACAAATGCACGATGTCAGTCGCCACTACGTCCTCCGCCGCCGGGCCGACCCGCGTCAAGCACCCTTCGCTGTCGCAGAGTACGCGCCAGGCCGAGACATATTCGACCCCGTTGGCCCGGCTGAACGCCCGCATCTTTTCGTCGCCTCCCGCCCCGGTCACTCCCGCGGCGATCCTGTCGGCAATCACGTGCCGAAACCGGTAGGCGTTCACCAGTGCGTTGGGAAGCGTCCGCTTCCACAGCGGCACCGGCCCCAGGATGATAATTCGGGGAATGTTGAGGGCTTTCAATTGTCTGACGGTCTCTGTGAGCTTTTCGAGACTGTCGGTCCGGTCCCACATCGCGTGCAGCAGCACAATATCGGGATGGGACGACCGCACGAAGCCGAACACCAGCGCGTTATTGGCATCGCAACCCGCTTTTGCCGCCAGGATCGGCGCACATCCCGGGGCCGAAAAGCGGGCGAGTCGGAACGGGATGGCCTCCTCGGCCTTCTTCAGCCCGGGATAAAGCGCCGCCGCGGTGGAATCCCCCCACAGAAACAGGAGCGGTGCGTCGCCCGGCTCGATGCAATTGCCGTCAAGCTTGGCTCCTGGCGCCTCAAGGAAGCATTTGTCGCGGAAACCGGCGTTGCTCTGTGCTGGCAGCATCGCGATGTCACGAATTTCCGCCGGAAAACGAAAGCCAAAGCCCGAGTTCACTACCGTGACGAAGCCGGCGATCCCGACCGCGAGCAATGCGAAAGACAGAGACGGCACTGCGTCTCGCCTTCGACGCAGCGGTGTCTCGACAAACCGGAACGTCAGCCAGGCCAGCGCGAAGGCAGCGAGCACGGCAGCCCCGATCTCCAGCGCATTCGGCACGCCGTTGCGCACGATCGCAAGGTAAGACAACAGCGGCCAGTGCCAGAGATAGAGCGGATAGCTGATCAATCCAATCAGGACCATCGCCCGGTTCGACAGCAAAACCCGGTTCACCGCCGAATCGGGCGCGCCGATCATCAGGATCGCGCCGAGCACGGCAAGCAGCGCCCAGATGCCGGGAAACATGCTCTCCTTGTCGAGCAGCATCGCGCTACCTGCGATCGCGGCGATACCGAGCGAGGCCGCAAGATTGCCATGCAGCGGACGCATCCGCTGCTCCGGATCATCGATCAGGCGGCTGGCGAGAACGCCGCCGGCTAGTAATTCCCACGCCCGCGGTATCGGCGAATAGAAGGACCACTCCTTGTAGCCGAGAAAGATGATCAGGCTGGCGCCAAACGAGGCCACCGCAATGGCGCCCATCGAGAGACGGCGGTGCTTCGATCCGAACAGCAGCAGAAGAAGCGGCGGCCAGAAGATGTAGAACTGCTCCTCGATACCGAGCGACCAAAGGTGGAGCAGCGGATTTTCGGCCGCGTCCGGCGCGAAATATCCGCTCCGCGCAAGCTGAAACAAATTGGCGACGAACGCCACGCCGGCGGCGGTGCTCTGGCCGAGCAAGGCAAAATCTTGCGGCAAGAGCACGAACCAGCCGATCAGATAGCTGACCGCCAGCACCACGATAAGTGCCGGAAAGATGCGCCTGACTCGGCGGCCATAGAATTGCAGCAATGAGAAAGCGCCGGCCCTGGCCTGGGTGAGAATGATGCCGGTGATCAGGAAGCCGGAGATGACAAAGAAGATATCGACGCCGATAAATCCGCCGGGAACGAGCCAGGGCTGCGCGTGATAACCCACCACCAGCAGGATCGAGACCGCACGCAGGCCGTCGATGTCCGCTCGATAGCGCGCATCGTTTTCGTGTGGGGACGACCCGACCGGCAGTATCGGGGCGCCCCTCGTTTGGCTTCGTTCCAGCACCGACCGTGACCCCTGCACGGCTGCCCGCGCAGCCAGCGAGTTGCATTGCACCAGATTTCGCCGATTGCCAAACGCGGTTCAAGCCGGCGGCGATCGGTGCAGATACGGATAAGAGCTTGGCACCAATGAAAAAGGCCGGCGGACGCCGGCCTTTTCCTCAATCGATGCAAATCCCTCAGTACTTCGCGGCCACCGGGCCACCCCAACCGAAGCGGTAGTTGATGCCCAACTTGACGGTGTGCTCGTCGTCCCGGAACCGGGCGCCGACGATCGGCGCGGGCCCTGAGGTGAAGGTGGTGGTGCCGAAATTGTAATACTGGTACTCGCCCTTAACGGACCAGTTTGGCGCGAACAGGTATTCGAGGCCGGCGCCGACGGTGTAACCGTCGCGATGATTGGCGTCGACCGTAAAGGCCGCCGGCACCCCGCCGACACTGACGGCGAGATTGTCGTTGTTGCGCCAGGCGAAGCCGCCCTTGGCATAAAGCAGCGCCGGACCCCAAGTGTAGCCAAACCGGCCGGTCACCGAACCGAGTTGGTCCGTGTTTGCGGTCACCAGAGTACCACCCGGGAATACCGCGCCGTTGCCGTTATTGCCGGTAAGCCAGCTATATTGGGCCTCGACGCCAACGACCCAGTTCGGTGCGAACTGGTAATCGAAGCCGCCCTGCACGCCGCCCAGGAATCGGTCATTGCCGTTCTCGAGGCTATTGCCCCCCGGGAAGGCCCCGCCGATGTGGCCGCCGATATAAAAGCCGGTCCAGTTATAGATGGCCTCGGGCGCCGTATACACCGGCGCCTTCGTATAGGTGCGCGCCGGAAGATCGGCTGCGAATGCGGGAGCAGCGAGTACGACACAGGCGGCTGCACCGAGCAGAAGTTTCTTCATGGCAATTCCCCATTGTTGGCGTGCGCGACTTCTACCAAACAAGGTGGCGTCAATTTGGTTGCTTCGTGGCAACGCCGGAGCGCTTTTATTTCGCTGGGTGGCCCCCGCGGGCCCGACGCCAATTGGTTCCTGCTCGGTTCGGTCTTTTGTCGATAAATAGGTATTTTTCGGCCTGATGCTAGGTCTGCGGGGCTGGGGCTCCGGTTCAAAGCTCGCTGAAACGTGATTGGGGTTCGCCACGGCCGCAGGGCGTTAGCCCGGTCAACAAATCGCGAAGTCAGAACGGTAGCCGACGCCTGGTGGGGATTTTAGCGCGTCAGCCTTTCCAGCTCAGGAAACGGCGCATAGGCCGCGCCGGCGCAAAGCTCGTCGGGTTTCTCGATCATCCGATCCAGCCGCCCACTGACAAAGAGGATGGCGCGCTCGCGCGGTTCGCGATAGCTGCCGTCCGTTTCGCGCGCGGAATAGCGCAAGCAGCCGACATAACGTGTCCGGCCATTGACGTCACGCACTGCCGGTTCGGCAATTGCGGCCCCCCGCACGCCGACCGGATTGTTGAGATAGGTCCGCATGAACGCCGGCACTTCGACGCGGTAATTATTCGGGAATGGCTGATCGCCAGAGGCGCCGCTGCCCATGAAACTGATGGGTCTGCTTTCTTCGTTGCCGAAGCAGGCCGCGAGTGCGAGCGGAAGCATCAGGACCGTCACACGCTTTGCCGAAATCCTCAACTGCGACCCATCTCTTTGACAATCAAACGCCAAAGCCGCTTCTAGACCTTTCGCAGGCGAAAGGGAATCGGCATTTGCGTTGGCACGTTTGCCCGAACGAAGCGGCGACGGCCCAACGCCATGGGGGGCGATATGGCGTGGGCCGGGCCGGATACCGCTACGGGCCCGCGGGGGGAAACATGGATCAAGCCGCGGGCCTTGCGGATCGTCGTCAGCCGCGCTTGGCGTCGTGCGTCACGTGCTTGGCTGCGACCTTCGGGGACTTGTGCATCTTGTGCGTGGTCATCTTCTTGTGGGAGCGATGATGGCGTACGTGCTTGACATGATCGCGGCCCATCGTGGCGTTGGCATTGAGCGCATTCTTGCTCACAGAAGCGGACTTCGTGACGGGCGCCGCCGCCGTTTTGTTGGTAGCTGCCGCAAGCGCGGGGGCAGCAAGAACGGAAACGGCGAGCAGGGCAGCGGAAATTGTCTTCAACATGGTTCTCTCCTCTTTCGAAAGGGATCACGGAGGTTCCGGTCGTTTGGCCGGGCTCTTCGATCTTGACCGCGAGGTTAAGCGCCGCGCGCTGAACCTGCCCTGAAGCGCGGCGACGGTTTCTGTTCATCTGCATGACATCTCTGTCATGTTCGCCGCGGCCACTGCTGCGGCGGTGAAAAAATTCCCGAAAAGCTGAAAAAAATGTCCCGGGAATGATCGATTGCGCTGGGTGTTCAAAACGACGGGCTTCCGTATAGGATTGCCCTTACGGACATCAGGAGAGACGCATGACCAAATTTGCGATTCGGCTTTTGACGCTGGCCATATACGCGACTGCTATGGTGGCAGTGCCGATGGTTTCAGCCAAAGCGGCAGGTGGCGAGTCCCCGTCACCATCGGCCGACACCACCAAGGACAAGAAAAAGAAGCGGGACAAGAGCTCCAGCGTCGACGATCCCAAATTCCTCGAGGGCTATCGCGCGGCCTACACCACGATCTACGATGGCCATGACTACACCTCGGCGATCGCACAATTGAAGGCGCTCGGCCAGGACGACCGCGCCGACGTTGCCAATCTGATCGGCTATTCCTATCGCAAGCTCGGCGACTACAAGGTGTCGCAGGTCTGGTATGAGCGTGCGCTGCAGGCGGACCCGACCCACGTCCGGACCTGGCAGTATTACGGATTGTGGCAGCTCGAACAGGGCAACCGCGATCAGGCGCAGTATCATCTGAGCCGGATCCGCGAGATTTGCGGCATCGATTGCGCCGAATACAAATCCCTAGCCATGGCGCTCGACCAGCCGGCGGGCACCGGCCTCGTCTACTGATTTCAGCAAGAAGCAGTCAACGCTGGATAAGCCGGCGCAGCCCCTCAAGGGTTGTGCCGGTTTTGCTTTCTGAGCAGCGCTCGCGGTTTGCATATCCTGCGCAGGCATACCTTACTTCATCAGCGCCTCGGCCTCGGCACGGAACGCCTGACGCGACGCGTCGCGCGAATAGAACATGTGCCCGCCCGGATACACCACAAGCTTCAGCCGCTCCGGCGAGACATAGGCCGGCAGCTGATCGAGCCACATCTTCGACCCGAAATAGGGCGTGGCGAGATCGAATAGTCCGTGGCCCACCAGCAGCTTCAGTTTCGGATCGAGCGCGAGGATTTGCCTGAGCTGAGAGATCGACTGGGCGGGATTGGTGCCGCGGCCGAAATCCCACGATCGCTCGACCGCGCCGTTGAGAAGACGATAGGGCCCATCCGGCCGCCAGTTGAGCGTGCGGGTGGTCAGATCGACCGCGGCGCTGGTCAAAGGCGCGATCAAGGGATCGCCGGACGGGTCATCGAAATGCGAACCGCTCGAATCCGGATCGGGGTCGAAGCCGAGCACCGACGCATCGTAGCGTCCGGTCACCTTGCCGTCGCGCCGGTCGAACTCGCGGCGAAACTCCGACACGTCAAAGCGCCCCGCAAGCCTCCGGCTCACTGCACGATCGATGCCCGTCAACGCGGCGACGCGGTCGGCAAGCCTCGTCGTGGCCGACGGATCAGCCTCGCCCTTGATGAGATCGGTCAGGAAATCGCCGCGCGCATAGGCTTCGACGTCGGCCATGTCGGCACGCGTCACCGGACCCTTCGCCTGACGCGCCACCGCCGCCATCGAGGGCAGGCTCGCCACGTATTGCAGAAGACTGGAGCCGCCAAATTCGCGGAAGTCGAGAAGAGGCGAAACCAGGATCAATCCCTTTACGCCCACGCCTTGGGCGGTCTGTAGCTCGCGAACGATTTTGGGTCCGCGGATACCGCCATAGCTTTCGCCGACGACAAACTTTGGCGACAGCAGGCGGTTGTGCTTTTCCAGCCAGCGGCGGATCGTGACCGCAAGCGCGTTGACATCGCCATCGATCGAGAAAAACCGCTTGCGGACATCCTCGTCGGTCGCGACGAAGCGGCTATAGCCGGTGCTTACGGGATCGATGAAGACGAGGTCGGTAAAATCGAGCCAGGTCTCGGCATTCGGCTTCAGATCCGGCGAAGCCGAGGAAAGCGCCGCGTCGCCATCGATCGATAGCCGCCAGGGACCGGCATTGCCAAGCTGCAGATAGGCCGAGGACGCGCCGGGCCCGCCATTGAAGAAAAAGGTCACGGGCCGGTTACGCGCGTCGGAAGCGTCTAACTGATAAGAAGTGTAGGCAATATCGGCCTGCGGCTCGCCCTTGTCGTTGAACAAGCGGATCGAACCCGCGGTGGCGCTGAAGCCAAGCGTTCGCCCAGGCAGCACGACCGTTTGCTCGGTGGTGGAATCCTCCGGCAGCCGGTGCAGTTCGACCGTCGCCGGATTTGCCGGACTTCCCCGCCCGCTTTGTCCTGCCGGTTGCTTTTGGCCCGACGATGCGGAGGCGGATGGCGAGACCGGCGGCTTTGATACGTCCTGGGCGCGGACGTGGCCAGCAATCGAAATTGCGACAAGCATACACAAGATCGATACATGACGACTTGGCCTCAAGCGCATGGGTATATCCTAATTTTTCCCCCGCTGATGCTGGAATTTAAGCAAGGCATCTAACAACTACAGAACGCTGGCAAAATGAAGCCTTGCGGTGATCAAGATTCTGGCACAGCCTACGTATTGCAAGGTGCGAGACGGCTGGGTTATGGCAACCGACGGATCGGTTCGCCCTTGGAGGCGCTGTTGAATACTGCCCCCTGAAAGCGTGATACGCATCACATACGGCTTTGGGAGAGTGGCTCACCACGCTTGCAACTAATTTGATCGGTGTGCGCTCCGCTCCTATGCATGGTGTTCGCAGGAATCCCGTGACGTAAGATGCATTCGAGATGCACTTGGCTCTGGGCAGGGTTTGGCTATGAAGCAGATCATTGCTGTCGCGCTTTTCGCGCTGACCGGTATGGCCGCACCTGCAGCCGCGGAATCGCCGGTCGCACTTGTGGAAGAGGTTCGGGGAAAAGTCACCGGCGCCGAGGCAATGGGCTATCTGTCTCCCCGCGCCGTGATCAAGCTTGGGCAAAACGGCTCGGTGGTTCTGAGTTATTTGAATTCATGCCGGCGTGAAACGATAACGGGCATCGGCACGGTGATCGTGGGCACCGAGGCAAGCAGTGTCCATCTCGCGGATGTCAAAAGCGAAAAGACACTTTGCGATGCAGCCCACGCCCACGCCACCGCGCGCGAGACCAGTGAAGTCGCGGCAACTGTCGTGCGCGGCGTAAGCGCTGCCGCTCCAGCCTCCAACACCCCTCAAGTCACGTTGTATGGCGCTTCGCCTTTGGTGGAAGCAAAAGGACGCGGCGAGTTGGTCATCGAGCGCCTGGACGTGACCGGCGAGCGGCAAAAGATCGAACTTGATGGCAGTCAGTTGAAGGGCAAGTTCTTCGATTTCGCCAGCGCAAACCGGGC
>DATGGY010000254.1:0-14858 GCA_035308285.1 Bradyrhizobium sp. | reverse complement strand
ACCCGTATCACCCTGCAGTTCAGCCTCAACCGGGACATCAACGGCGCGGCACGCGACGTGCAAGCTGCGATCAATGCGGCGCGCGCCGACCTCCCGACCAGCCTGCGGTCCAACCCAACCTATCGCAAGGTCAATCCAGCCGACGCGCCGATCCTGGTCCTGACCTTGACTTCCGACACCCAGACCCGCGGCGATCTGTATGACGCGGCTTCCACCGTTCTCGCGCAGAAGCTGTCACAGGTGGAGGGAATTGGTGAAGTCGTCGTCGGCGGCAGCTCGCTGCCGGCGGTTCGTGCCGAGCTCATTCCGCAGGCGCTCTACAAATATGGCATCGGCCTCGAGGACGTGCGCGCCGCGCTTGCCAGCGCCAATGCGCACAGCCCGAAAGGCGGAATCGACGTCGAAGGTCAACGCTATCAGATTTATGCCAACGATCAGGCCAACAAGGCCAAAGACTATAAATCCCTGATCCTTGCCTACCGCAACGGCGCGCCGGTTCACCTCTCCGACGTCGGCGATGTAACCGACTCGGTCGAAGATCTCCGCAATGCAGGTTTGGCCAACGGCAAGCCCGCCGTCCTGATCATCCTCTACCGGCAGCCGGGTGCGAACATCATCACCACCGTCGATCTGGTGAAGGCGTTGCTGCCCCAGCTCAGGGCTTCGATCTCGCCTGCCATCGACATCGGCGTGGCGGTCGACCGCTCGACCACGATCCGCACATCGTTGCGCGATGTCGAACGGACCCTGGTGCTGGCCGTGCTGCTGGTGATTGTCGTGGTTTTCGCCTTCTTGCGAAATCTGCGCGCGACGCTGGTGCCGGTGGTAGCGGTATCGGTCTCGCTGATTGCGACCTTCGGCGTCATGTATTTGTTCGGCTACAGCCTCGACAATCTTTCGCTGATGGCGCTCACGGTCGCGACCGGATTTGTCGTCGATGACGCCATCGTGGTTCTCGAGAACGTCACCCGTTACATCGAAGACGGAATGAGCCCGCTGGAAGCGGCACTCAAGGGCTCCGCCGAGGTCGGCTTCACCGTGCTTTCAATGAGCATATCGCTCATCGCCGTCTTCACTCCGATCCTGCTGATGGGCGGTATCGTCGGCCGCCTGTTCCGCGAATTCGCGATGGTGATTTCGATATCGATCATGATCTCGCTGGCGATTTCGCTGGCGACCACGCCGATGATGTGCGCGGTGCTGCTGCGCCGCGAGACGGGCGCGGGACATGGATGGCTTTATCGAATTAGCGAACGTTTCTTCGATGCAATGCTCAACGGCTATCGAAAGACTCTGAACGTGGCGCTTCAGCATCCCCTCTCGATGATGTTGATACTTGCCGTGGTGGTGGGTCTCAACGTCTATCTCTACATTATCATCCCGAAAGGCTTCTTCCCGCAGCAGGACACCGGGCGCATCGTTGGCTCGATCCAGGCAGATCAGAGCATTTCGTTTCAGCTGATGCAGCAAAAGCTGACGCAATTCATCACCATCATCAAGAGCGATCCCGCGGTGGACACCGCCGTCGGGTTCACGGGAGGCGGCCAGACCAACTCCGGGTTCATATTCATGTCGCTGAAGCCGCTCGGCGAACGCAACATTACTGCGGACAACGTGATTGGGCGACTGCGCCGCGAGATGGCCGTCGTTCCGGGCGCAACCTTGTATCTGGTACCTGTGCAGGATATTCGCGCCGGCGGCCGCTCGAGCGCCGCCCAATATCAATTTACGTTGCAGGGCCCCACCTTCGAGGAACTCAACGAATGGACACCGAAGATCGCCGCAGCCTTGCAAAACGACCCGAACCTCACGGACGTCAACAGCGACCAGCAGAACAAGGGGCTGGAATCCGATCTTGTCATCGACCGCGATGCGGCGGCCCAGTTGGGGATCACCGTCAGCCAGATCGACAATACGCTTTACGACGCCTTCGGCCAGCGCCAGGTATCGACCATCTATGTTGCCCGCAACCAATATCATGTGATCATGGAGGTCGCGCCGAAATACTGGCAGAACCCGGAAACGCTAAAGGATGTTTGGGTCAGTACATCAGGAGCAGCGGTCGGCGGATCGCAGGCGACGAATGCGGTAGCGGGTACCACCGCTGTCGGAAAAGCTCAGGCCGATTCCGCCAACACCCAGGCGGCCCGAAATCTTGCGACCAACTCGATCGGCGCCACCGGCAAGGCCGTATCCTCTACCGGCTCGGCCGTCAGCACAAAACAGGAGACCATGATTCCCCTGTCGACGGTGGCGCGGTTCGTCCAAGGCGCAACACCGCTTGCGGTCAACCATCAGGGCTTGCTCGTCGCCAACACTATTTCCTTCAACCTGCCGCCGAACGGCTCGCTCGGCGCGGCAACCGCCTCGATCGAGGCCGCGATGAACCGGATCGGCGTGCCCGCCACTATTCGTGGCTCATTCCAGGGGACAGCAAAGATCTTTCTGGATTCGCTCGCCAACCAGCCCTACCTCATTCTCGCTGCTTTGGTCACGATCTACATCGTGCTCGGCGTGCTTTACGAAAGTTATGTCCATCCGCTGACGATCTTGTCTACTTTGCCGTCCGCAGGCGTCGGCGCACTACTCGCACTGATGGCGTTCAGGACCGAGTTCAGCATCATGGCCCTCATTGGCGTCATTCTGCTGATCGGCATTGTGAAGAAGAACGCGATCATGATGATCGATTTTGCGCTCGATGCGGAACGCAAGCGGGAGCTCAGTTCGCTTGACGCTATCCACGAGGCTTGCATGCTCCGCTTCAGGCCGATCATGATGACGACCATGGCGGCTATGCTCGGCGCCCTGCCCCTTGCCATCGGTATTGGCGATGGCGGCGAACTTCGCAAGCCGATTGGCATCGCAATTGTCGGGGGACTGATCCTGAGTCAGGTGCTGACACTCTATTCAACGCCGGTGATCTACCTTTATATGGACCGGTTCCGGCTCTGGAGCCAACGCCTCAGGGGCGGCGGTACGACTCCGCTGGCGTCTGATCCTACGCTGCAGCCGGGCGAGTAGATGTTGGTACCCCGATGACCGGTAAAGTTTCCCAAGGGATGCTGCGCAGCTTCGGATTCAAGGTGCTGTCCTTCCTGCAAGCCGGGACGGCGCGCGGGGCGCTCTCGGCTCTGTTGCTCGGACCGGCGCTGTCCGGCTGCATCATTGGAACCGAACGGCCCGATCTCAACCTTGATGTGCCGGCGACGTATCGCGAAGGCGGCCGCCGGGCGCCCGACGCCCACCTGCCCGCCCTCGATTGGTGGCGCGGCTTCCGATCCGGCGAATTGACCACGCTGATGGACGCGGCGCAGATCTACAACCTCGACATCGCGGTAGCCATTGCCCAGATCGTGCAGGCTGATGCCCAGGTGGGGGTGGCGGGCGCCCCCCTGTTACCGTCGGCGACGGGGACCGCAACGGCCGAACAAATACAATCCGCCGCCGGCACGGCCGTCAGCGGAGGCACCGTCTTTTCGCGGAGGTCCCCGCAGTACAGTCTCGGCCTTAGCGCGAGCTACATGCTCGATTTCTGGGGCAAGAACCGCGCGACGCTGTATGCGGCCGAGGAAAACGCGACCGCTTCCCGCTACAATCGCGAGGTCGTGACGCTCTCCGCGATCGTGACCGTTGCCAACACCTATTTCCAGATCCTTGCCGCTCAGGATGAGTTGCGCGTCGCACGCCGGAATCTCGCGGCGGCCGAGCGCATTTTGGTGCTGATCAAGCAACAATTTGCCGGCGGCACCGCATCGCAGCTCGATGTGTCGCAGCAGGAGACGCAAGTCGCAACCGAGCGCGCCGCAATTCCTCCGCTTGAAGTCACGTTGAGACAGAGTATGGCCGCGCTTGCGGTGCTGGTCGGGCGAGCGCCGGCGAATTTCACGGTGAGGGGCGGATCGATGACGCAAATCGCTATCCCGCGCGTGACGCCGGGCATGCCCTCGGAACTGCTCAACCAGAGGCCGGATATCCGTCAGGCCGAAGCGCAGCTTGCCGCTTCCAATTTCAGCGTCGAGTCGGCGCGGGCCGCGTTCTTCCCGCAGATCCAGTTGACCGCTCAAACGGGCGTGCAAAGCGCGGCGCTTGCCTCGTTGTTCGGACCGGGGGCCTGGTTCTACACCTTGTCCGCGGGGCTGACGCAGCCGATCTTCGACGGCTTCCTGCTGGAGAGCCAATTGAAGCAGGCAAAGGGCGTGCAGCTCCAAAACTTGCAGGCCTATCGCAAGGCGGTGCTGTCGGCCTTCTCCGACGTCGAAAAGGCTCTCGTCGCGCTCTCGCAAGCGACCTTGCAGGAGCGCCTGCAGGTGGAGGCCGTCGCCAGCGCCCGCAAGGCTTTCGAGGTATCCGAAACCCAGTTGCGCGCCGGCACGGTCAACCTCATCACCGTCCTGCAGACCCAGCAAACGCTGCTCACCAACGAAAACAATCTGGCGCTCGCACGTCTGACCAAGCTGTTGGCGGCAAGCAGCCTGTTCCAGGCGCTCGGCGGCGGATGGACCCCGACCGGGGAGCTGTCCTCGCTGCAACCGCAGGATGGAGCCACACAGCCGCGGTCGGCGAATTAGGCTGCGATTTCCCAAGGAAAACATGGCCTTATTCGTCGTTGTATTCGGTCGCGATATCGCTATACTTCATAATTCGGCTGCGGCCGCTTAGTTAATTGCATTGGTGGTGACGAGGCCCGTCTGCTCAGGCGGGCCGTCGCCGTTTAGGGATCCATGACTTACTCTATGGTTTTGGGATACAGGCGATGACTCGTTCAAACCGGGTTGACCATATCCGGATCACCTCGCATCCGGCGCCCGGCGGCAAGCTCAACTTCCCGATCCATTGGGGTGCTGCGAGCGCGCGTGAGCGCGGACCGATCATCGGCACGGTATCGCGGCCACAGGATCGCAACGTCATCGGCACCCATGGCGGTTCCTATTCGGTGTACCGCGCGCTCGCGGTATCCTCCGGCGCACTCGATCCGATCCGGCGTCCCGATCTCACCAACACCCACCCCGCCGAAACGATCGGGCCGTTTCCGCAATGGACCGATCCGCAACGGATCGTTTCGCTCGATCCATGGGGACATCTCGCCGCCGAAAATTTCGCAGCCGAGATCGCCGAAGGCTTCGATATTCGCCCGAGCATCGCGATTACCCGCGCCCGCCTCGATTTGCCCGAGTTGAAGGCCGCGATCGAAGCCGGGCGGCTCAAGCACGATGGCGAGGTCGTCCACAAGAGCGGTAGCGTCTCGGTGGTCAAGATCGCGATCGACCCGGTATGGTATCTGCCCGGCCTCGCGCAACGCTTCGCGACCACGGAAAACAATCTGCGCCGGCAATTGTTCGAACAGACCGCCGGCATGTTCCCCGAACTGGTGACGCGGCCCGACCTTCAGGTCTTCCTGCCGCCGATCGGGGGCACCACCGCCTATCTGTTTGGCGACGTCACCAAGCTGCCGGACCACCGCACCAGCATCACCTGCCGCGTGCATGACGAATGCAACGGCTCGGACGTATTCGGCTCGGACATCTGCACCTGCCGCCCCTATTTGCTACACGGGATCGAGGAATGCGCGCGCGCCGGGCAGACCGGCGGTCTCGGCATCATCATCTACAATCGCAAGGAGGGCCGCGCGCTCGGCGAGGTCACGAAATTCCTGGTCTACAACGCGCGCAAGCGGCAGGAGGGCGGCGATGCCGCGGCCCAATATTTCGAGCGCACCGAATGTGTGGCCGGCGTGCAGGATGCCCGATTCCAGCAATTGATGCCGGACGTGATCCACTGGCTCGGCCTCAAACGCATCGACCGCTTCGTCTCGATGAGCGACATGAAGCACGACGCGCTGACCAGCCAAGGCATCGAGATCGTCGAGCGGATACCGATCCCCGACGACCTCGTTCCCACCGACGCGCATGTGGAGATCGCCGCGAAGAAGGCCGCCGGCTATTATAGCCCCGAACCGCCGCAGCCGCAGGATTTGACCAATTCGGTCGGCCGCCCGCTTGAAAAATATTGAAGCGAGCGCGGCTGTGTCGCTGGCAACCCCCGAGACATCCGCTGCATTGTCATTACTGAATGCCAAGGCGGTGCGCGAACGCGCGCATCGCATCCTGGCAATCGGCCTTGACGACAGGCTGCCAAACTTCCGCGTGCAACTCGACAAGATGGACGGGGTGCTCGACCTGGTGCTGGAAACGACGCGCAAAGCCTATCCCACTTTCGAAGTACCATTCCATTCGCGCTGGCGGCATTTCGTTCACAACCATGACGATCGCTGGGCCGATATCGCCGCTGCAACCAAATGGCCCGATCGCGCGGTCAGGGCGCGGGCGGAATTCGACCTCGCCATCGTCAGCGTCTTCCTCGACGCGGGCGCCGGTCCGGCATGGCGATACCATGACCCCAAGTCGGGCACGGCGATCGGTCGTTCGGAGGGGTTGGGATTGGCGAGCCTTGCGATGTTCGAGGGCGGCACTTTCTCGGCCGAACCGCGCGAGCCCTTGCGCGCCGATGCCGATGCGCTGACAAATCTTTCCGTCGCCGATCTGGAGCGCGGCCTGCAGGTCTCGGCCGACAATCCCCTGATCGGCCTTGAAGGCCGCGTCGATCTGTTGCGGCGCCTCGGGACGCTGGTGGCAAGCAAGGCGGACGTATTCGGCCGTCATGACAAGTCACGCCCCGGCGGATTGTTCGATCGACTGGCGATGCTCGCAAACAGCACGCAGCTACCTGCCCCAACAATTCTCTCCGAGCTGCTGCAACAGCTCGGGCCAATCTGGCCATCGCGCCTCACCCTCGGCGGTATTGCGCTGGGCGATTGCTGGAGGCATCCCGCGCTTGCGACCAACGATGCGACCAGCGGATTGATGCCGCTGCACAAGCTGTCGCAATGGCTCGCCTACTCCCTGATCGAGCCGTTGCAAACCGCAGGCATCCGCGTCAACGATATCGACGGACTTACCGGCCTTGCGGAATACCGCAATGGAGGGCTGTTTGTCGATTCCGGCGTGCTCACGTTCCGCAACGAGGAGGATGCTGACCGCGAGCATGAGGTGGCGTCGCCCCTGGTCGTCGAGTGGCGCGCGCTGACGGTGGCGCTGCTTGACCGCATCGCCGATGGCATGCGGCAGCGGCTTGGCCTTGACGCCACATCGCTGCCGCTGGCGAAAGTCCTTCAGGGGGGAACCTGGGCCGCGGGCCGGCGGCTGGCGCGCGAACGCCGCGCGGATGCTTCGCCTCCCGTGAAGGTCATCAGCGACGGAACGGTTTTTTGAGGTCATGGGATAGCAAAATGGATGGGGTCACGATCGTTAGCCACCCGCTGGTGCAGCACAAGTTGACGCTGCTGCGGAAGAAAGACGTTTCGACCAAATCGTTTCGCGAGCTCCTCAAGGAGATCGGGATGCTCTTGTGTTACGAGATCACCCGCGATCTGCCGCTCGCCGACGTCGATATCGAAACGCCGCTGGCGCACATGAAATCGCCGCAGATCTCAGGCAAGAAACTGGTGCTCGCGCCGGTCTTGCGCGCCGGGGTCACCTTTGCCGAAGGCATGCTTGATCTGGTGCCGAACGCGCGCGTCGCCCATATCGGGCTTTACCGCGAACCGGAAACCTTCGTGGCCGTGGAATATTTCTTCAAGGCGCCGAGCGATCTGCACGAGCGGCGGGTCATCGTCATCTCGCCGGTGCTGGCTACCGCAAACACTGCGGTCGCAGCCGTGGACCGGCTGAAGGAACGCGGCGCCACCGACATCCGGCTGGTATGCCTGATCGGCGCGCCGGAAGGTATCGAGCGGAT
This sequence comes from Bradyrhizobium sp., assembly GCA_035308285.1. Classification (GTDB taxonomy): domain Bacteria; phylum Pseudomonadota; class Alphaproteobacteria; order Rhizobiales; family Xanthobacteraceae; genus Bradyrhizobium. Next base: position 7,064 of record DATGGY010000254.1, on the reverse strand, counting down.
GCGCGGCATTCACCCGGATGTACCGATCTGGCTCGCCGCGGTCGACGACGGATTGGACGAGCACGGCTTTATTCTGCCGGGGCTAGGCGACGCCGGCGACCGCGCCTACGGCACGAAGTAAACCGACATTCCTCAGGTGCCGACGCGCAGCGGTGCGAACTGTTTCCTGAGCAAGGCCACGACGGACAGCGCGGTGATGCGCCCGGTCTTCGGATTCTCCGACGGAATATTTTCGATCGACATCGAAAACCGGGCGGAATCGGATTCCACTTCCACGCGGTGCACATTGCGCGTCAGCGAAGGATCGGCCCAGATTTCCAACCTCGTCCGGTCTGGACCAATTCCGGCAAGCGACAGCGCCACCGCCACATTCAGATTGGCGGGGAAGCCCTTGGCCGCCTCCCGCGCCGTGCCGTCGAAGATTTTCAAGGGTTCGGTGATTTTTTCGATATCGATGTTATTCTCGACAAGATAGGGCGCACCCGCAAGACCCTGAACGGGCTTGCGGGTCACCATCCGCACCGAACGAATTTCCCCAACCGCCGCCGCGGTCACCGCGTCAAGACCGATCAACGCGCCGGTCGGCACGATGATTTGCCCGCCATGCTGTTTTGCAAGCTCGATCAGGTCCTCGTTTTCGAGAAGGGCGCCGGCGCTGAGCACGATCGCGGTTTTCCCTGTGGACACGAAGGGCGCGACGATCGACCTCACGAGCTTTGCCGGCGCGCACTCGATCACGATATCGGCGACTTCGCAGAGCCCTTCGATCGGCAGGAGGGCGGGCTTGGTCTTCAGATTGCCGAGCCAGTTGTGATGCTTCGCTGGGTTCTGCGCCGACACCGCGGCAAGAACGAGCCCGTCTATCCCGGCATCGAGCGCCTCGGCGGCCTTCTTTCCGATCGGCCCCAACCCCGCTATAGCTACCCGAAGCGTGGCTCCCGAGTTTCTTGTCAAATTTGCCATTCGCCGGCTTCTCATTTTTGCAATGACCCGGGTGTCATCATAACGGCCTCGGCATTCGGCGAAAGCCCCCTCGCCCGGAACGCTCCCCGCCCCGATTGTGACCGGCGAGCGCCTGAAATATGGACTTTTGATCGCGGCAAAAATCGGGTTTGCTTCCACCCGGAGTTTCGAGCAACGGCAAGGGTTCCCTGCAAGGAGAAGCACATGAACGGACTTGGCGGACTCAACAAATCGCCCGAAGGCGTCGTGATCGGGCTCGTACAGCTACAATTGCCCGTGGTCGCAACCAAGGCCGACCTCGCGCGCCAGACCGACCGCATCGTCACCATGGTCGGCAAGGCGCGCCGCAATCTCGGCACCATGGATCTCGTTGTCTTCCCGGAATACTCGCTCCACGGCCTGTCGATGGACACCAATCCCGCGATCATGTGCCGGCTCGACGGTCCGGAAGTCGCCGCCTTCAAGAAGGCCTGCATCGACAACAAGATCTGGGGCTGCTTTTCGATCATGGAATTCAACCCCGACGGCAATCCCTTTAATTCGGGACTGATCATCGACGATCACGGCGAGATCAAGCTCTACTATCGGAAATTCCATCCGTGGATTCCGGTCGAGCCGTGGGAGCCCGGCGACATCGGCATTCCCGTGATCGAAGGCCCCAAGGGCGCCAAGATCGCGCTGATCATCTGCCATGACGGCATGTTCCCCGAGATGGCGCGGGAGTGCGCGTATAAGGGCGCGGAAATCATGATCCGCACCGCCGGCTACACCGCGCCGATCCGCGAAAGCTGGCGCTTCACCAACCAGGCCAATGCATTCCAGAACCTGATGGTGACGGCGAACGTCTGCATGTGCGGCTCCGATGGTTCGTTCGATTCGATGGGCGAAGGCATGATCGTGAATTTCGACGGCAGCATCATCGCCCACGGCACAACGGGACGGGCTGACGAGATCATCACCGCGGAGGTGCGTCCCGATCTGGTGCGCGAGGCGCGCATTCACTGGGGCGTCGAGAACAACATCTATCAGCTCTGGCACCGCGGTTACGTCGCGGTGAAGGGCGGCGCGATGGATTGCCCCTACACCTTCATGCAGGACATGGTCGCCGGCACATTCCGCCTTCCGTGGGAGGACCAGGTCAAGATCACCGACGGCACACCTTGCGGTTTTGCAGCGCCGACGCGGATGTTTGGCAAGACCGCTAAAGCCGCCGAGTGAATGTGGCGACGTGCATAGTTTAACTTTTCAAACAGCCAAGTCTTCCGTAGTCATCGCCCGGCCTGACCGGGCGACCCAGTATTCCAGAGACGCCCGAGTTCATCCGAGACGCCTCTGGAATACTGGATGCCCCGCTTGAAGCGGGGCATGACAGAGTAGGATGCGAGTCCGCATTCCCGCGGCGCTGATACGCCAGGGACTGGACAGCCCAAATCACGTTGAAATACTTCGTGAAATCGCGTTTTTGGCGCACGCGACTTTGCGAGATTTTTGCACCTCCGCGAGCACGCCGTGGTCAAAATCCAACTGATTTGCGCCAACTCGGCAAATCACTTGATGGCGCTGTTACAACGGCGGGCTTTGACGGGCAGTGGTGGAAAGGCTGCGGAATAATCGTTGCTAGGTGCGGGCGCGTACTCATAAATCAAGATTGATTGACGTGGCCTTACTCCGTCCGCTTCGCCCCGATAGCGACCAAATTCCGCATCGCGCTCCGAAGCGACGCGATGTGACCGGACTCATGCCGCAGCAAAGAGTATGTCTATTCGATCAACTGGTCGGCACGGCCGCTCAGTGCAAGCGGCACGCTGATGCCAAGCGCTTTTGCAGTCTTGAGGTTGATGATCAGCTCGACTTTGCTTATCTGCTGAACCGGCAGATCGGCGGGCTTGTCGCCATGCAGAACCCGGCCGGTGTAGCCGCCGGCTAGTCTGTATGCGTCTGTAACGTCCGCTCCGTAGCTCAGCAGACCTCCGGCTACGGCGAACTCGCGCCAGTTGCCGATCGCGGGCACTGAATGTTGGAGCGTCCATGCAGCGAACTGTTCGATCCGGCTAAGGAAGAATGCACCGCCGGTGATCACGAGTCCGCCCGCCCGCAACTGGATCAGCTTTGCGAAGGCTACATCGAGGTCACGTTCGGTGCTGACATCGAGAGCCTGAAGATCCAGTCCAAGCGAGTGAGCCGCTGTTTGCAGCTCCCTCGTGACGGACTCCGTGAGAGTGGGATCGGCCGGATCGACCAGCAGCGCCATGACACCAGCCGTGGGGACCAGCTCATGCAGCAATTCCAGCCGCTTCTGCGCTACCTCCACATTTCTTTGGGTGATCCCCGTGACGTTGCCGCCTGGACGGTTAAGACTCGAAACGAGGCCAAGCCGGACCGGGTCGCCACCCATTTCGAAGACGATCGGAATGGTCGCGGTCGCCGCCTTCGCCACAAGCGCCGCCGGAACAGTGGTCGCGGCAATCACAGAGACCTGACGGCGAACGAGATCGGCGGCCATATCCGGAAGCCGTTCAGAGTGTCCCTCAGCCCAGCGAAATTCTATTGCTACGTTTTGGCCTTCAACGTAGCCGGCTTCTTTCAAACCCTGGCGGAACGCGGCCACCATGCGCGCGTAGCCGTCAGGCGAAGCAGCGTTGAGAAACCCGATCACGGGCATCGCTCGTTGTTGCGCACGCGCGCCGAGGGGCCATGCAGCCGCCGCAGTGCTAACCAGTGTGATGAATTCGCGGCGTTGCATGTGCCCCCTCGAATAGCAAGATCGTAGAGTGACCCAACTTACCACTTTGCGTTCGGGCGGCGAACGATAAATGGAGCCAGATGATCGGGGGAATGTCCGCTGAGGTCATTGGACTAAACCGCTCGCGCGACGTGCAAGGGTGGAGACGGTGGTCCTTTCCAACGCTTCCCTAAGCCCCCATCTGGCGCATGCTCGGCATGGCGCTGCGTCGCGAGAACTGGCGTTACGTGCCGAGGATTTATTATGAGCAAGAGCTTGCCGGAAGCGACATCCGTGCGCCCTAATGCGTGAACTTTGGAATTTGGGCGGCGAAGCCGTCGAAGCACCCCAGTCGGTCGTTGATGTCGACGAGGTGGCGGCAATCCCGGATGCCCTTGACGGGCGGCGGATTCCGGTTGGGTTCCGGCCTGACGGCAGCGTCGTAGCAATCCAGCCTGGCTTGGGGATCATCCGGGATCTTGAGACATTTCTGGGCCTTTTCGGCGATCGAGACGCCTTTCGACGCCGCCTCCTCGTCTGGCGCGGCTCTCGGCTTCTTTGGCGCGGCCGGCTTTTCCGCTGCTGCCGGCGGCGGCGTTTGGGCCAAAGCCGCCGGGACCAAAGCCACGACGGCAAAGGCGGCCACCAACGACAGCACTGCGATCGGCAGCTTGATCCTCATGTCAGATTCCCTTCGCCTTTGAACCCAGCCTACAAGGCGGCGAAAAATTTGAACCTCTGGCGGAAGCGGTGTCCACAAGAATGACGCGGGTTTAGACCGGTAGAGCAAGGTAAGGCAGAGTCGACAAGGGGGCGCGGCCCCCGGGTAGCGACCGGATAGCGGACGTCACGGTTCGGCACCTTCGTGCCACGAACGGACTTTCGCCGTTCCACGCTGGCAAAGCAGGCTCCTGCGCCGCAGCAGGGCTCAAACTGTCTTGCTGACCCCCCAGAAGAAGGGCAACGGGCCCTGGGTCACGCCGGTGAGGTCCTTGGTCCAGGCAAAGTGGCGAAGGTACCAGCCGAGTGGAGCGCACACCACCTCGTTTAGAGCCACCTCGTTCAGCCGCCGAGCGGCCGACCTTTCGTCCTCAAGCGTGTTTGCATCGAACCAGGCAGCAATCTCCGCTTCAACCGCGGAACTCTTTGCCCAGCCATTGACCACTACGGTGCCATTCGCCTGGATAAACGGACTGGTCGGAAAGACCCAATCAACGCCGTATACGTTGGTGTGATACATGTGCCAGCCGCCCTTGGCGGGCGGGTTCTTCTGGGCGCGGCGCGCCACCACGGTGCCCCAATCGACAGCAGCAAAATCGACGTTCACGTCGAGCCGCTTTAACAGATCTGCGGTCACGTCACCCCACGCCTTGTGGTTCGGGAGGTCCTGCGCTGCCATGCAAACGATTGGCTCGCCGGCATAGCCGCTTTCGCTGAGCAGCCGCTTGGCGGCGTCCAGCTTGCGCGGTCCCTTGAGCATTTCGCCACCTTGCTCGGTATGGAACGGGGAACCGGGCGTGAAATATCCAAGCTGTGGTTTCCACATCTTTGTATCGTCGCCGACGAAGGCGTGCATGTATTCGTCTTGGCTCAAGGCGGCGAGGATCGCCCGCCGTGCCTGCGGATCATTGAAAGGTGGAAAGAGATGGTTGATCGCCAGAATGCCGATGTTCCCGAACCGATCCTGGATATCGACCACGACATTGCGATTCTTGCGCAGCATCGGCACCAGATCGGGGACCGGATTCTCCCACCAGTCAATTTCGCGGGTCTGCAGGGCGGAGGCAACGATCGCCGGATCGGGCATGGTGATCCACTCGATGCGGTCCGCGATGATGCGCTTTCCGCCGGCCATCCAAGACGCTTCTTCCGGGCGTGGCACATAATCGGCAAACCTTTCGAACGCCGACCGCCCTCCCGGAACCCAGTCGCTGCGCACGAAGCGCATAGGACCACTACCGATGTATTCGCTGATCTGCTTGAATGGATCGGTCGCGGCGATCCGAGCCGGCATGACGAAGCAGCACGGCGTCGCGATCTTGCCGAGAGCGAGGAGCATCTTCGGATAGGGCTTCTTGAGCACCCAGCGGAACGTGCGATCGTCAATAGCGACAAGCTTTTGCTCGATCGCCTTGATCATCTGTCCGAGCGTATCGCGCGCGGCCCAGCGATTAATGCTCGCGACCGCGTCCCTGGCCAGCACTAGCTCGCCGTCGTGGAATTTGAGACCAGGCCGCAGGCGGAACGTCCAGGTGAGGCCGTCGCTCGAGACTTCCTCGGCCTCGACCATCTGGCGCTGGACCTCAAGTTTGGCGTCCATGCCGTAGAGCGTGTCCCACACCAGCATGCCTGCGTTGCGGGCAATATAGGCCGGGGTCCAGATCGGATCGAAGTTGGCGAGGTCCGCGTGCGGCACGAAACGCACCGTCCGCGCCGCGGCGCGTTGCGATATTGCCGGGGCGGCTAGTCCACCTGCCGCGGCCATGGTACCCGCGCCGGCGAAAGACTTCAGGAATGCTCGCCGATCCATTTCGTGCCCCTCAGATCAGACGCGAAAAAGCATATCCGCGCCTATTCTAGACCGCCGTGCGAGTTAAATCCACGGGACACCGGAAAAGATTGTCGGCTTGCGAGACATTTCCGACCGGATATGCGCGTCAATGTCGCAGTTGGTTATTCGCGACCTGGTCGAACCAACAAACAAGTCGGCCACGTCCGCGATGCCGCCGAAAGCAGAAGTAAATTCAGAGCATTAGCTCCACGGCCGGCCACCTTGCTTCAATCCGAATATCCTGCGCGCAAGCGCGGGATGGCTTTTCGTCGAATCGGCATCGCGCTCCAGCACCAGATAATGACCGTCATCCCCGGATGAGCGCAATTGCGCTCACCCGGGAGGTGCGAGCGAAGCGAGCCTCGAAGGATTGCAACATGCGGGCGCGTCCTCATAAATCGAGATTGATTGATGTGGCCTTACTCTACCGCTTCGCCCCGATAGCGACCAAATTCAACATCGCGCCGAAAACGACGCGATGTGCCTGACTCGGAAGTCGCCGTCTCGCTCGATTTCCGGGTAGAGTAGACCAACAAAAGAAGTCGTTGCAATCACCTCCCCCGCACGGCCCGGCTATCAGGTAGACGAAGGAGGCGTCTAAAGATGACATATTGTTATTGTTATTGTTATTGTTATTGTTATTAGTAACAGACACCGTAACTCATTTTATTGCATGAGAGCGGAAGTTCGTTAATTGTCTTCTGGCCTGCCTTAGTCCGATCACTTTGCGAAGATGACCCGCGGACGTTTGATGGCTTTGGCCTAGGTCGCTTCGAATGAGGTGCCTCGCGTGGCCTGTCCTCCTCCGAGCTCCCCGATATGGATTTG
>DATGGY010000253.1:0-84072 GCA_035308285.1 Bradyrhizobium sp. | reverse complement strand
GACGATCACGGGCGTGACTTTCAATCAGGGCGGTCTTGGTCTGTCCACGCTTGTCGCGGGCACTGACTTCATCGACAACAACACCACCAACAACGTTCTGTCGGCGCTCAACACCGCCAGCGTCACGCTGCGGTCGCAGGCTTCGGCCTTCGGCGCCAACCTGTCGATCGTGCAGATCCGCCAGGACTTCAACAAGAACATCATCAACGTGTTGCAGACTGGTTCGGCCAATCTGACGCTCGCCGACCCCAACGAGGAAGCGGCCAACAGCCAGGCGCTGTCGACCCGCCAGTCGATTGCGACCTCCGCGCTGGCGCTTGCCAACCAGTCGCAGCAGAACGTTCTGCGGCTCCTGCGCTAATTTCGGCGACACCTTCGACAAAGAAGAACGGCGGGGCTTCGGCCCCGCTTTTTTTGTGTCGGCCGTGTCAGTCCGGCATGGCTTCCCATGCGGATATGGTCCTGCGGCGGTTGCTGCTTTGATGGGAGGTTTTTGAGGGATATCAAAAACGGCGAGGCAAGCCCCGCCGCTGTGAAGGTTCTGGCTTAAATCGAAATCAGCGCAGGAGCTGGAGAACGCTCTGCTGCGACTGGTTGGCGAGTGCCAGCGCGGATACCGCGATCGACTGGCGGGTCGACAGCGCCTGGCTGTTGGCCGCTTCCTCGTTGGGGTCGGCGAGCGTCAGATTGGACGACCCGGTCTGCAACACGTTGATCAGGTTCTTCGAGAAATCCTGGCGGATTTCCACGATCGACAGGTTGGCGCCGAAGGCCGAGGCCTGCGACCGCAGTTGGACGCTGGCGGTGTTGAGCGCCGACAAAACGGTGCCGGTCAGGACGTTGTCCGTGAAGTCCTTACCGGCGGTGAGGGCACCGAGGCCGAGACCGGCCGGATCGAAGGTCACGCCGGCGATCGTCAGGGTCGATTTGCCGGTTTCGTCGAAGATCAATTTTAGCGAGTTGCCGTCCAAGAGGTTGATGCCGTTGAAGGACGCATCCTGCGCCGTGGTGGCGATCTGGGTGAGGATCTGGTTGTACTGCGCGACGAGGGTCGCGCGGGCGTTTTGCGACACCGGGTCGGGCACCGCCGCAACGACCGCACCGACAGTTGTGCCGGTGGCGTTGATATTGATCGCGTCGAGCGTAGCGGGCGCGGCCGGAGCGCCCCCGGCGGTCGCGGTGATCGTCTGGCCCGCGCCGTCGTTGGTCGAGGTGAAGGTAATGCTGTCGGGGCCGGTGATTACGGCTGAGAGGTTCACCCCCGCATCCGCCAGCGCCTGGTTGAGCTGGTCCAACGACTGGACCGTTGCGGTCTTGCTCGAAGGGTTGAAAGCCGAAGAAGGCGGAGGAGCGATCGTGATCGTGGCCGCGGTGCCGGCGGCATTTGTAAACGTGAAAACCCCGCCATTGAGCTTGCTGGTCGTGAGGTCGGCGGAAGTTGCCCCGTCGACACCGACTACGGAGGAAGTGCCCGTGCCGGTGTACTGGACGTTGGCTTTCGTGCTGTAGCCCGACGGCTGCTGCAATGCCTGGTTGGCAATCGACTTGGCGGTATCGACCAGTTGCGAGAGCGAGGTGATGCCAGTATCGGCCGCCTGAAGAACCTGTACGCCGTTGCCGATGCTGTCGAGCAAGTTAGAGATATCGCTGGCGCGGGCGTCGAGACCGGCGGCGGTGAAGAAGTTGGTCGGATTGTCGAGCGCGCTGTTGACTTTCTTGCCGGTGGCGAGGCGTTCCTGTGTCTGAGACAGCAGGGCAGCGGTATCCTGCAAGGAGAGCAGATTCTGGCGGACGGCCGCGGTAAGGACGATATTCTCGGTCATTTTGTTGCCTTCCTTAAGTCTGCATCGCAGGCGGCCCGACGGGCCAAAGCGCCATCTGTTTTTCGACCAACGGAAAGTGTGAACAAAAGCTTTTAAAATGTGGTTAACAGCTTCTTAGCAAACACGGTTAACGAAACCTTAAGGCGATCGGGAGCCGACCGATCGCGAGCCTGTTTTCATGGAAGCAGGCACGGGCATTTTTGATCGGGATGGGTGCAAAGCTATGAGAAAGGATGAATTCCTGGCGCGGTGCCGGATTTGCCTGGCCGGACGGAGCGGAGGCGACTCCAGCAGGAGATCCCGCGCAACCAGGACGCGTTTTGCGAATGCGGTGCTTTAGATTCCGCAACCAAATCGGTACGTTAGTAAGTTAATTTTAAGTGCCTGCCTTTACAGTTCTATGAAGGAAAGCTGCAAGCCTGTCCGAAGTAAACAGGCGTTGCCGAGGTGTTGAATGTCTAGTGCTGCCGCCCAAGCCTATGCCCGCGTTGCGGAAACCACCGCATCCCCCCGTGAAATCGAAGCCAAGGCCCTGTTGATGGCGGCAAAGAAATTGCAGGCGGTCATGACCAACGCCGACGCGACGTTCGAACAGATGTCCGAAGCGCTGATGTTCAACCGTAAACTCTGGACGATCTTTCTCAGTGAAGCTCATCGTGACGGAAATCCCCAGCCATTGGAGGTCCGGCAAAACATCGCCAATATCGGCGTCTTCGTGCTGTCCCATACCGCGGCATTGCAGATCAGCCGGCAGCGCCAGCATTTCAAACCGCTGATCGAGATTAACCGCAATATCGCGGCCGGTTTGGGCGGGCGTGCCTGAACAGCCTCGCGAATTGGACCTGATATCGTCCCATGGCAGACATTTTTTGCATTCTCGCCAGTAGCTACGCGGCGGGGCCGGCGGTACTGACGAAAGGGCCTTAGGTCCCTGTCGATCCCAAGCCTCTATACCGGCAACTGGAAGGGGACTTATTCGACTGACGGCATCGCTGCAGCATCACGCCCTCGTTGCCCTCTGTCGCGTGCCCGGCAGTTAAGATGTCGTTAACCAAACCGACCTACCGTTTTTGAAACATAAGGGGCCGCAATGGGCGCGCTGCATCGCCCGGCAGCGACGGGAGCGCCTGGCGTGACCAACAAGTTGCACGAATCTCCGTTCCAAGCTGGAACGAGCGAGACGCTCGATCCGCAAAACTGGGACGAGATTCGCGCGCTGGGTCATCGCATGCTCGATGACATGATCGACTCCATCGCCAATATACGCGAGCGTCCGGTGTGGCGTCCGATACCGGACGCGGTTCGCGCGCGGTTCCGCGCCGAGCTTCCGCGCCAGCCTTCCGATCTCGGTGAGGTCTATCAGGAGTTTGTCAATTTCATCGCGCCTTACGCGACAGGCAACCTCCATCCCGGGTTCATGGGATGGGTGCACGGCGGCGGCACCGCCGTCGGCATGCTGGCAGAGATGCTGGCCGCCGGGCTCAACGCCAATCTTGGCGGCCGCGACCACATTCCGATCGAGGTTGAACGTCAGATCGTCGAATGGACGCGTGCGATGTTCGACTTTCCGCATGAAGCAAGCGGAATCCTCGTCACGGGTACGTCGATGGCTAACCTGATGGCGGTATTGGTGGCGCGAACGGCGGTGCTTGGGCGAGCTGTCAGGGAGCAAGGCGTCGGCGGAGAAGGAGCGCTGCTCACGGCCTATACTTCGACGGCTGCGCACGGTTGCGTTAAAAAGGCAATGGACCTCGCCGGTCTCGGCAGCGACGCGCTGCGAAGCATGCAAGTCGATTCCTTGCACCGCGTTGATGTGGCCGCAATGCGCGCCCAGATCGCGAGGGATCGCGAGATCGGCTTAAAGCCCTTTCTTGTTGTCGGTTCGGCCGGCACCGTGGATATCGGTGCGATCGACGATCTTGAGGCGCTGAGCAAACTGTGCCGCGAGGAAAATCTCTGGTTTCACGTCGATGGCGCTTATGGCGCGCTTGGCGTCCTTTCGCCGGCACTGACGCCGCGGCTCAGCGGACTCAGGGACGCCGATTCGATCGCGCTTGATTTTCACAAATGGGGACAAGTGCCTTATGATGCGGGCTTCCTGATCGTTCGCGATGGCGAGCGGCACCGCGAGGCCTTTGCCGCGCCCGCCGCATATTTACGGCGTGAAACCCGAGGCCTCGCGGCCGGTTCGCCCTGGCCGTGCGATCTGGGGCCCGACCTGTCGCGAGGTTTCAGGGCGCTCAAGACCTGGTTCACGTTGAAAACATTTGGCACCGAAAAGCTCGGAGCGATGATCGAGCGTACCTGCGCAGTTGCCCGGCATCTCGAAGCGCGGGTTTCGGCGGAACCACGACTGGAGCTTTTGTCGCCCGCGCAGCTCAACATCGTCTGCTTTCGCTATCGCGCTGCCGATGCCGACAAGGTGAACGGCGAGATTGTCATCGATATCCAGGAATCCGGAATCTCCGCGCCGTCGACCACGACGCTGGATGGCCGGCTCGCGATACGCGCGGCTATCGTCAATCACCGCACCGACTTCAGCGATGTTGATGCACTTGTAGGTGCGGTGCTCGAATTCGGGGTGCGGCGCTCGCGCGGAGACGACGGCCTGTCGCCGCCGCCGACGTGAATAATCCCCTCGAATTGCGGCGAACACGCGCCGGCCTTGTCCCGCGCAGCGCGAAAGGCGGGCCGTCGAGCAGTTGAGGTGAATTTTGGACTTATGCACACGTTTGGATCGTCGCCAGATGCGTTGAACGTGTTGCAGCGAATGTCAATTTGTGTGTAATTTCTTGCTTCGATCGGCGGTATCCGGGGGCACGGGATTTTCAGTCGCTCCTCAGGGTGGGAGAGCGCAAGGGGGCGGCGATGGCGCTGAGGGTTGTATTAAAGCCGGGCGAACGGATCATCATCGGGCAGAGTCTCCTCACCAATTCGGAGACGCGTGCAACGTTTCTGATCGACGGCCAGGCGCCTATCCTGCGTGAGAAAGATATCCTGACCGCGGAGACAGCGAACACGCCAGTGAAACGCATGTATCTTTGCGTCCAACTGATGTACCTGGAAAACGATATACCGAAATACCAGGATCTTTACTTGGGCTTCGTCAAGGATCTGCTGGAGGCCGTGCCGAGCTTCAGGCCGTCGATCGAAAGCGCAAGCAAATTGATATTGGCCGGCTCCCTTTACAACTCACTAAAGGAAATACGGAAGCTTTTCCCGCGGGAAGAAGAGTTGCTGAGGCGGTGAATTTACCGAGAGCTGCTGCTCAAGCGCCGATAAGCGTATCGCGATGGTCACTTCGTCCGTCGGGCATCAAAGCGACGGCGCGTTTCAAAGTCAAAGTGTCGTCCCTCTGAAAGCACTTTGAATCTGAAGCGACTCAGGCCTTGAGATCGGTAGCTAACGGCCGCGCAGACGTTTCCTTGTTCAGGTCCAGCGTGTGGTAATAAGCGCGCCGACGCAGCACGGCTTCATCCGGAAACTGCGTTACCACCTGATCGGTTCTGCTATCGACGATCTGAAATACGAACGATCCCGCAGCGCGGTCGAAAAATGCTTGGTGCGAAACGAATTCGGTTGAATCCTGCAAATCGTTGCGCGTGCTGGCGCTGGCGTCGGGGGCCGTGACAGTTTGGTTCGGCGGCAATTGTGTAGCGACGGCGCCGCGGGCTGCATCGCCCGCGGCCGGTACAATAGGCGTTGCGACCGGCGCCCCCACCGGCCTGATGCTGAAATCTGTACTCATGGCAGCCCTCCTGGCTCTCCTCGAGTAAAATCCCAACCCCTCTCAATCGGCAATTATGATCTGTACGCCTCAACGCTTTGTTAGAGAACGCGCTCAACGAGGCGTTGGTATTCGCGCGAAGATTTTATTAAAATTGTTCATATCGCAGCAAACGCCGCGGAAGCTCGTGGAACCCGGTCGGAAATGTGGGTATCGGGTTTGTCTCGCGACAAACGTGCAGCGTTTGTACGAGATCATGCTCAAGCAAAGAGATCAGATGATGATCCGATTCAACCCAATCGGATCACGACCTAGCACCGCCGAGATTGCACTTCCGTCATAAATTCCGTCAGCGCCCGGCCCATTTCGTCAACGACGGAATCCCATTCGCGGCTCTGGCTCTGTCTGAAAAGGCGGGCCGTCGGATACCAAGGCGAGTCTTCACGATCGAGTAGCCAGCGCCAATCTGCAACGTATGGCAGCAAAATCCAGACGGGACGAGCAAGGGCCCCGGCGAGGTGGGCGACGCTGGTGTCGACCGAGATCACAAGGTCGAGATGTTCGATCAGCGCGGCGGTGTCAACAAAGCTTTGAAGTTCGGATCCGAGATGGAGAATATCGCCTCTTTCCCGAAGAACGACTGCATCGCTGGAGCGAACATCCTTCTGAAGACTGACGAACTGTGCTTCAACGTCAAGGAGCGGTAACAGGGTTCTTAGCGGTATAGACCGGTTGCGATCGTTATGGTGGTCCGGATTTCCCGACCAAACGAGCCCGATCCGCGGCCGACTGTGCGAATGAAGCCGCGCTCCCCAGTCGGTGGCATGTGTGCCGACTGAAAGATAAGGTACTGCCGACGGAATCGTGTCGAGCGTCGTGTCAAAGGCGAGCGGCAGACTGGTCAAGGGGCAATGGAAGTCGAAGTCAGGCGGCGTCTCTCCCGTGGAGATACAGTGCGAGAGGCCGGTTAGTCCGGAAAGAAGTTCTTTCAACGGCCTGTCGATTTCCAAAACGACGCGGGCGCCGCGCGCTGCCAGGTGCGGAATGTATCGGCAAAACTGAAGGGCATCGCCGAGGCCTTGCTCATTGTGCAACAGCAGAGTCTTACCTTCGATTGGTTCAGCACCAATCCATAACGGTTGGTCAAAATGCCGCTGTTTGATCTGAAGAAATCTAAGCTTCCATCTCCACTCGTATTCGACCCAGCCGGTCTTTAGGTCGCCGGCGCGAAGACGATTAAGGGCAGTGCCCCAGTGTGCGTCTGCATAGTGGGGCTGCAACGCCAGGGCGTCCTTGTAACCTGACAATGCTTCGTCATATCGGCCCATATCATCCAGGCAAATCCCGCGATTGCAGTGGGCTTTGGCATAATCAGGCTTGAGCGCAATCGCACGGCCATAGCTCGCGAGTGCTTCATCGAAGCGCCCAAGACTCCTCAATGCGGTGCCCTTGTTGTTGGATAGCTCCGCCAATTCGGGGGAAATTGAAAGCGCGCGATCAAGGATCGCCAGCGCCTCTTCATATCGCCTCAGGAAAATGAGGGCAATGCAGCAGTTGTTGAGCGTGTCGCCAGAGTTGGGTTCGAGCTCGAGTGCCTTGCGGAAATCCGTCAAGGCCTCGTCGCCCCGCCATAAATCAACCAGCAATAGGCCCCGATTTCTCAAAGCATCGAGGTGATCGGGGTAGATCCTTAGCGCCTCACCGTAGCTAATACAGGCCTCTTCGAGTCTCATGAGGTGTTGGAGACAGACGCCTCTTTTGTTAAATACTTCTGCCTGCCTTGGATTTTTTTCGGCCCCGGCGTGAGGAGGAGCGATTTTCAACACGTGATCATGGACAAGAAGCGCTTCCTCGAATCGCTCCTGCCTCAGCAAAACAGCGCCGATTTTGAGCCATATATCGGCGGAGTCTGGTTTTAGCGACAGCGCCAGATCGAAACTCTTAAGCGCCTCTTCGAATCTGTCTTGATGCTGCAGCATCGTTCCAAGATTTGAAAAATAATCCGCGTTATTCGGATTTTTCCTGATTGCCTGTGCGAAGAACTCGATCGCTTGATCATATTTATTTGTCCGGGCAGAGATCAGGCCGAGCAAATGAAACGAGTCCGCGTGTTCGGGATCGTCGGCCAAAATTTCGCGGCAGCATTTTTCGGCTTGGGCAAACTGCCCCGAGTGAAGGAGACGCAGTCCGGATTCGACGAGGGTCGCCGGCGACGGGTTCGGTGACTTGACGGCCTTTGGGATAGCGCGGCGCTGGTGACGATTCATCGCGATGTGCCTGCTCCAGAATCACGGCCGGACGTCCGGCCGCGTCACGGACTTATGAGTTCACGCGCATTGTCAGAGCGAGCGGCTGACCGCCAGCGGCGTGATATGGCGCGGTCCTGGCGTCGTGCGACGCCCGGCCGATGTGTAGGTGTTTGGAATGTTGCGGCGCTGAACCTCGGTATTGACACCGCGCACGATGCTTTCGGATACCGCATGCGCGGTGGCGAGCACGGTGAGGTTGATCTGCAACATCGCGCGAAACACGTCGTGGTGCCGTTGCAGGGTCGTCAGCAGCTCCGGCGAAGTCTTGGCCAGATATTTGTGGCTGGCTTTCAGATGGGTGACCGCATTGACATAGCGGCGCGACAATTCCGATTTCTTTCCTTCCGACGCCATCGCCTCGCGAATCTTGCCGGCGCGAACCAGTTCGGTTTCCCGCTCGATGATGCCGAGTAGCGCGCTCATCACATCCATCAGATCCTCGGCAAGCTTGCGCGCTTCTGCCGGCGCTGACGCCATCATGACGGGTATCGGCGCCACCTGGCGTTGATGCTGATTCATGCCTGTTTTTCCTGGGTCTGGCCGGCGCGGCTGGCCTGTTGCATGATCAAGGTGCGGTACACGTCCTTGGCAATTCCGACGCCGCCGGCCTGCGCGAAGGATTTCGAATATTGTTCGGTGAGCATGGAACGCCAAACGCCTGTGCCCGTGGTGCTGCCGAACGGGCCTTCGCCCTTGAGGCCGCTGGTCATCTGCGCAAACATCGAATTGAGAAACACCGCTTCGAAATCCTGGGCCGTCGCCTTGGCCTTGGCCTGCACCTTTGGCGAGACTTTCGTCAGCGCCGCGGCGAAGTCATAGTCGGGGCGGCCATTGATGTAGGGGATCTGCGCCTTGGCGAGGGCGGCGTTTGGGCTGCTGCCGATCGGGGTCGTCTGCATCACATCACCTCAATATCGGCCTGGATCGCGCCGGCTGCCTTGATCGCCTGCAGAATGCCGATCAAGTCGCGCGGGCCGATGCCGAGCCCGTTAAGGCCATCGACCAACTGTTGCAGCGATACGCCGTCTTTCACCAGCGCAAGTTTCTTGCCGTCCTCGGAGACGCGCACGTTGCTGCGCGGCGTCACCACCGTTCGTCCGCGAGCCAGCGGGTTGGGCTGGCTTACCTGCGGGCTTTCGGAAATCGAGACGGTGAGGTTGCCTTGCGCCACGGCGACGGTGGCGACGCGGACGTCGCGGCCCATCACGATGATGCCGGAACGCTCGTCGATGATGATCTTGGCGGCGAGATCCGGCTCGACCTGCAACTGCTCGATCTCGGTCAGGAAGGCAACCACGTTGCCCTTGAATTCCGCGGGAATGGAGAGCTGGACGGTCGAGGGATCGATCGGCTCGGCGGTCTTGGCGCCGAGATAATCGTTGACGGCGGCCGCAATCCGCTTGGCCGTGGTGAAGTCGGCATTGCGCAAGGCAAGCCGCACATTGGGCAGGCGATTGAGCGCGAACTCGATCTCGCGTTCGATGATGGCGCCGTTGGCGATCCGGCCAACCGTCGGTACGCCGCGGGTGATGCTGGCGGCCGCTCCTTCAGCCTGGAAGCCGCCGATGGCAAGCGAACCCTGCGCCACCGCGTAGACGTTGCCGTCGGCGCCGAGCAGCGGGGTGACGAGCAGGGTGCCGCCTTGCAGGTTCTTGGCGTCGCCGAGCGCGGAAACCGTGACATCCATGCGGGTGCCCTGGGTACCGAACGGCGGCAGGTTGCCGGTCACCATCACGGCAGCGACGTTGCCGGTGCGGATGGTGGCGCCGCGGATGTTGACGCCCATGCGCTCGAGCATCGCTTGCAGCGACTGCTTGGTGAAGGGAATGTTGTTGAGGGTATCGCCGGTGCCGTTGAGGCCGACCACGAGGCCATAGCCGACTAGCTGGTTCTGCCGTACACCCTCGATATTGGCGAGATCCTTGATCCTGGACGTCGCGCCGGCGGGAAACGTCGACAGCGCCAGCGGCACCAGCGCCGCACAGGCCAGCCGAAACACTCTTCCCCAATAAACGCCTGGCATCCTCTGCTCCCCGCTGAGGGTATCGATCGGAGGCGCCCATCACTCCCATGACGGCGATCCGCCATTAACTATGCGAGGGTCGTGCCACGCCCGTCATTCGATTTAAGATATTGATATTATTAGATAAAGGAAATTACCTGTGCGTGGTTACAAGCCGGCGGGGCGGCGAAACTGCCTCCCGGCGGCAGTTTTTGCCGGGCTATTTACGTCGCGTTAACCATCGGGAGTGATGCTGCGTCCCACAGTTTCGGGAAACCAGCGATGCGCATCTACGGACCGAACGGCACCACTCTCGGGTCTCAGACGGGCAATGTCCGGCGAACCTCAGCGGGAAATTTTGCGCTGCCAGATGATGTGGCAGCGGCCCCGGAGACGCGCGCCGCGGTGGCTCCCAAGGCGGCCGCGGGGATCGACGCGCTATTGGCCCTGCAGGGGATCGAGGACGATCCGGTCGAGCGGCGCAAGCGTTCAGTGCAGCGCGGCAAACGCGCGCTCGATGTGCTCGACGACCTCAAGATTGGCCTGTTATCAGGCAATTTCGATGCTTCGACGGTGAGCCGGTTACGCGATGCCGCCGCCAATCTCAAATCCTCCTCGGGCGATCCCGGTCTGGATTCGGTCCTCTCGGAGATCGAGCTGAGGGTGGAAGTGGAGCTGGCCAAGGCAGGTCAGGTCTAAAGTCACAGCTTTTCCGGTTCCGATCGGAGAGTCCACGCCGTTTCAGACCCTCCGGGCGATATTGTCTGTCACAACATGCCACTATATAAGGCGCGCGCGGGCGGCCCCTTTTTGCCCGTCTAGCGTCGCCGATTCAAGCTTCCTGCGGGAGTTGCCGCGTACCTTGCAGGAAGACGGGATGAAGGAAAGGCGCTGGAAACTTGGATTTCTTAGTGCCCCTTTGTCTCTGAAGTTCGTGTAAGGGATGCCGCAAAGGATTACGGGATTGGGAAAACGGGCACTCGAACTTACAGATGGGCTGGCCTTGGAAAAGTTGAAGAACTATCGACCCTCCGAAAAAGAGCCTTTCATGAACGATCGCCAGCGCGAATATTTTCGCGCCAAATTGCTGGCGTGGAAGGATGAGATTTTGCGGGAGTCGCGGATTACGTTGCAGACGCTCCAGGAGGAGAGCGTCAATCATCCCGATCTCGCCGACCGCGCCTCATCGGAGACCGACCGCGCGATCGAGCTGCGCGCCCGCGACCGGCAGCGCAAGCTGATCTCCAAGATCGACGCGGCGCTGCAACGCATCGAGGATAACACGTACGGTTATTGCGAAGAGACCGGCGAGCCGATCTCGCTGAAGCGGCTCGAGGCCCGCCCGATCGCGACGCTGTCGGTGGAGGCGCAGGAGCGCCACGAGAAGCGCGAGAAGGTCTATCGCGACGAATAGAGGCGAAGGGCCGCATCAGCCGCCGCGCCCCGCCTGTTTGAGCGCGGCCGTAAGCCCTTGCGGATCATCGGTGCCGATGCGGCGGATATCGCCGGATTTCAGCACAATCTCGACGGCGTCGAGGCCCGACACGTTATAGAGGCTGCGGCCGGGCGCCTGCCTGATGCCAAATCCGTTCCACCAATGGTTACGCACGATGCCGACGGAGCGGATGTCGTCGAGCGCAATCCGATAGGTCCATAACCCCGGGCCGAAATACCAGCGCAGCTCGCCATCGCCGACCTCCACCGTGAGCGAATAGAAGATGATGGCGACAGCGATGAGGATGATCAGCGTGATGATCGTCGGCATCAGTCCGGTTTGCCAGGTGATTGCGGCAGTGAGCGCGCCGATCGCCAGACAAACCACCAGAATCACGATTCCCGATTGTGTGTGACGATACGGCATCACGGCAACTCTGGTTGCCTTCGCTGTTTCCCTTCGCATCGCTGCATTTGCCGATGCAGCGATGGGAAGAAGATCTCGCGAGGTGTCGTCAGATTTCGTTCAAATCTCAGTTCGCCAACGGATCGGGACGCATCTGCACCTTGAAGACCTTGGGAAGAACCCCTTTGCCGCCTTCGCTGTGGAAGTTGGCGCGCGTGCCCGACGTGGTCCAGAGCGCGCGGCCCTTCCAGTCCGCGTTCGGATCATCGATCCGGCCGTCGACGTTCTTGGAGAAGAAGCCGAGCGGGTAGGGGATTCGAAGGTCGACGAACTTGCCGTCGACCAGCGCAAGCAGCGACTCGCTGCCGTTTGCGGAGGCAATCGGCACGTCCTTTCCGAGGCCAAACGTGTTGTAGACGTCGACCCAGATATAATAGGCGTGATTGGCGCTACCCTTCGGATCGACGTCCTTGAATTGAGGCCCGGGCATCCGGTAGAGCGTCCAGCCTTCGGCGCATTGCTTGCCGGTCGCCGCACCCGCTCCCGAGAGCGGCGCCTTGCATTTGGTTCGGTCGAAGCTCGCAAGGTGTCCGCTTGAGAGCACCGTCCAGGCAACGCCCTTGGAATCGACGTCCACGCCGCGCGAGCCGAACGCACCTTCCGGCGCCTGGAAAATCTCCGAGACCGCGGTCCTGGCGGGATCGCTTCCCGGGATCAGACGGACGAGCAGGCTCGGTTGCGCAATGCGCGAGAAACCCGGGCCCATCGCCTGGCCCCAGATCACGTCGCCCTTCGGACTCGGCATGACGCCGTAGAAGGCGGCCTTGACCCATTTGTCCTTGGCGGGATCGGTCGGCTGGTCGGGGGCAACAAAGGCCTCGCGCTTGCCGGTGCCGCTGACATTGGTCACGACCGGCGTCCAGCCCTGCGATTTCATCTCATCCCCGGTCGCATCGAACTCCTTGGTATTCAGCCACCCGACGACGCCGCTATAGGGTTGCCCCTGGCTTAGCCAAAGCGTGTTGTTCGCATCGCGATCGAAGACCAGATGATGCGTGTTGAAACACGTATCGATCAAGGTCCATTTCTCCGTCTTCGGATCGTAGACCGAGAGTTGCCTCCCCGATTCCGCCAACGGCGCTACCTGCGCGGAAGCGAGATCGGAGCCCGCCTTGCAGCTCGCCGGATTGGGCGCGCGGCGAATTCGGGCCGTGAACCAGACGCGGCCTTTCTCGTCCATCATCGGGTTATGGATGCTGGTGTGGCCGTCCCAGATCGGCTCGTCGCCCCAGAACACCGACGGCCCCATCGGGTCATCTTTCGAACTCGGCGTCTGCGGATCGCGGTAGGGATGCTTGATCAGCTTCGTCGTGTTGTGAACGGGATCGAGCACCGGAACGAAATCCGAGCTCTCTTCCGGCGAACCGTAGATCAAACCGTTGGCGTTGACCGTGGGGTTTCGCTTATCGGTCGAAACCTCGTCATGCAGATAGAGTTTTGGCGTGCCCCAGTCCCACGCGGTGACGACGACGTTGCGCTCGATGCCCTGCGGACGTTGCGGCTTGTCGAACGGAAGCTCCCCCTTGGCGATGCGATCGGTCCAGTCGGCGAACATCCTGTAGCCGCGATCCGGCCCGAGGCGCGTGATGCCGAGCGCCATTCCGGTCAGGGCCTGTCCGGATTGCAGGCGGCGGGCCCACATGTCTTCCGAATTCTTGAATTCGCCGAGCTCTGCGACGTGGGGCGAACGAACGTTCTTGCTGCCGAGCGCGTGGCATGACTGGCAGGAATTCTTGACGGTGTCGATCCAGTCGGACTGAGTCTTCATGCCGGCCGGCATGCCGGTCGGGCTCTTGTCGGCGCCGGGAAACTCGCTTTCGGCAGGAATCTTGAGCATCGAGTACCAGTACATCCCGGGATAATATTCCGCCGCCGCCGCCGCATTCGGCGCGGGCTTTGCCGTCAGATCGATGGTCTTGCCGGGAGCGACGTCCTGCCTGTCGGAGTCGACGAGTCCGTAGCCGCGCACCCAGATTTTGTATTTTGCCGCGGGCAACTGCGGAATGACGAACTGGCCGGCATCGTTGGTGACGACCATCTTGGCGAATTTGGTCGGAAGATCGGTGGTTTCAGCGATCACCCAGACGCCGGCCTCCGGCCCACTTGCGCCGGTCACCTGGCCGCCGATCGCGTCGGGGCCAACGGAGAGAGCGGCCTTCTGCTGCGCGTACAGCGGATCACCGCTTGCAATTACGAATGAAGAAAGTGCGAGCGCGCAGAATCCGACGCTCCAACGGCGATGAAATATCATGCTATTCTCTCCCATTAGCCGTGGAACTTGGGCGTTCCAGCACTTTTTCAGCATATGAAACGGCATTTTATTATGGTGTCGGTAGCATCTGACGAATGCGGAAGGCTGTCAACGTGGTCCGCCGTTGCGCAAGGATCGTCCGCGGTGCGACGATACTTTTTGAATTCGATCGGTTCGCAATCCCGCAAGGCGTGAATGCGAGAAACGCTACCTAGCGGCGCACGTCTTCGGAGCATATCGATGACCGCAACAGTCACCCCTAGACTTCCGCCGCTAGTTATATCCCTGAGATTTTGAGGATTGACCCACGGCCCCATGGGAATGGGTGTCTGCTCAACCCTTAACAGCGGACATTGATCGGTGAGATGTCCATGTCCCTAAGTGCCAAAAGGCGACATCAGAAACGAAGGTGGACGTTCTATTCGATCACCTCGTCGGCCCGAGCGAGCAGCGTCGGCGAAACGGTAAGACCCAGCGCTTTGGCGGTTTTCAGGTTGATCACCAATTCGTACTTGGTCGGTGCCTGCACCGGCAGGTCGGCCGGCTTCTCTCCCTTGAGGATGCGATCGACATATATCGCGGCAAGCCGAAACAGATCGCGCTGCTCACTTCCGTAGGACAGCAGGCCACCGAGTTCAGGGAAGAAGCGCCATGGATAGATGGCCGGTATGCGGTAGCGAGCAGCCAGCAAGACCAAGTCGGCGCGATGGTCGTTCAGAAATCCATCCGGCATCACTATCAGGCCGGTGCTGGGTCCACGCACCTGAGCGGCAATGACGGATTCGAGCTCTGATCGGTCGTGAACAGGCGCAGGTATTGCCTCCATTCCGAGTGATGCTGCGGCGGTTTTGAATGGGTTGAGGTAATATTCTGCAAATGGCGCTGTCGCCGGATTGAACAAGAAGGCGGCCCGGTTAAGGCGTGGCTCAATCTCCTTGAGTAGCTCTAGCCACTTGCCGGCAGTCGTCGCCTCCATAACGGTGAAACCGGTCACGTTGCCGCCCGGCCGCGGCAGGCTCGCAACGAAACCGCTACCGACGGGATCGGCAACGATCACAAAAACAATCGGGATTGTATGCGTTTGTTGCAGCATCGACGCAGTGGGGGGCGTGTTTTGTGTAAGAATGAGGTCAGGCTGCAGCGCGAGCAGTTCCTTCGCAGATTTTTCTCTCACCTCCGCGTCATCGAGCGCGCCCCAGCGAGTGTCGATTCGGATGTTGCCGCCTTCGACCCATCCTAGCTTCTGAAGTCCCTGTCGGAAAGCGTCCAGGTAATTCTTAAATTCAGGATCGGTTTCCCTATGCACCATCAACATACCGATGCGCCTCATCCGTTCGGCATGCTGCGCGCGCGCCGCAAGCGGCCATGCGACCGCGGTGCCGCCGAATACCGTAATGAACTCGCGTCGCTTCATGTCCCTAAGCCTCGAGACCAGCTATCGCTGGCTTAAACTAGCACATTGCAAGCGGCCGAAGATGACCTCAGGTACAGGTTTTTGGCTGATCTACTGCGCAGGCGGTGTCCGTTCCGGGTCCGCCATGTCCACTGATGTCCGTTATTTTCGCCGCCATGATCGGCGTGTCCGCTATAACAAGTCAGGCGGATGTCGCAGTTGGGTCACTAGCGGACAAGAACGTCTCGATCAAGGACTCTGCTATTGCTTTGACAACAGACCTGCTGCGGCAGGAGTCTGTGGACCTTTATGGACTTGCATCGCCCACCAGACTTTGCAATCAAGAATGGCTTTCAACCAAGGACCGGGAAATGGAGAAACACCACTTCTTTGATCGCCCCCCGGGCTTGACGGTGGCCGAAATCATTTCGCTGACGGGCGCTGAACCCAGCGGCGCCGTGCGGCTATCGCATCTGATCACCGACGTCGCGCCGGCCGATCTTGCCGGGCCCGCCGATCTCACCTTCATCGAAAGCAAGAAATTTGCCGGCGCGCTTGCGACAACCCATGCCGGCGCCTGCTTGATGCCCCAGAGCTTCGAGGGTCAGGCGCCGGAGGGCCTCATGGTTCTGCGAACCAGAGAGCCGTATCGCGCTTTCGTGGCCGTGCACCGGAAGCTCTATCCGCAATCGCTGCGCCCGACCTCGCCGTTCGAGACCAGCGGCGTTTGCGAGGGCGCGACCATTCACCCCACCGCCAGGCTCGAGAGCGACGTGACGGTCGATCCGGGAGCCGTGATCGGCCCACGTGCGAGGATCGGCGCCGGCAGCCTCATCGCCGCGACCGCAGTGATCGGTCCGGATGTCCTGATCGGCCGCGATTGCATGATCGGCGTAGGTTGCTCGATCATGCATGCGCTGATCGGCAATCGGGTCGTCATCCATCCGGGCTGTCGGATCGGGCAGGACGGCTTCGGTTACACCACAGACGCAGGACAACAGAAGATTCCGCAAACCGGCCGCGTCATCATCCAGAACGACGTCGAGATCGGCGCCGGAACGGCGATCGATCGCGGCGGCATCAGGGATACCGTGATCGGAGAGGCCTCCAAGATCGACAATCTGTGCCAGATCGGCCACAACGTCGTCATCGGCCGGTATTGCGTGGTCGTGGCGCAGTCCGGCCTGAGCGGCAGCGTGACGCTCGAGGATTTCGCCCAGCTCGGCGGCTCGGTTGGCCTGGCGCCGCATGTGACGATACGCCGGGGAGCGCGCGTGGCCGCGCGCTCGGGCATCATGCATGACGTTCCGCCGGGTGAAACCTGGGGCGGCTATCCGGCGAAGCCCAGCAAGCAGTGGATGCGGGAAGTCGCAACTCTCGCCCGTCTCGCCACGCCCGGCGAGAGGGCTCGTTCGAAGAAGTCGGACGAGAACTGACGATTTTCGGGGCGGCGGGTGAAATGACTGCGAGTCATCAGGCCAGGCGTCCAAGCCTTAACGGTCCGGCAGTGCGACGGCAGCGCAGCTTTTGCTGTGCGACAGCATGCAGTCTTCCTGGCGCGATATGTCGACCAGCTTGTTCAGCAAGAAATAGCCCAGCATCAGCGCGATAGCGAGCGCGCCAAGGAAAATCGCCAGCATGCGGTCGGAGACCGGCCGCAAATGCGGATGATCGCTGTAGTGCGGTGGTTCTTTCGATCGCGGTTCACTGCGGTTTTGCTGCTCTTTCGACACGGACTTCAGTCCTTAATCCAGCCACGACGGCGGCAAGCTATAGCAGAGGTTGCCGTCTTGCGCGGGCAAATCAGGTTTGCCGGATTTGCGGTTGGAGGAAGAAGTTGCGGCCCCCGCCAGGGGAGCTGGCGGAGGCCGCGTTGAACATCTCACCGCGCCTAGGTTCGCGATGCGATGTGGGAGCTCGTTTCGATCGCCAGAGCTTCGGTTCTGATTGAATCAAAACCGCAGCTCTAATTCTTGTTTTGACGCGTTTTCTTCACGCGAACCGGTATCCACCCCCGGATCAAGTCCGAGGGCATGCTTCGCTCGAAAACGCCTCTAGCCATCGGCTGCGTCCGGTATCGGCCTAGAACGGCAGCAGTACGTCCATCACCTGCGTGCCGTATCGTGGCGCCTGAATGTCGGAGATCTGGCCGTGGCCGCCATAGGCGATGCGGGCCTGTGCGATCTTGCTTGAATCGATGGTGTTGTCACTCTGGATGTCCTCCGGCCGCACGATGCCCGCGACGATCAGTTCGCGCTTTTCGAAATTGACGCGGATCTCCTGCTTGCCTTCGACCACCAGATTGCCGTTCGGCAATAGCTGCGTGACGACGGCGGCGATGTTGGTCTGCAAGGTTTCCTGCCGCACGATCGAACCCTTGCCGTCGGTCGACGTGTTGGAATCCGCTGTCAGAAGGCGGCCCGGAAGGGCGGCGTTTGTCCCCAACAGCTTGCTGCCGAGGAAGGCGGTGATGCCGGAATCTTCGGTCTGGGTACGGCTGCGCTGGGTTTCGTTGGCAAAATTGGCTTGGTCGGTGATGTTGACCGTGACGGTGAGCAAATCGCCGATCTGATGCGCCCGCTGGTCCTTGAAGAACGAACGCGAGCCGTTTCGCCACAGCGAATTGGCGTTGTAGGAAACCGCTTCCGGTTTCGGCATCGGCATCTGCACCGGCTTGTAGCCGGGCTGCGTCGTGGGATTTTCGATCGACGATAATTTCGGCTGTTCGCCGATCTGGCTAAGCCGGTCGATCGACGAACAGCCGCCGGCGACGCTGACGATCGTCAGGAACGTGCTGGCGAGCGCGACACGATTGAAACTAGAAATCGACATCTACGGTTACTCGGCTTTTGGAGACGTCTGCGCATTACCGGTGGCGGCGACCGAAACCGGCGCAGCCGTTTCGGTTGTTTCGATCGAGGAAGTTGCGTCGGCGGTGGTGGGAAGCCGAGGGGTCGCGACCGTGATCGCGACCTGGCCGCGGCCGATCACGACGCCGGACACCGTGCGCTTCGACTGAATGTTGAGAACGCTGACAGTGTCGCCGTCGGTGCCGTTCTCGAGCGCCTTGCCGCGCATGGTGAGATAGAGGCCGGCTGTCTCAAAGATCAGCGTGACATTGTCGTCGCGCTGCACCAGATCCGGCTTGCCGAGATCGGCGACCTTGATCGGCTGTCCGGCGCGAAGCCTGTTTCGCATCTGCATGCCGACGGCCTGGTTGCGGGTCGCGGCCTCGCCGCCGACTTCGGCTTTCGCCCGCCGCTCGGTGATCACGTCGGAGGATTTCAGCACCTCGCCACGCTCGACGGCGCGCGTCAGCACGGCGGCTTCCACGGTTTCGATTGCAATGCCCGAGAAACGCAGCCTGGTCTTCGCGCTGTTGACCTCGTTGGCGATCTCGAGGCTGACATCGAAACGGCCGTTGCGCGGCTCGTACCTGACCGAGACCGGCTGCATGGCGCCGGTGTTC
Source organism: Bradyrhizobium sp. (assembly GCA_035308285.1). GTDB lineage: Bacteria > Pseudomonadota > Alphaproteobacteria > Rhizobiales > Xanthobacteraceae > Bradyrhizobium. The sequence goes on along the minus strand of DATGGY010000253.1, from coordinate 65,198 downwards.
CACGCCTCCAGCTTCAGGTCCTGAACGTCGCGGTCGAAGGTCAGGCTGATGTTGGCGGCATCGCCAAGACCGCTGCGGTGCTCGAGCGCATGGGCGACCTGGGATTCGATCTCCTTGCGCTCAAGCGTGCGGGCGAGCCGCGTCACAGTGACCGTCTTGATGTCCCTGGTGTCGACGCCGATGACCTGATGGGCCTGCAGCGCGGCGATAAGCTGTGCGGCGGGAAGCGAGCCGGTGGTACCAAGATCCGGAGAGCGATAGATCGCGATCTGCGCCGCGGTGCCGGCGTTGTCGATGACGTCGCCGATCCGAACGACCTCGCTGTCCACGGCGACGTTGGCGCGAAGCACCGGAGCTGCGATTGCCTCCTCGCGGGCTTGCGCCAACGCCGTCACGGGAAAGGCGACTAGCAGTGCGGCGGCAATCAGCAGCGAACGGGCGATCATCGTCAGCTCCCTCAGCGGAACAGCGCGGTCGTGGATTGCAGCATCTGATCGGCCGCCGTGATCACCTTCGCGTTCATTTCGTAAGCGCGCTGCGCGGCGATCAGGTCGGACATCTCGGAGACGACGTCGACATTCGCCTGTTCGAGGCTGCCCTGGTTGATGCTTCCGAAACCTTCAAGGTTGGCCAGACCATCCTGCGGCGGCCCGGATGCGGGCGTGTCGATGGAGAGGTTGTTTCCAACCGGCTGCAGGCCGGCCTTGTTGATGAAACGCGTCAGCCCGATCTGGCCGACGATCGAGGATGTCGTCGTCGCCGCTCCCGGCAAGATCACCGAGACCTGGCCCTGGGCGTTGACCGTCAGACCCGTCGCATTTTGCGGTATCGTGATCGTCGGCTGCACCGGATTTCCCTGGGCATTGACGATGCGCCCGGTGTTGTCCATCTGGAACGTTCCGTCTCTGGTGTACTGAAAAGTGCCGTCCGGCATCTGGATCTTGAAGAAACCTTCACCGGTGATCGCGAGATCGAGATCGTTGCCGGTCTGCGACAGCGTCCCTTGCGTCATCGTCCGCGGTGTCCCGACAGTCTGGACGCCGCCGCCGATATCGATGCCGACCGGCAGGATGGTGCCCTGCTGCGAAGACTGCGCGCCGATGCGGCGGACGTGCTGGTAGATCAGATCCTGGAAGGAGGCGGTCTGCTTCTTGTAGCCGGTGGTGCGCAGGTTCGCGATGTTGTTGGAAATGACCTGGACGTTAAGTTCCTGGGCCGCCATTCCGGTCGCAGCCGTGTGAAGAGCTTGCATGGATAGTCTCCCAAATGGCCGTTAAGCCGGAACGTCGGCGAGTTGCTGAATTGCATTCTTTTGCAGGTCGCTCTGCTGCTGCAGCAGCGTCGAGATTTGCGTGTAGGCGCGCGAGACCTCCATCATGCGGCTCATCTCGGAAACCGCGTTGACGTTGGACTTCTCGATGTATCCCTGGCGGACCACGGACTTGGTGTCGGGCTGCGGCGCGCCTTCGCCGGCGGAGTAGAGGTTTAGTCCCTCCTTCAGCATTTGCTGCGCGTCGGCGAAGCTGACCAGGCGAAGTGTGCCGCGGACCGCATCGGTCCTGCCGGTGCCCTCGGCCACGGTGATGGTGCCGTCGGGCGTGATGTTGATGTCGTGATCGGTCGGCTGAAAGACGATGGGACCTGCCGTACCGAGAACCAGATTGCCTGCGGCTGTCACCAGCTGGCCCTGGTTGTTGAGATGCAGGCCGCCGTCGCGGGTGTAGCGCTCGCCGGCCGGCGTCTGCACCGCCAGAAAAGCCGAGCCGTCGATGGCCACATCGAGCGGATTTTTGGTCTGCTCGGTGGAGCCTTGCGACATATCGCGGAAAGTGCCGCGGTCCTGGACGAAGCTGACGCGGCGATCGGCGCCCACGAAATTGTCTTCGTGCGCCGGCGTATTCAGAAATTCCTCAAACAGCGTGCTGTCGGCCTTGTAGCCCGCCGTGTTGACGTTCGCGATGTTGTTGGCGACGATGTCCAGTTGCCGTTCCAGCGCCGTTTGTCGCGATAGTCCGATGAGAAGCGCATTCTCCATCGTCGGTTCTCCCCTTGAGAGATCCGCAAGCGTTGCCCTCCCAGGCTCGAGTTGCGGATCGTGCAAACCGCAAAGCTCTCCCAAGCCCCCGGTTCACCATGCTCAGAGCGAAAGCCGTGCCAGTTGTGGAATTACAAGTTTTTCAATGGTTTGGATGATCTGAGAGCCCGCCGCGGGGGCGGCAATAAGGTCTTGTTGACCATGTTTGCCCGGCAACTTTTTCCCAGTTGAGGAGCAAAAGAAAGATTCCATTAACCATTGTCGCCTTAGCGTTCGCCGAGAAGCGCAGTGGGCGGCTTTGTATTCGCGTCAAGGGGCCGTCTGCCGGCATCATTTCCAAATCGGACCGGGCAGGCGATGGCAGACAACGATCAGGCTGAAGGCATTGCGGAAGTTCCGCAAGCCGCCAAGCCCAAGGGCAAGCTCAAATTGATCATCGCCGTCGTCGCCGTGCTTACCATCGCCGGCGGGGCCTCGACGTGGTTCATTTTTCTGCGACATCACGGTGAAGAGCCGCAGCAGCACGCCGAGGTTGCGCCGCCGCTGAAGCCGCCGGTCTATGTCGAAGTGCCGGACATGCTCGTCAATCTGGTCGGCTTGCCCGGCGAGCGCGTGCAGTATCTCAAGGTCAAGCTGGTTCTCGAGGTCAAGGAAGAAAAGCAAAGCGAGGCGATCAGGCCGACGCTGCCGCGCGTGACCGACATCTTTCAGACCTATCTGCGCGAGCTGCGGCCAAGCGATATCAACGGCTCGGCCGGTTTGTTTCGCCTGAAGGAGGAACTGACCCGGCGCGTCAATGCGGCGGTAGCGCCGGTTCAGGTCACCGCGGTGCTGTTCAAGGAAGTCGTCGTTCAGTGACGAGGCGGATCTAGGATCATGGCGGGCAACGACCCAGTCGTCGACCAGGATGCAATTGCGGCGCAATGGGAAGCGTCGCTTGACTCCGAGGATCCGGCCGAAGCCGCGCAAGCGGCTGCCGCCAATGAACTCTCCGAAACGATGGCCCTGCAATGGGCCGCCATGGTCGAGGACGGCAGCCGCGATATGGGCGGCGGCAAGAACAGCGGCGAGCGGGTCCTGTCGCAGGAGGAGATCGACAACCTGCTCGGCTTCAATGTCGGCGAGGTAAATCTCGATGACAATTCCGGCATTCGCGCGATCATCGATTCGGCGATGGTTTCCTACGAGCGTCTGCCGATGCTCGAAATCGTCTTCGACCGCCTGGTGCGGCTAATGACCACCTCCTTGCGCAACTTCACTTCCGACAACGTCGAAGTCTCGCTCGATCGCATCACCTCGGTGCGCTTCGGCGATTACATGAATTCGATTCCGCTGCCGGCGGTGCTCTGTGTCTTCAAGGCCGAGGAGTGGGAAAATTTCGGTCTCGCGACGGTGGATTCAAGCCTGATCTATTCGATGATCGACGTTCTGCTCGGCGGCCGCCGCGGACAAACCTCGCTTCGCATCGAAGGCCGTCCCTATACGACCATCGAAACCAATCTCGTGAAACGGCTTGTCGAAGTGGTGATGGCGGATGCCGAGCAGGCCTTCCGGCCGCTGTCGCCGGTGACCTTCACCATCGACCGGCTGGAGACCAATCCGCGTTTTGCGGCCATCAGCCGGCCCGCCAATGCGGCGATCCTGGTGCGGCTTCGCATCGACATGGAGGATCGCGGCGGCAATATCGAATTGCTGCTGCCCTATGCGACCATCGAACCGATCCGCAACGTCCTGTTGCAGATGTTCATGGGTGAGAAATTCGGCCGCGATCCGATCTGGGAAGGTCATTTCGCAACCGAAGTCGCGCAAGCCCAGATTTCGGTCGATGCCGTGCTGTACGAGGCCGATATTCCGCTCAAGCAATTGATGAAGCTGAAGGTCGGCGACACCCTGCCGCTGGAGATGCGGGCCGACGCGGTGGTGGCGGTGCGTTGCGGCAACGTGACCTTGACGGAGGGACGCATGGGCAGGGTAGGCGACCGCGTCGCTATCCGTGTCACCAAGCAGTTGCACAAACCGAACACCACTTTTGCGATGTTCGAAAAGGCCGACGAGCAAACCAAGATGATGGAGGCCCCATGAGTCACTCACTCGGAGTAGCTATCGAGAGTCTTGTAGCGATTTTGCTCATGGTCACGATAGGTTACTGCATGTTGTTGAACAAGCGGCTGAAGCGCCTGCGGGCCGACGAACATTCGCTCAAGGCAACGATTGCCGAACTGATCACCGCGACCGAAATCGCCGAGCGGGCCATCGGCGGCCTCAAGCACGCCGTGCGCGACGTCAACGAGAATCTCGGCAATCAGCTTGCATCCGCAACCCAGATGTCCCAGCAGATGAAGAAGCAGTTGGCCGAGGGCGACCATTTGATCCGGCGGCTGTCGAAGATCGTGAGCGCGGCCCGGCCACCGGAGCCTGATGTCGCGCCCGCCAGCGTATCGACGGCCAAGGCTGTCGCTGCCGCCGCTCAGGCATTTACCGATCGCAGAAGGTCTGGTGGCCTCGCCGCATGAAATCCTACCGTAACATTCGCGTGCTTCCGGTTGTGCTGGTTGCAATCTTCGGTCTTGTTCTGCTGAAGGTCGCAGGCCTCGTGATCGATGGCGGCTATGTGTTCGATTACCGGCCGGAATCCACCAAACCGTCCTGGGCGCAGGAGGCTTTCAACTTCCCCGGCAGAAACATTGCCGACAATTCCGACGTTACCGGTTCGGTCAAGGAGAAACCCAAGGAGGAAGAGGCCAAACCCGCAGCGCCGGAAGCCGGGAAGGCCGACATGCGTCCCGAGCAGGGGCAGGCTGTCGTGTCGCCTTCGGAGCGCGCGATCCTCGAACGGCTGCAGTCGCGGCGACAAGAGCTCGACGCCCGGGCGCGCGAAATAGAGATTCGCGAAAGCCTGTTGAAGTCCGCCGAGAAGCGCGCGGAGTCGCGCGTCGAGGAATTGAAGGCGATCGAATCCCGGATCGCGACGGTGACCCAGCAGAAGAACGAAGCCGATGCGGCGCGCTTCAAGGGCATCATTACGATGTATGAGGGCATGAAACCGAAAGACGCCGCCAAGGTGTTCGACCGGCTCGAAATGCCCGTTCTGTTCGAAATCGCTTCCCAGATCGCACCACGCAAGATGGCCGATATCCTGGGGCTGATGTCGCCGGAGGCGGCCGAGCGGCTCACCGTCGAAATGGCACGCCGCGCCGGGAACGACAAGTCGGCGTCCACGGCCGACCTCCCCAAGATCGAAGGCAGGGTGCTGCAACCGCAAAAGGCCAATTAGCGGGAATATTTAACAGGTCCTTAAACCGCCAATTCTAGATTCGAGGACGATAAGGTGCGCGCGTGGCGTCCCGTCGGCAATCGGATCGTTGAACTGGAAAGACTTAGCTAGAATGGCGCGAACTGCCACCGGATCTTGGTCGCGAGCGCGCGCTTGTGCGCGGATGCTCCGCCATGGCCTGGGTGCGGGGCTTGCGGCCGGACCGCTATGGCGCGCCGCTGTTTTCGCCCTGATCGTGCTGATGTCTCCTGGCGTTGCTCTTGCGGAGCCCGTCAAGGGCGAGGCCACGTTCTCGGCAGGCGGTGGCTTTGCGCGGTTGGTTCTCAAATTCTCCGAGGATGTCGGCGCAGAGGTGACGACGGCCGGCTCGATCATCGTGATCCGGTTCGAGCGTCCGGTGGACGTCTCCGTCGACAAGGTAGCCGACGCAGTGCCCGATTATGTCGGATCGGCGCGGCGCGATCCGGACGGCACGGCGATCCGGCTGTCACTGACGCGCAGGGTGACCGTCAACACCATGACCGCCGGCGAGCGGATGTTCGTGGATTTCTTGCCGGATTCGTGGACCGGTCCGCCGCCGAACCTTCCCTCGGAAGTAGTTCGCGAACTGGCCGAGCGCGCGCGGATCGCCGAGCGCGAACTCCGCCAGCAGCGGGTGCTATCGGAAGCGAAGAAACGTTCCCCGGTCCGGGTCCGCGCTTCGCTGCAGCCGACCTTCGTGCGGTTTGTTTTCGAAATGCCCGACGGCGTCGGCATCTCTTCGGTGCTCAACGAACAGAAGCTTCGGCTCCAGTTCAGCAAGGCCTTGGTGTTCGACCTGGCGGACGCCATGGTGGCGGCGCCGCCAAATATCGCATCCATCACCCAGAAGGTCGAAGGCGAATCTTCCGTGGTGGAGATCGTCATGGTTGGCGATGTCGATGTCCACTCCTTCAGAGAGGACAAGAACTACGTCATCGATGTCGCGTTCCAGCAGTCCGACAAGCCTCAAGCGTTGCCGTCGCTATCCGATGCACTACATGCACCGATGCGGGCCGCAGAGGCGCGAACCGCCCCAATGCCGGCCCCAAAGGGCCCCGCGCCGGCAGAATCTGAAAAGACCTCTGATCCGGCGGCGCCGCGGCAGGCCGCCGAGATAGCGCCGCCGACACCGGAGACGCTCACCCGGCAAGCGAATATCGAGACCAAGTCCGAGCCGGCGCCCAAGATGCCGGCGGCTTCGGAAGAAAAGGCGCCGGCGCCCGCGCCGCTTGCGAAGGAGCCGCCGGCCGCTGCGGCCGAGGCTGCACCAAAAATGTCGCCGCCTGCCGTAGCCGACACGTCTTCAAAAATGCCGCAGGCTGCGCCTGCTGCGCCGACTGCGCCCAAGCCGCTGTCCGAAGCCAAGCCGGACGAAAACCCGACCAGCGTCAGCGTCAGCCGCGACAGTGATGGCCTGCATCTGATGTTCTCATTTCAGGCCGTCACCCCCGCGGCGTTGTTCCGCCGCGCCGATACGCTGTGGCTGATGTTCGATTCCACAGAGCCGATCAATGTCGAGCCCATTCGCGGCCAGGGCGGCGCCGCCGTTGCCGACGTCAGCGTTATTCCGCTGGAGAAGGGGCAGGCGGTCCGCATCCGCCTCAACCGGCCGCAATTGCCCTCGCTCACGGGCGAGGACCTGCCGAGCGGCACAAGCTGGACCGTCACCTTCGGCGATACGGTACAAACGCCGTCGCTGCCGCTGGTGGCCATCCGAAACATCGCCGAACCGACGCTTGCCAATGTCACCCTGCCGTTGCCTAAAGCGGGCCGCCTTCACCGGTTTGTCGATCCCGACGCCGGCGACACGCTGTTCGTGGTCACGGCGATGCCGCCGGCTCGCGGTTTCATCAAGCGGCAGGATTTCGTCGAGATGTCGCTGCTGGAGTCGATCCACGGCGCGGCTATTCGTCCGAACTCCGACGATGTCACGGCAGAAATTGCCTCCGACAAGGTCGTTCTGGGCAAACCCGGGGGGCTGACCCTGTCGCCAGTCGGCACCGGGGCCGAGCGCGCACCGACGGCGGTGCGGCCCATCTTCGATCTCGGCGAGTGGCGCAAGAACCAGGAGGGGAGCTTCACCGCGCGGCTGGACGCGCTGATTGAGGCTGCGGGTGCCGTCCCGCCCGATCAACGCGCGTCGGCGCACGTCGACCTGGCGCGTTTCTACATGGCGCACGGAATGTATCAGGAGGCAATCGGCGTTCTCGATCTGGCGCTCTCCGCTGCCAAAGCGGGCTCGGAAGACCCGGCTGCCCTGATCGTGCACTCGGTCGCGAACATTCTGGTGGGACGCACCGAGCGCGGGCTGAAGGACCTCGCCAATCCCGCCATCGGAACCAACTATGATTCCCAGCTTTGGAAGGCCATGGCCAGCGCTCGGCAGGGGAAATGGGCGGACGCGCGTGAAAAATTCAAGGCTGCCGAATTCTCGGTCACCTCATTGCCGATCGAGATGCAGCGCATCGTGATCGCCGATGCGATGCGTGCCTCGCTCGAGGTGAGGGACTATCCAGGCGCTGCAAAGCGCGCCAGCGAATTGGGAGTTATCGGCGTTTCCGCTGAGATGAAACCCGCGATTGCGGTATTGCGCGGCCGGCTCGCCGAGGGGCTCGGCTATGACCGGGATGCGCTGGATGACTACAAGATGGCGGTGCGGTCTTCCGATCGCGCTGCGGCAACCGAGGCAAAACTCCTGGAAATCGCGCTGAAGCAGAAGCGCGACGAAATCAGCCAGGCGGATGCGTTGCGCGAGCTTGAGACGCTGGCGGTAACCTGGCGCGGCGACGCGCTCGAGGTGCAGACGCTGGAAATGCTGGCGCGGATCTATGCCGATACCGGGCGCTACGCCGAGTCGTTCGGAGCGGTGCGGATCGCGAACCTGCTTGCGCCAAATCTGGAAGTCGCGCGTCAGGGCCAGGACGCCGCGTCCGGGCTGTTTGCGCAGCTCTTTCTCGGCCCGAAGGGCGACGAGCTTCCGCCCATCGACGCGCTCGGCATGTTTTACGAGTACCGCGATCTGACGCCGATCGGGCGGCGCGGCGACGAAATGATCCGCCGGCTTGCAGACCGGTTGGTCGGGGTCGATCTGCTCGATCAGGCCGCCGAACTCCTTCAGTATCAGGTCGACAAGCGGCTCGAAGGCGCGGCGCGCGCACAGGTGGCGGCGCGCCTGGCCATGGTTTACCTCACCAATCACAAGCCTGAGCGCGCAATCGCTGCCCTTCGCTCTACCCGCATTGCCGACCTCTCCGGCGAGCTGCGCCAGCAACGGCTGTTGTTGGAGGCGCGCGCGCAGAGCGACGTCGGTCGTCATGATCTCGCGCTCGACATTATCACCAACATTAGCGGCCGGGAGGCGATCCGGCTGCGCTCGGATATCTATTGGGCGGCGCGGCAGTGGCGCGAGTCGGCCGAACAGATCGAATTGTATTACGCCGATCGCTGGCGCGACTTCAAACCGCTGAATTCGATTGAGAAGAGCGATATCATCCGCGCGGTGGTCGGATATGCGCTCGCCGAGGATGCCATCGGCCTGGCACGCTTCCGCGAAAAATATACGCCGCTGATGAGCGGCGACGCTCAGCGGGCCGCCTTCGACATTGCGAGCAAATCGGTGGGCGCCAGAAGCGCCGACTTCGCCCAGATCGCCAAGATGGCGGCGAGCGTCGATACGCTCGACGGGTTCCTGCGCGATATGCGTACGCGCTTCCCGGACGCGACCACGCGCGCGATGATGCCGGGAACGCCGAAGGTGGATCCGGTGCCGACCGGATCGCTGCCGGCGATCGCCGGACTGAGGCCCTCGGGTGCCGCGAAATAGCCTGGTGCAGGTTTGCAGCGCCAGCCCCTCGACAGATGACCTCGGAAGCGTCAACTTGCGCCGGCAGACCGTGCAGAGGAAGCCGCCGCCATGACCAAGCCCACCAAGACCGCAGCCGAACTTGTTTCGATGGCGAGGGCCGAACTCAAAATTCACGCCAACTGTCCGGAGGGAATCGCGATTTCGGTGATCCGGAACGAAGACGGCTGGGAATTCCGCGCCACGGCGGACAAGGCGACAATTGAAAAGCCCGGCTACCCCGAATGCGTCGCGATGCTCGTTCAGATCGGCGACCACCTCGGCAAGCAATACAACGTAAAGGGATGAGCGCCGCTTCTATTCTCGGACTACGAATCTTGAATGGGGCCTCTCAATTTAGCCAACTGCGGCTCGGAAAACGCGCATATAATTGCCACCGGCAACTTTGCCGGCCTCCTCTGGCGTGAGACCGCCCCGCAGCATCGCCGCGACGAGCTGCACCCATTGCGCATAATCCTGCACCGCGCCGGGATTGACCTGCTGATCGGTGCCGATGCAAACATGATCGATCCCGACGACGTCGATCATTTCCTTGAGGCCGTCGACATATTTTTCAAGACCCGCGAAGAAGTGCCAAATTCCGATGGCGCCTCCGGATTCGGCAATCGCGCGTGCGTGGTCGCGGCTGATCTGCCTGGCGGTCAGCGGCGTCGGGCCCATCGCGCGCGATCCTGACAGCGCGGTGTGCGATAACAGCAAGGGCTTGGTCGCGACCTTGACCGCCTGCTTGACCATCGCTTCGGTCGCATGTGCGACGTCACAAACAAATCCCAGACGGTGGCAGGCGCGAATGACTTCGGCGCCGTAGGAGGTGAGGCCATTGTGGGTGACGATGCCGGTCTGGAAGTCGCCGATGTCGTTGGGGGTATAGTGCACAAGCTGAACATGCCTGATGCCGCGCTGATGGGCCTGTTCCAACCGCTCGAGCTTTCCCTCCAGGAAATCCAGCCCTTCGACGTCGCCCACGATCGAGGGCTGTCCCAACGCATGCGCCGCTTCGAGATCGGCTGCCGAAAGCGCGCGGCGCAGGCCGTGTTTGGCGACCATCTCGTCCACCCAGGCGAGGCGGTCCAGGTGATACTCGTAGAGTTGGTTCGGCTCCGGCGTTCGAAGCGCTGCCAACACTCCGGCTGGGTTCCTGCCGAGAACGGGGCCGTCGGGCACGTCGGCGAGACAGGCTACCGCCAGCGATCCGGCCCGCATGCCCTTTGCGAGATCGTCGCTGGGCGGAGCGCGCGACGTAATTCCGGTCGTGCCGCCATGTGTATGAACGTCGACGGAGATCGTCTTGCGCAGCAACTCGAGCGCAACGGTGGCGGTTTCGGCTGTCTGCGCGGCTGCGGTCGAACCGCGCGGTTCCACGCCGCCGGCAAGCACGGCCGTGAGCGATGTCAGCGCCGAGCGCCACATCCATTGGCGGCGCGTAAACGTGTGGCCATGGCTGCAACAATCCATCGCATCCCCTCGCAAAAGCCTCGGTTGCGCTCGCATCCTTATTCGATGATTTCGTCGGCTGCCACGAGCAGGGTTTGCGGCACCGTCAGTCCGAGCGCCTTCGCTGCCTTGAGGTTGATGGCGAAGTCGAACTTAGTCGGCTGCAGCACGGGCAAATCCCCGGGCTTGGCCCCCTTGAGAATCTTGCCGACGTAGATTCCGGCCTGACGATAGACTGCGGCGCGGTCGGCTCCATAACTCATCAGGCCACCGGCGGCCGGAAACTCGCGCTGGGCAGAGCTGGTGGGCATGTTATGGCGGGCGGCGAGTGTGGCCATCTGATCGCCTTGGTTATCCAGAAAGGGATCGCTCATGACGAAGATTCCGCCGATCTGTCTTTCTGTAAGCATCGTGAAGGCCGCATCGATGTCTTTGTCGCTGCGGGCGTCGACGAAGTCGAGCCGCAGGCCGAATGCATCGGCGGCTTCCCGCAAATTGCGTTCGGTGGTTGCCGCAAGCGGATTGCTTCGGTTCAAGATCACCCGGATGGTTGCGGCCTTCGGCACGAGCTCGTGAAACAGTTCCAATCGCTTCGCCTCCACGCGATAGTACAACAGAGTCAGACCCGTCATATTTCCGCCCGGACGATTGAGGCTGCTGACGAGACCAGTCTCGACCGGGTCGGTAGCGGTCATGAACACGATCGGAATGGTCGTGGTGGCCGCCTTGGCCGCCCGTACTCCGGTGGCGCTTGCGACAATCACGGAAACGTTTCGGCGCACCAGGTCGTCCGCCATGCCGGCCAACCGGTCATAGTGACCTTCCGCCCAGCGAAACTCGATGGCGACGTTGATGCCGTCGGCGTAGCCGGTATCGGCGAGGCCCTGCCGAAAACCGGCAATTGCACCTTTATAGGCGCCGCCGGGCGAAACGCCGCTGAGAAAACCAATGACCGGCATCGCCGGCTGCTGCGCATGCGCTTCGAACGGCCATGACGCCGCCGCCAAACCCAAGCCGCCGAGAAAAATCCGTCGCCGCATGCTGACCCCTACCTTCGGTAGTATTCTATAGCGGCTCCGTATCGCTCTTTGGTGTCCTGGTCGGGGCGCAGGTCGGAAAACTTCTTTCCCTGCTGCTCAGCGATCAGCATGCGGTCGAGCCGGGGTCAAGCGATCGGCATCCACTTCCCGCTCAAGCTGCTTGGTTACATAGAGCCGTCCTCTTTCTGCACCCGTTAGCCGTTCCGTGGCCGGAGCCTGTAACAAACCACGAGCAGAATAGGCGGCTCAATCAATATCTGAGAAGTCTATGCCGCTATTCTGCTTGGCCGCTTCGTGGATACAATCCGAGTAAGATCTCCATCTTTCGACAAACCCCAAACCCCTGGATTCCTTGGCGGCTTTCTCCTTACACTCAGCTTTCACATGCGCCACGACAGCCTTCTCCTTCTTGGACAACTTCGCAGCATTGGCTGGCGCCGTCACCAAAGTTAACCCGACGATGACAACTGCTATGGCGACCATTCCGGCAAATAGTGCGGTTAGGATACGAGACATGATGATGCTTTCTCATTGATGATGTTATTTAAGCAGCTACTCGCTTCGACGGTTCAGCGACATCACGGACACCACGTTCCGATGGCGAAGTGAACGCTGGACTGACGGGGCGCATTGGTAGCTTCAGCGAGAGCCCTTCGCGAGGTGCACAGTTTTTTTCGGTTGCAGCGCCGCCGATCAAGTCGGCGGCGCTGGCCTTTCGTTCCGGACAACTGAGGGGAATCAGTTGAACGGATAGTAGCGGAACGAGAACATCAGGATATTGTTGTTGGGCGTAAGCCCCAGGTTCGGCGTGCTGTTTCCGGCAACAGGACCAGCAAGGCCCTGGAAGGCGGTCAGCCTCACATATTCATACTGAAGGCCGTACCGGACCCGTCCCAGATTGCCCTTGTAGGCGTCCTGCCAGAAGCCGATGGTGAACTCCTGAGCCTTCTGAACGTCGAAGGTACAGGTGGTGCCCGCAATCGGTGTATTGAAGCCGCCCTGGGTGCCGCCAGCCAGGTTCTGATTGAGACATCCGTTGTTGACGAAGTTCGGATTGCCCCAGCCGCCTTGCGTTGCGCCCGCCGTCCACGCATTGGCGTAGGTCTTGTCCTCGCCGTAATAGGTGTAGATGTCGGTGCCGTCGAAGGGATGGGCAACAGCGCCGACCATGAACGACAACATCGTGAGCGGGCTCAGCGTACCATCCGGTCCGATGGTGGCGTCAGGCAGCTGGCTCGAGGTGTACCGGCCAATGCCCTGGCCGTAGAGAACGCTGCCTTGCAGGTCGAGGACCTTTGGAATCGCCGGCAGCAAAACGTTGCCACCCACGCCCCAACCCATGGTCACCTTTTGCGACCAGCTGTTTGCCGTCCCGTTGTTGACGTTGTCGGAGAACCAGCGCTCGATTCCGAGGATTTCGTAGTGGCCGAAGCCCGGATCCAGTGCGAATTTTTCGATCACGTCCGGAGCCACGTCATTCGAGCATTGGGTCGTGTTATTGAGATGCGACCCGCCGGTGCAGGTATTGTTGATGCTCGTGACGAGCCCGGGTGGCGTAACGGCTCCGGCGCTGGGCGTACCCGGGAACACCGCCTGCGGCTGCTCGATCGAGACACCGAACCAGGCGATCTTGTTGATGTCGTAGACAAACCGGAGCTGCGGGTTGCGCAGCCAGTCGAAGCCGACGACGTACTGTGCGTCAATGGTGAGCGGCACGTTTTCGGTCTGTGGCAGCATGCCGACGCGGTTTTGCGTCAGGAAGCTCCAGGCCTGACCTCCAACGAAGTGGAAGTGCCAGAGGTCGTTGTCGTATTCCGCGAATGCCTGGCGGATGCGCGGCGTGAAGCTGTTGCTCTCGCGGTTGTTCGCGTCGGTCGAGGCACCAAGAAAGTCCATTTCGTAGTAGGCTTTCAGGTGCTGATTCTGGTCGATGTCGCCCCATGCCTTCATAGCAATGCGGCTCTGTTGCGCGCTCGCCCGAAACTCTCGCTCGTTATTAAGAACCGAATTCTGCAGCGGAATGCCCGGACTTCCGAAGGCCGGACTGCTCGCGCCGTCCGAAACTTCGGAATGTTGGCGCACCGCGCCTTCCATCGCGATGAACGATCCGGCCATCGAGAAGTGGATGCCGTCGACCCAGGACGGAAGCGCCTTGGCGAACATCGTCTGCCCGTCAGCCGGGGGCGGTGCCGCCGGTGCGGGAATGATGATCTCGTTGCCATTGCGGGCCGTGACGACCCCTGCCGCTGGTGCGGCGCCTCGGGGCTGCACCGGCTGCCTCTTCGCTGCCGCCAGCTCCGCTTGCATCTTTTCCAATTGCCGCTTCATCACGTCGATCTGACGCTGCATTTGTTCTTCGTCGGCATATGCCGGCGCGTGTGCAAATTGAGAAGCTCCGAGCAATGCCCCAAACAGCAATGCGCCTACTGGTTTACTGGTCTTCATTTGAGGTACCCCGCCCCTGATTTCAGAAAATTGGCGGCAAACTGCGGCCATGAAACGGGCGGAAAGCTATCGACCGGGTGTAACAGTCAGGTGACAGAGGGGGATACATATCAAGAATTTAACAGGTACATATCGGGATCTATGGAACAAACGCGGCTGCTGTGGTATGCGCGCAACAGCCCGCAATTGCGTTCAATTTTTGCTGATGTGAAGAGAAAAAGCCCCCGCAATCAATCGCATGCGTCTCGCGCACGCGATTGATTTTCCGAACGTACCGGTGTCGATCCTCGACCAATTGCCGAGGTCTCAGGCCGAGTACCAAGGTCTCCGGCCGACTATGTGAAAAGCGTGATCGGGTTTTTCACGTCGCCTGCAAACCTAGCGTACATCGCGGTACTCGTTAGTGCACGCGCTGGTCGGCAAGTCGCAAGATGCGCCCAATATTCCGGCACCAGGAACGAACGTATAGCCGGGCATCCTGATTGCGTTCGGTGGAACGCGGGAAAGAAAGCCGTACTCCGGCGCATAAGGTATTCCTTCGCGGTCGGCAACCATCGACCCCCGATGGATCGCGTGCTCTCGATAGAATGCGTGACGGGCATGATGAAAGTGATGCCGCTTTGCGGAGCCGTCACTCGTAGCGGCCGCGGTCATCGGCGAAGCGAAGAACATTGCAAGTGCGGCGGTGGTGACGCCGAGGCGAAGCGCGGTGTTGAATGGCATGTGGGACCTCCCTTTGCTGTCTTCTCGAAAATCGCCCCTTGCGACATCCAAGCCAGGTAACATAGCTAGGTGACGAAGCGCGCTCGGCCGAACAAAGGCCAAACAAAAGAGCGTGTGCAGCCTGTGCGGCACACTCAGTTGTCGCTTTCACATCATCCCTGACTTGAAGCTCGGAAATTGCAAGCGCGGCATCGATCGCCCGGACGCCGACTTAGGTCTTAAGGCGTTATCGGGTTTCTGATGCCTCTACAGACCTACTGGACGTCGCGGTACTCGTCGGAGCACGCGCTTGTCGGCAAATCGCACGATGCGCCCAGTATCCCTTTGCCCGGAACGAAGGTGTAACCAGGCTCCCGGATTGCGTTCGGCGGAACGTGGCGAAGAAAACCGTACTCCGGCTCCTGAGGTAACATTCGGTCTTCTGCCACTATCGGTCCTCGATAGGCCGGATGCGGGGCTCAAGGCATTTTGAGTAAATCGTACGAAACGCCCGCTAACGCCGCGTCCCGGTTGAAGAAAAGGCGCGCGACCCGCTAGCCGCCATAGCTTTGCACGAGGCTGCCGGCCACCAGCGACCAGCCGTCGACCAGCACGAAGAAGATCAGCTTGAACGGCAGCGACACCACCACCGGCGGCAACATCATCATGCCCATCGACATCAGCACCGAGGCGACCACGAGGTCGATGATCAAGAACGGCAGGAACAGAAGGAAGCCGATTTCGAAGGCGCGCTTCAGCTCCGAGATCATGAAGGCCGGCACCAATATCCGCAGCGACATCTCATCCGGCGTTGCCGGCGGCGGCTCGCCCGACATATCCATGAACAGCTTGACGTCCTTTTCGCGCACATTCTTCAGCATAAAGCTGCGCAATGGCACCGAGGCGCGCTGCAACGCTTCCTCGACGCCGAGCTGGTTGGCGACCAGCGGCTTGATGCCGTCGTCGTAGGATTTCTGCAGCACCGGACCCATCACGAACGCGGTCAGGAACATCGCCAGCGCAATGATGACGGAGTTCGGCGGCGCGGTCGCGGTGCCGAGCGCAGTGCGCAGCAGCGAAAGCACGACCACGATCCGGGTGAACGAGGTCATCATGATCAGGATTGACGGCGCGACCGACAGCACCGTCAATAGCGCGATTAGCTGGATCGCGCGCTCGGTGACGCCGCCGTTGCCCTGGCCGAGATTGATGCTGATGTCCTGCGCCAAGGCAGGAGCTGCCAGCGATCCGGCGGCTATCAGGGTGGCAAAAAATAAAACTCTACGCGGAAGAGCCGCCGGCCTCACGAAGGGTTCTTCGGACGGCCCAGCAGAGATGCCATCTCGTCTTCGAGGTTCTCAAACCCGCTCTTCGGCGCCGGGGTAGCCGCTGGGGCCGCAGGCGGCTCGCTTCGGGGCGCGGCGCGGGCGGGGGGCGGTTCGGGCGCGACCGGCGGTGCAACCGTGTCGCCGCCGGGCCGGCGAAGTGCGGCCTCCAGCCTTTGCGCCATCTCCGCGAGATTTTGGTCCGCCGACGACAGTGGCGCTGCTTGCGGCATTGGCGGCGGCGGCGCTGGGGCGCGTTCTGGCGCGCGAACCGGCGGCGGCTTCGGCGGCTCGCTCGGGCGAATCGGGCGAGGTATCAAGGGCTCGCTGCGCGAGGTCGTCCGGGACGGCATCGGTTCGGGCCGCGGCTCGGCACGGCCACCGACCATCGGCTCAGGCGAAAAGCCCGCCAAGGGATCGCCGCGCTCCAAGCGTCGTTCGGCCGGCGGCGTACGGCGGGCCTCCTCCGCAAAGGAAGGCCGCGTCGGGCGCGGCGGCGGCTCCGGCATTTGCGGTTCGGCATGGTGGTCGAAGACCTCGTGACGTGCGCTATCGGCGTCGGCCCAGTTGCTCGTATCGGGCAGAGGCATGACGCGGGGCTGCTGCGGCTCCGGACTTGCGACCGCCGGCCGCGGCGGCAACTGATCCCGCCCAGGCATCGCGCGCACGATGTTGGGCTCGACGACGATGTCGGTCGGGCCGCCGATCATCAAGAGATGTTCGATGTTGTCGCGGCGCACCAGCACAAGCCGCCGGCGTCCGTCAACGGCGGCGGCATCGATCACCGCCAGGCGGGGCATCCGGCCGCGGTTGGTATTGGCGCCGAGCCGGTTGCTGGCGAATCGGCGTACCAGCCAGGCCGCAACGCCGATCAGCGCCAGGACCGCCACAAACGCGAAGAAAAATGTGAGTGCCTGCATGCTCAGTCCCCGGCAAATAGCGTTTTCTTCAAGCTTTCATTCGTCGAACGCGGATCGCCACGCGCCCCCGCCGAACGGCAAACAAACCTTGAGTCTGGCCCAAACCGTTAATTCCCCACGGCAAAAGCTGCCGCCCACATATCCTCTTAACCCATGAATCGGCTGGGCCAAAACGACTTCTGACGTCCCAACGTCAAAGCTTTGGCTGGTAAACGCAGCATTCGTGGCGAAATTGCGCTCGCAGCGATTTTCCGAAGGCCAATCGGCCTTCCGAATAAGCCGGCGTCGGCCGTTACGATTTTAACCAGCCATTAACCATACAGGCGGCAAATTCTGCCTACCTTTTGGCGGCATCGGGCTGCGGAAGGCCAAGGGAGAGCGGCGCGCGATGTCCATCAACGATCTTCCGACGCTTTCGGCGATGCGCACCAAGATGCAGTGGCATCAGGAGCGCCAGCGGGTGCTGGCCGAAAACGTGTCGAATTCGAACACGCCCAACTTCAAGCCGCGCGACCTGGTGGAACCGAAATTCGATCAGAGCGGCGCCAATGCCTCAGGCGCCGTGGGATCGCTGCCCCTGCTGCGCACCAGCCAGAGCCATATTTCTCCGCCGGGCACCGAGCCGAGTTTCGACCAGAACCGAAAAACCGGGTTCCAGACCAAGCCCGCCGGCAACTCCGTCACCCTGGAAGACGAGATGCTCAAGGCCTCCGCCAACCAGATGGATTATGCGGCGGTGACCTCGCTTTACAGCAAGAGCCTGCATCTCCTGAAAGTGGCGATCGGCAAGGCCTAAAATGATCCGGATCGATCAAAAACCGCACGGCGAATAGGGAAGCGGCGCCATGGCAAGCGATACGAACGATTTTCTCCGCTCGATGAGCATTGCGACCTCGGCGCTGCGCGCGCAGGCCGGGCGGATGCGGGTGATCTCGGAAAACATCGCCAACGCGGATTCGACGGCGCCGATCGCCGGCGGCGACCCCTACCGCCGCAAGGTTCCGACCTTTTCCTCCGCGCTCGATCGCTCGCTGGACGCAAGGGTGGTTGCGCTCGGCAAGATCCGCCCCGATCAGAGCGCGTTCCGCGTCAGATACGAGCCCAGCAATCCGGCGGCGGACGCCGCCGGCAACGTCAAATATCCCAACGTCAATCCGCTGGTCGAAATGACCGACATGCGCGAGGCGCAGCGGTCCTATGAGGCCAATATCAACATCATCAGCGCCACGCGCCGGATGATCCAACGCACGCTCGACATTCTCAAGGCCTGAACAGGAAAGCGAAAACCATGGCTTCACCCACAGTCGCTGCAAACGCCTACGCTTCGGCCGCCCGTATCCTGGAGAACGCCGGCACCGGCAAACCGTCGTCCGACGGCGAGGGGCCATCCTTCGCCGCGGTGCTCAAGGATGCGATCGGCGGCGTCCTCGATGCCGGGCGCAAATCCGACGCCCAGACGGTGGCGATGGCGTCGGGCAAGGCCAATGTCATGGATGTGGTGACGGCGGTCGCCGAAACCGACGTCGCGGTCTCGACGCTGGTGTCGGTGCGCGACAAGGTCATCGCCGCCTATGAAGATATCATGAAGATGGCGATTTAAGTTTTCACCTCTCCCATGGGGAGAGGTCGGATTGCAGAGCAATCCGGGTGAGGGGGTACGCTCTAACGATAGACCTTAACCCCTCACCCCAACCCTCTCCCGATGGGAGAGGGAGTTCACCGCCGCCTTGGTTAAGCAGAGTATGTGAGAAAACAAAATGACCGGCCCTGAAACCCTCGACGTGGCGCGCGATGCGATCTGGACCATCGTCGTGGTGTCCTCGCCGTTGATGATCGTAGGCCTTGTCGTCGGCGTCGTGGTGTCGCTGTTCCAGGCGCTGACCCAGATCCAGGAGCAGACGCTGATCTTCGTCCCGAAAATACTGGCGATCTTCGTCACGCTATTGCTGGCGCTGCCGTTCATGGCGGACTCGCTGCACGGCCACATGATGCGGATATCGTCGCGAATCATAGGCGGTTGATGGCATTGTGCGTTCCAAATGCGCATCGATATATCATTGCTGCCCGCGCTCGCCGCGGCCTTCATGCTGGTATTCGCCCGCATCGGCGCGATGGTGATGCTGCTGCCGGGACTGGGCGAGTCAAATATTCCGGTCCGCATCAAGCTTGCGATCGCCCTGTTGCTGACGCTGATCATCCTGCCGCTGCACCGCGCCGCCTATCCGATCGACACGGGCTCGCTGGTCCCGCTCCTGGTGATGATGCTCTACGAGATCGTCGTCGGGATCGTGCTCGGCGCCACCGCGCGGGTGACGCTTGCCGCGCTCCAGGTCGCAGGCTCGGTGATCGCCCAGCAGCTTGGCCTCGGCTTTGCCACTTCCGTCGACCCGACCACCCAGGGCCAGCAGGGTCTCTTGATCGGCAATTTCCTCACGCTGCTCGGCGTCACCATGCTGTTTGCGACCGACAGCCACCATCTCGTCATCGCGGCGCTGAACGACAGCTACTCGATCTTCTCGCCGGGCGAGCCGATACCGAGCGGCGATGTCGCGGCGCTCGCCACCCGCGCGTTCGCGGCGGCCTTCAAGATCGGCATGCAACTGGCTGCGCCGTTTCTGGTTTTCGGCCTCGTCTTCAACATCGGCCTTGGCGTGCTGGCGCGGCTGATGCCGCAGATGCAGGTCTATTTCGTCGGCGTGCCGCTTTCGATCCTCATCGGCTTTCTGGTATTTGCCGTCGTGCTTGCGGCGATGATGGGAACCTTCCTCGACTACTTCATCGGCGTCATGCACGACATGATACCGCTCAGGTGAAGGCCTGAACGATGGCGGAAGAAGACGACACAACAGAACGCACAGAAGACCCCACGCAAAAACGCCTCGACGACGCCCACGACCGCGGCGACGTCGCCAAGAGCCAGGAGGTCAACACCTGGTTCATGATCGCCGGCGCCACGCTGGTGTTTTCGACGTTTTCCGGTTCGATCGGCGGCATTCAGACGCCGCTACGCAACCTGATCGCCAATTCCTGGATGATTCGCGCCGACGGGCCGGGCCTGCTGGCATTGGCGAAAACTCTCGAATACGTGCTGGTCGCGGCGCTCGGCGTTCCGTTCCTGATGCTGGCGCTCGCCGCCATCGCGGGCAACGTGCTGCAACACCGGCTGGTCTGGTCGGGCGAAACGCTCAAGCCCAAGCTCAGCAAGATTTCGCCGTTGGCCGGCGCCAAGCGGATATTCGGCAAGCAGGCGGTGGCGAACTTCGCCAAGGGACTTTTCAAGCTGATTGCACTCGGCGCGGTGATGACGGCGATCCTGTGGCCGGAACGGCACCGTCTCGAGGCGATGATGCACTTCGATCCGGCGGCGATCTTCGGCGTTGTCACCAGCCTGTCGCTGCATCTGATGGGTGCGGTAGTGGCGATGCTTGCGGTCGTCGCGATCGCCGACTATTTCTTCCAGTACCGGCAATGGTACGAACGGCAGAAGATGTCGCTCCGGGAGATGAAGGAAGAGTTCAAGCAGTCCGAAGGCGATCCGCATATCAAGGGCCGGATCCGGCAATTGCGCCAGGCGCGGATGAAGAAGCGCATGATGGCCGCGGTTCCCAAGGCCTCCGTCATCATCACCAACCCGACCCACTATTCGGTCGCGCTGTCCTACGAGCGCGGCATGCCGGCGCCGGTCTGCGTGGCCAAGGGCATCGACAATATCGCGCTCAAGATCAGGGAAGTCGCCGGCAAGCACGATATCCCGATCGTCGAGAACGTGCCGTTGGCAAGGGCCCTGTACGCGACCGTGGAGATCGACGATGAGATTCCGGTGGAGCACTATCATGCGGTTGCCGAAATCATCGGCTACGTCATGGGACTGAAGCGCGGGCTGTCCGGCCGCCGGATATAAGCTCAGTGTTTCCAATACGAAGTTCGCACTGCCTGGCGAGACCTTTTCTTGGGCGAGCCCTGGATCGGTGCGGCTCCGGGCCACTATCAATGTAGTCGCTTTAACGGCTAATATGCTATCTGCTAAGATTGGAGCGTGGACAACATGCAGCGCCGCGAGTTCATCACCGTCGTCGGTGGGGCAGTGACGACGTGGTCTCTCGCCGCGCTTGCGCAGTCGGCAACGCCGGTGATCGGCTTCCTGCGAAGTTCATCGCTCGCCGACGCGGCGAACCTCGTGACGGCATTCCGTCAGGGCCTGAAGCAAGCGGGTTTCGTCGAGGGGCAGAACGTCGTAATCGAATTCCGCTCGGCGAACGATTACCCTGATCGTTTGCAGGCACTGCTGGCTGATTTGATTCACCAACCGGTAGCCGTGATCGTCGTAAACGGCGGTGCGGTGCTCGCTGCCAAGGCCGCAACCACGACAGTACCGATCGTCTTCGTCGGCGGGGACGATCCGGTCAGGGATGGCCTCGTGGCCAGTTTCAACCGGCCGGCTGGCAATCTCACGGGCGTGGTCTTTACAGCCGCAGGCTTAGGGGGGAAGCGACTGGAGCTATTGCGCCGGCTGGTACCGAAAGCGACAACGATTGGCATCCTTATGGACCTGCACGGAAACTCGGCAGAGCGAAGAGACGTGCAGGCAGCAGCACTTGCGATCCAACAGCCACTCATCGTTCTCGATGTCGGCAGCGACCGCGACATCGAGACAGCCTTTGCAACGCTAGTACAGCGTGGCGCTGGTGCCCTGGTCGTTAACACCGGTGCGTTTTTGTACTCCCGTCGCGAGAAACTCGTCGCACTGGCGGCTCGCTACGAGCTGCCGACAAGCTATCCATTGAGAGAATTTGTCGCGATCGGCGGCCTGACGAGCTACGGCACCAGCATCGCGGACGCCTATCGTCAGGCCGGCGTCTACACCGGGCAAATCATCAAGGGCGAAAAGACCGGCGAGCTGCCCGTTACGCAATCCAGCAAATTCGAGTTCGTGATCAACCTCAAGACAGCCAAGACGCTTGGCCTCGAAGTCCCGCCCAATCTGCTTGCGCTCGCCGACGAGGCGATCGAGTAATTCAGCTTGCGGCCTCCGACAAGCCGGTCGAACGCGCGAGGAACAGTTCGGCTAAAGGAAATGGGCCGGAAATGGCGGTAACCGGGGAAATAACCGCCTGACGGACTTGCGCTCGCGGGTCCGATTCAGGCACTCAGGAGGCGGCGCGCGGATAGCGCGTCAAATCCGGCGCGCGAAAAGCGCGTCACACCCATGTCGACAGGCCGCGTCTTCCGGTATGACCGCCGAACCTGACAACGATCCGTCACGACAGCCGGTGTCCGCCCACGAGCCGGCGCGGCGAAGCGGCAGCATCGTTCTGGTGCTGCTGGTGGCCGGCGCGATCGTGGCGGTAGCGGCCGCGCTCACCCTCATCGGCCGGGCGCAGGCGCAGCCCTATATTCTCGGCCTGCTGGCGCTGCTGGCGATGGTCGGTCTCTTCAACCTGTTCGCCTTCGCGGCCGGCATCATTCGCTTCACCGATCGCTCGACCGACGATCCGGTTGTCCGCCGCGTCCCCGATCTCGCCTATGACGGCATCGCGATCACCGATCCCCGCGGCCATGTGGCCTATTTCAACACGGCCTATCTCGCGCTCACGGGCGCCACTGGCCAGCACGACGTCCGCCCGGTGGAACGGGCCTTCATCGGCAATCCCGATGTATCGGAAGCGGTGTTTCGGCTGCTGAAGGCGGCGCGCGAAGGCAAGCGGCAGCAGGAAGAGGTCCGGATCGCGGGCCAGGATGGTTCCCACGGCCGCTGGCTGCGAATGCGGGTTCGTCCGCTGGGTAAGGGCAAGCGCGAGGCGAAATATGCGGTGTGGTCGATTGCCGACATCACCCGCGACCGCGAGCGGCAGGAGGACGTGTTCCAGGAGTTGCAGCACGCGATCGAATATCTCGATCATGCGCCTTGCGGCTTCTTCTCGGTCAATCCGGCCGGCGACATCGCCTATGTCAACGCCACGCTCGCCAACTGGCTCGACTACGATCTGGCGGAGATCGGCTCGGGCGGGTTGAAGCTAACCGACATCGTGTCGGGCGATGGCGCCTCGCTTCTGACATCGGTCGGGCCTGTGCCGGGCGAGGTCAAGACCGAGGTGTTCGACATCGATCTGCGGATGCGGACCGGCAAGACCATGCCGGCCCGTCTCTATCATAAGCTCGCCTTCGCCGCCGACGGGACGCCGGGCGCCTCGCGGACACTGGTGATCAGCCGTGCGCGGGACGAGCGCTCCGATCCGCAGCGGGCGGCCGAGGTTCGCTTCATGCGATTCTTCGACCATACGCCGATGGCGATCGCGACCGTCGACCGCTCGGGCGCGGTGGTTCGCGCCAATGCGCGCTTTGCCAAGCTCGCGCAAAGCCTGAACCCGGACGGCGCGGCCAACAAGTCGATCTTTGGCGCCGTCAACGCCCGCGATCGCCATCTTTTGGTCGCGGCCATCAACCAGGCGGCGGCGGGGCAGGGCGATATTCCGCCGGTCGAGGCGATGCTTGACGGCGTCCGGGAACGCTGGGGGCAGTTCTTCGTCACCGCGGTCGAGGAGGATGAGCGCGAGACCGAGACTGCCATCGTCTACATGCTGGAGACGACCGAACGGCGGGCACTGGAAAACCAGATCAACCAGTCGCAGAAGATGGACATGGTCGGCCAGCTTGCCGGCGGCATCGCGCACGACTTCAACAACGTGCTCTCCGCCATCATGATGGCGAACGACTTCCTCCTGAATGCGCACAAGCCGACCGATCCGTCGTTCCAGGACATCATGCAAATCAAGCAGAACGCGACGCGGGCGGCGACGCTGGTGCGCCAGTTGCTGGCGTTCTCGCGCAAGCAGACGTTGCGGCCGCAGGTGCTCGATCTCGGTGACGCATTGAGCGATCTCACCATGCTGCTGCGGCGCTTGATCGGCGAAAAGGTGAAGTTTGATCCGGTGCACGGCCGCGATCTCTGGCCGGTAAAGGCGGACGTGTCGCAATTCGAACAGGTGATCGTGAATCTGGCAGTCAACGCCCGCGACGCGATGCCCGACGGCGGTACGCTCACCATAAAGACCGCGAACGTTTCGGCGCAGGAGGCCGAGAAGCCTTCCTACAAGGGTATGCCGGCCGCGGACTATGTGCGGATCGATGTCACGGATACCGGCACCGGCATTCCCCCGGAAATTGTCGACAAGATCTTCGAGCCATTTTTCTCCACCAAGGAGGTAGGCAAAGGCACTGGGCTTGGCTTGTCGACGGTTTACGGCATCGTCAAGCAGACCGGCGGCTTCATCTACGTCGATTCAGAACCCGGCGCCGGCACCTCGTTCCGCATTTTTCTGCCCAGGCACCATCCCGAGCAGGATATCCAGGCCGATGCGGTCGCGACCAATGGCGCGGCCAAGGAGCACCCGGCAGGGGCCAAGCCGCGCTCCGATCTCACCGGGCAGGGCACCATTCTCCTGGTCGAAGACGAAGATGGCCTGCGTTCGCTGAACGCGCGGGGCTTGCGCTCGCGCGGTTATAGCGTCATTGAGGCCTCGAACGGGATCGAGGCACTTGAGGCGCTCGAGGACAAGAACGGTGCGGTCGACCTCGTCGTGTCCGACGTGGTGATGCCGGAAATGGATGGACCCACGCTGCTGAGAGCCATGCGCAAGCAAAACCCCGACCTCAAGGTTATCTTTGTCTCCGGCTATGCGGAGGACGCGTTTGCGAAAAGCCTCGGGGAGGATGAGAAATTTGATTTCCTGCCGAAACCCTTCACGCTGAGCCAGTTGGTCGCCGCGGTGAAGGAAACCATGGCACCGTCATGAGACCGCGTGTCCCCGACGCGGACGGGCGTTCTCCCGGCGATGCCAGCGGGTCGCGGGAATGCGCGCCGGATTACAAGCTCCGCATCGTCCGGTCAGATTGCGCCGCAGGGCCGGGATCCACTATATCTGCATCTTCGGCTGGGTGGATCCCCGGTCTGCAGCGCACCGCCATAGCGCGTCCAAGATGCGCGTGTAGGCGCTTACGGTGCTGCGCGGCGCCCGGGAAGCGTTGGCGGCTGAGCGATAACCCGTCCCCGCGACCGAGCGCCGCAGTCCGGCCCCCTCGCTGCGGCTTCACTTTTAGGCAACCCTGCCCATGTTAGGGGCGGTTCCCCTATCGGGGATTGGAGGATAATTGTCATGAAATTCGCCCAACGCGCCCGCTGCACCGTAAAGGCGCTCGCCATTGCATTGTCGCTGGCGTTACCTTTGGTCGCTGTGACCTCGTCGGCAGATGCAAGGATCGGCGGTGGTGCCTCTTCCGGGTCGCGGGGTTCGCGAACCTTTTCCGCGCCGCCGAGTACGTCGACCGCGCCGAACACGGCCCAGCCGTTCAACCGCACCATCACCCAGCCGTCGAGCACGGGCCTGGGGGCGAGTGGCGGTTTCTTCAACCGGCCCGGCATGGGCATGCTGGGCGGCCTTGCCGCCGGCTTTCTCGGCGCTGGCCTCCTCGGCATGTTGTTTGGCGGTGGATTGTTTGGCGGGATCGGCGGATTTTCGTCGATCCTTGGCCTGCTGCTCCAGATCGGCCTGATCGTTTTCGCAGTCAGGCTCCTGATGTCGTGGTGGCAGCGCCGGCATGAGACGGCGGCCGCCTATGCGGGCGGTGGTTCCGGGGCTGGCGCAGCCCCAAGCTTCCTGTCGGCAGCCGGTTTCGGACTGGGATCCGGCGGCGCGCCGCTTGAGATTCTTCCTGCCGACTATGAAGCCTTTGAGCGGCTCTTGGGCGAGACGCAAGCCGCTTGGTCGGACGAGGACATCCCCCGGCTTCACACGCTGGCGACGCCGGAAATGGTGTCGTATTTCACCCGCGACCTCGATCAGAACCGGGCCCGCAACGTCGTCAACAAGGTTTTCGGCACCCGGCTGTTGCAGGGCGATCTCGCGGAAGCCTGGCGCGAGGGCAACACCGACTACGCCAGCGTCGCGATGCGGTATTCGCTGGTCGACAAGACCATGGATCGCACCACTGGCCGAATGGTCGAGGGCTCTGACCAGCCGATGGAAGTCACCGAAGTGTGGACCTTCATGCGCCCGCGCGGCGGCACGTGGGAGCTTTCGGGGATCCAGCAGACCTGATCTTTGTTTCGTCACAAGAGGATAGGCGCTGCGGTTCGTTCCGCGGCGCCTTTTCATTTTGGGCGTCGCGCAGGCGGAATAATCTCGGCTAGGATGTGTTGGTTTCGAAACCGGCCGGCTCGGGTCCAGGCCGGTGAATCAAGAACAAATCGGGGGAACAGATGCCCACTTTCGCCCAATTTTTCTCGCGAGCGAGCTTCATTCCGGCTATCGCGGTATTTGCGGCCGTTGCCGTCCAACCCGCCCAGGCGCAATCGGCCAATACCACTTTCTTCGTCACCTCGGTCGGCATCGGCAATGGCGCCAACCTCGGCGGTCTCGCCGGCGCCGATAATTATTGCCAGACGCTGGCGCAGGCCGCGGGCGCCGGCGCCAAAACCTGGCGGGCTTATCTTTCGACGCAAGCGGCCGACGGCAAGCCTGCGGTGAACGCGCGCGACCGCATCGGCAAGGGACCGTGGCAGAATTCCAAGGGCGTCGCGATCGCCAAGGATGTCGCCGACCTGCATAGCGGTGCCAACAATCTGACCAAACAGACCGCGCTCAGCGAGAAAGGCGACGTCATCAACGGCCGCGGCGATACGCCCAACCGCCATGACGTGCTGACAGGGTCGCAAGCAGACGGCACGGCCTTTGCGGCCGGCGAGGACCGTACCTGCAAGAACTGGACGAGCAGCACGCAAGGGACCGCGATGGTCGGTCATTCCGACCGCATCGGCTTGCGTGACGACGACGCGTCGAAATCCTGGAACAGCTCGCATCCTTCGCGCGGGCCGGACGGCGGCTGCTCGCAGGCCGATCTCAGGAGCACCGGCGGCGACGGCTTGATGTACTGCTTCGCGGCGAACTGAGGCCGGCTTCGTCGTACTACTCTGACCGGGGGCAGCGGGGTTACTCGAACCCATCGCCGGGCATGATGGCTCCCCTGTCATCACCCGGACGAAAGGCCTTTTGTCATGCGCTATGAACTCTATTACTGGCCGGGCATTCAGGGCCGCGGGGAATATGTCCGCCTCGCTTTGGAAGAGGCGGGCGCAGACTATGTCGATGTCGCCCGCACCGAGCGCGGCATGGCCGCGATGATGCGGATGATGGACGCAAAGGGCGGTACGGCGCCATTCGCGCCGCCGTTCCTCAAAGCCGGCAAGCTCGTGATCGGGCAAACCGCCAATATCTTGTTCTATCTGGGCTCGCGCCATGGTCTTTCGCCGAAGGCGGAGGCAGCAAGGCTTTGGGTGCACCAGTTGCAACTGACGATCACGGATTTCGTGCTGGAAATTCACGACACCCATCATCCGCTGGGGCCTTCGCTTTATTACGAGGATCAACGCCTCGAGGCGAAAAAGCGCACGCGCGAATTCTGGAAGGAGCGCGTGCCGAAATTTACAGGCTATTTCGAGAGGTTGCTCGAGGGGAGTAACGGCGCTTTCATCACGGGGCGGAAGCTTACCTATGTCGATCTGTCGCTGTTCCAGATCGCAGACGGGCTGCGCTATGCTTTTCCAAAACACATGAAGAGTTTCGAGCGGCGGATTCCCGCGCTCCTTGAGCTGCACGACCGCGTGGCGCGGCGGCCGAACATCAAAACCTATCTCTCAAGCGACCGCCGTATCCCGTTCAACGAGGACGGGATCTTCCGGCATTACGGCGAGCTGGATGAGTGATCCGAGAATCTTTCTCGCCTCTCTCCGCGCGCGGGGAGAGGCAGGTCAATCCCTACCTGTTCCGCCCGTCGATCGGCGTCATCGTCAGCTTGGCGAGTTCGATGCCGTCGATGCAGGCGACGTTGAGCGCCACCACCTCGGTGCCGTCGGGCTTGCTGCCGCGCGCGAACACCTCGACGCCGCAGTCGCGACAGGATTGATGCCGGATCGCGTGCTTGTTGAAGAGATATTCCTTCAGATTGTCTTCGCCGGCGCGGAGCTGAAAATTCGCCGACGGCATGAACGCAAAATGCAGGCCCTTTTTGGTGCAGATCGAGCAGTTGCACGCGGTCACCATGGCAAGGTCCGTGGTGCATTCGAACCGCACCAGGCCGCAATGGCAGCCGCCGGTGAAGGTTTTGCTGTTAGGCATCGGTCCGCTCCGCGAATATGGCGGCGAGCAGACGAGACATTTCCGGCAAACTTGCGGCGGGATGATGTAGCCGCAACGCCGCTCGGCGGGTCGCTTTGCGCGGCCCGCTTATGCGGCGTTCTCGATGGCGATTTTTTGGCCCGCTCTTACACGAGCTGGTTGACCCGCGTTCCCTGTCCGGGGGGCAGGGGGGCCTGGACCGGCGGCTGCGCCGCACCGGCGTCGCTGGGGGAACCGTCGGGCTTGACGTCCGGCGCCTTCGTTGCGCTGGTGTCGGGATTACTGACGGGGGTCGTTGTGGGTGACGCCGGGATGCTCGAAACGTTCATTGACGGATTCCTGCTTATTACCGACCGATTGTGGGCGTGCGGATGCAAAGGCTTTATGAATCCAGCCGGTAAATCAGTACGCGCCCCGGCGCGCGTCGCTATACGGTGAGCGCCCGGTCTACCGATTCATTAAAATTGTAAGCGTTGCGCGCGCGGCTCACTCGTCCTTGCCGCGGTGGATCGCGATCGCGGACTCGGTCTTGGTGCGCGTGCAGTTCATGTCGAGGCGGCGATAGCGGATGTTGACGTCGTCGCCGCGGAAAATGCCCATTTGCGAAAAGCAGCGCGACGCACCCTTGAGCATGTTGTCCTTCGGCTGCGTGAAGACGATTGCCGCTGCGCTGGCGACGAGCTCTACGAATTCAGCCTTCGGCTTGCGGCTGTCGGCCTTGGCGTAAAGCTCGTTGGAATATTTGCGGTTGGCGCAACCGAGCGACAGCTCCTTGGCCAGCGGATGCGACAGATAGATGAAGTTGGCGGCGGCGATGCCGATCTTCAGGCCGTCGATCTGGTTCTTGAGCTGGTTGGCGATATCGTCACAGCGGTCGGCGCGCGCCGGCGATGCGGCTGTGATGGTCAAGAATATCGCCGCCAGCATCGCCACGGCGAGCGCGGTGGATTTGCGAAACTCTACTCTCAGTGTCATTCGAATGCCCCCTTGCGCCATTGAAGCGCCCGCGAGGACTTCATGCAAGGGTGGGGAGAGCCTTCGACGATGGTCCAATAACGCGAACTCGACGCTTGCGGCCAGCCGTGACCTCGAATTCCCACCCTGATGACGAAGCTCTGGGCTTTTCAGCCATACATAAGTATGGTATTTGATACATACGAAATGATGGTCAAGGCTGATGTCCGATTTCGAGTGGGATCCCGCAAAGGAAAGGGTCAATCGGGCAAAGCACGGCATCGGGTTCGAACTCGCCCAGTTGGCATTTCTCGACCCACTACGTGTAATCGCCGAAGACCTCGACCATGGCGTCGATGAGAGGCGCTATTTCTGTTTTGGCCGGGTTGAGGGTGCTGTCATGACGGTTCGCTTCACGTGGCGCGACCGAAAGATCAGGATTTTCGGGGCGGGGTATTGGCGGAAAGGAAAGGCGATCTATGAAAAAGCCAACGGTTAAATACAGCAAGGGCGAGATCGGCCGCGTCAGGATTGTCGAAGATTTTCTGCCGTCGCCGGACAGGCTGGTACTGCGCGAGGACAATGTGAAGGTGACGCTTAGTCTGTCGCAGCGCTCAGTCGATTTTTTCAAGCGCGCCGCTCGCCAACGTCATGTTCCCTACCAGCGTATGATCCGTGCGCTGGTGGATGCCTATGCGGAGAAGCAGGAACGGAAAGGGTGAGCTGCCGGCGCGTCGCCGGCCCCTTACCTTTCGCCGCAAAAGTGCTTAGAACGGTCCCATTGCCGGGGATGGCGTTTTGATGAAGCGCTTCCCGCTCCAAAACACGAGACACGCCCATGAACGCCCCCACCGCCTTTCCCGATCGGCAAAAGCCCGTCCCGCCCTACAAGCACACGCCGCTGTTTCCGCTCGGGCCGGACGCCACGCCCTATAAGAAAATCACGGCGGACGGCGTGCGGGTGGAGAAGGTGTTGGGCAAGGACATGCTGGTGGTCTCGCGCGAGGCGCTGCGGGCGCTGTCGGAGGCCGCGTTCGGCGACATCAACCATTATTTGCGGCCCGGGCATCTGAAACAATTGCGCGCGATCCTCGACGACAAGGAGGCGAGCGACAACGACAAATTCGTCGCCTTCGATTTCCTGAAAAACGCCAACATCGCCGCCGGCGGCGTGTTGCCGATGTGTCAGGACACGGGGACGGCGATCATCATGGGCAAGAAGGGCGCCCGCGTGCTCACCGATGGCGACGACGAGGCCGCGCTCTCGGAGGGCGCGCGCGACGCCTACCTGCGCCGCAATTTGCGCTACTCGCAGGTGGCGCCGCTGTCGATGTACGAAGAAAAGAACACCGCCAACAACATGCCGGCGCAGTGCGAGATCTATGCCGAGGGCGATGATGCCTACAAGTTCATGTTCATGGCCAAGGGCGGCGGGTCCGCCAACAAGAGTTTTCTGTTCCAGGCAACGCCGTCCGTGCTGACGAAAGATCGCCTGCTGGCGTTCCTGAAGGAGAAGGTGTTGACGCTGGGCACCGCGGCGTGCCCGCCCTATCATCTGGCGATCGTGATCGGCGGCACCTCGGCCGAACTCTGTATGAAGACGGTGAAGCTTGCTTCCGCCCGCTATCTCGATGCGCTTCCCACCCACGGCTCGGCCGACGGCAATGCCTTCCGCGACCTCGAGATGGAGCAGGAAATCCTTGCCATGACGCAGTCGCTCGGGGTCGGGGCGCAGTTCGGCGGCAAATATTTCTGCCACGACGTCCGCGTGATCCGCCTGCCGCGCCACGGCGCCTCGCTGCCGATTGGCTTGGGCGTATCGTGTTCTGCCGATCGCCAGGTGCTCGGCAAGATCACCAAGGACGGCGTCTATCTCGAAGAGCTCGAGCATAATCCGGCGCAATATCTGCCGACGGTCGAGCACGTACTCGGCGGCGAGGTCGTCAAGATCGACCTCAACCGGCCGATGACGGAGATTCTGGCTGAGCTGTCAAAGCATCCGATCAAGACGCGGCTGTCGCTGACCGGCACCATGATCGTGGCGCGAGATTCGGCACACGCCAAATTGCGCGAGCGGCTGGAGAGGGGCGAGAAGCTGCCGGATTATTTTAAAGATCATCCGGTCTATTACGCCGGTCCCGCCAAGACGCCGGAAGGCTATGCCTCTGGCGCGTTCGGTCCGACCACGGCGGGGAGGATGGATTCCTTCGTCGACCAGTTCCAGGCGGCCGGCGGCTCGATGGTGATGGTGGCCAAGGGCAACCGCGCGGTCGCGGTCCGCGAGGCCTGCAAGAAGCACGGCGGATTTTATCTCGGCTCGATCGGCGGTGCTGCGGCGAATCTTGCCGAGCACTGCATCAAGAAGGTCGAGGTGGTGGAATATCCCGAGCTCGGCATGGAAGCGATCTGGCGCATCGAGGTCGTGGATTTTCCGGCCTTCATCATCATCGACGACAAGGGCAACGACTTCTTCAGGGAACTGAATCTGGGGTGAGAGATGACTGGGAATTTTGCGGTCAGCGGTTTGAATTTCCGGCGTCTAAGGGTCGTTTGCGCCGCAGTCGCATTTTTCCTTGGGTCGGGTCCTCTTGCATTCGCTTGCCCCAATCTCAGCGGTACCTTTCTATGTCCAGGATGGCAAACGCAACCGCCGCAAAAGCTGCTCGTTACGACTATTTTCAAGCCGGATGGCTCTGCGACCTATCAATTCAAGTACGTCAAGGAGAGCGGGGAGGCTTCCGACGGCGGTGGCGATGCGTCCTTTCAAGGAATTAAGGACTCCAAGGGCACGGTCAGAACCTGCACCCGCTACGAGATGATAAACAAAGGCCCTAACGACAAGGGTCAGGGCACGGCCAACTTCATAAATGCCGAAGGAAACTTTGAGGCTGGCTATGGCGGCAAGACGCAAATCATCTGTATCCGGCAAAACTAGTGGGCTTGCGATTCTTCTTGGCCTGAGCGGTGTGAGTGGGCGTCCCGCGTGCGCAGTGTCCGAATTGGTAGCATGCGACAGGTGAGCCCTGTCAGCGCGCGCCTATCGCCCCGAATGCCCTGACGTCCCGGTCGCGATCGCGCTCACGCAGTCGAAGCACGTGGCATTGAATCTCTCGGCATTGATGGCGTCACGTCGCGCAATACCGGTACCTTTTCGCCGCCGATGGTGAGCCGCGTGCAAGCTTGGCCGTGACCAAGCGCATATTTCAGCGTGGGGTACATCCGCGCCGCGAGCATGGCGAAGGACAGTGCGATCAGCCCGCGTTTGCCAAATTGCCGAACTACCGCTTCGCGCAATTCATCGGCCTCGGGGGCGTGCTGCAAAGTCGCCTCGGTGAAGCGCACCGCAAGCGCCGCCTCGACGGGCATCGCCTTGAAGTCACGCGCCACGATGGCGCGCAACACCGCCGCATCGACGCCACCTTGCTGGGCCATGTCGATGCCGAGCTGGGTGCAGGGGCCGCAGTCCTCGGCCATGACGGCGACGATACCTGCCGCGGCATAGGCGGCCGGCGGCACGTCCTTGCGATAATTGCTGATCGCCTGCACTTTGCCGAAGGCCAGCATCGCGCGCGGATCGATATCGATCATCTCGTGCATGTAGCTGGCGTCATAGTTCCAGGTTCGTTCGAAAGCGGCAATCTGTCGCTGCAAAAACCAACGCAACATGGGTCTGCTCCTTTCTCTGCTGGCCTCGGGGCAAGCGTTGGAACCCGGTTGAGTTCCTCGATTACTCCGTTGCCCGTACTCGGAAGACGAGACAGGGCCCCCATTTGTGACTCGAATTCGACGGTCCCGACCAACGCGGGACGGCTCGATTTCTTGACCGTGGGGTAAAAAGCGTGCGTTAGCGGCGACCGCCGATGGCGAGCGGATTGGCGCCGGGCAGGAAGGACGAATTGATATCGCTGTCGGTGCGTCCGTACTGGGTGAAGCCCACGCCGACTGAGAGGCTGAGATTTGGCGCCGGTTGGATTTCGACGCCGGCATGCGCGCTGTAGCCGCCGGGCAGGGTGGCAGACATACTATCGAAGGGCGTAAGAGGACCACCGAAGCCGGTGTTGTATTTCAAGGTGTCGAAACCGGCGAAGACCTTGATGGGCAGATTCGAGTTCTGGAAGTTGTAGCCCAACTGCACGCCTTCAAAATGCAGCGAACCAAAATTGCCGGGCACGCCATACTGGTTGAGGCCCATCGTGTTCAAACCCGCGCCGCCGGCTTCGCTGCCGACAAACCAGCCGTTCTGAAAATTGTAGCGCATATAGGAAAAGCGGTCGCCGCCTGTGTCACGGCCGTCAAAGCTCGGGAAGTTGCCGTAACTGTTCAAGCTCGGGCCGACGCTCACATCGCCCCCGAAGCCGATCGGCCAGCCGGGAATCCAATATGTCACGGGCCCGTCCTGGGCATGGGCCGCTCGGCCGCCCAGGCAAAGCGCCGCCAGTACGATTGCAAGACCCAATCTGCCTAGGAAAGTGGACATCTGCGCTGCCGCCAATTGCAGTGAAAATATACCCTCCGGGGGTCGAAAACGCCAGTGCAGCGCCGAAGTCCGCCACCACCCGCGGGCCGGGCTTCGCCGGCATGGCGAAGCGACCCCCAGCCGCGTAATCTAGCCTTTCTGCGGCGACCAGCCATAAGCCTTGGCGCAGGCGCCGCCCATCAGCATGGCCCGCTCGGCCTCGCTGAGGCGGTCGGTCGTGCGGAAGGGCTCGACAGCCTGCTCGAAGTTGACGACGGCGAAGGCGCGCGTCCAGTCGGTGCCCCACAGGCAGCGTTCGAAACCCCAGGCGTCAAAGATGCGCGCCAGCGGATCCCAAATGTCCGGGAACGGGTACGGTTTAAGCGACAGCGTGCAGGCGCCGCTGACCTTGATCACCGCATTCGGACGGCGGGCGAGTTCCAACACCTTCGGAAGATCGGCCCATGGCTGTGGCGGCGCGGGCGGCAGGCGCGGCTGCAAGATGCCCAGATGGTCGATGATGAATCGCGTGTCGGGATGCCGATCGATCAGCGCGGTCCCGACATCCAGATTGTCCCAGCACAAAAGGTTGACCGGGAAGTCGTAGCGGACGCCCGCGCGTGCGATCCGGTCAAAACCGGGATCGTTCGCCTCGCGTCCGCCTTCCTTCGTCAGCATGATGCGGATTCCGACCGCGCCCGGCGTCTTCTTCCAGTCGGCGACGACGTCGGCCACACCGGGATCGTCCGGATCGACCGGCTTGACGATGCCGAATCGGCCGGGATAGGCGCGTTGCACTTCCACGGCGTAGCTGGCGTCGTAGCGGTACATGGAAAAGGCGGAGATGAAAATCGCGCCATCGACGCCGACCTTTTCCATCGCCGCCACCATCTCTTCGCCGGTGACGTGAGCGGGCCAGTTCGGCACACTGTGCCAGGGCCGCTTCGGCGTGTTGGCCTCATAGGCATGGACCTGGGAATCGATGATGGTCATTGGGGAAACTCCTCTGCCGGGCGGATCGGGCTTCTCTCACCTCTACGCGGTCAGATAGACGTCGTCCATGAACAACGCGTCAATGCCGGACTTGCGGAATGTGACGATCGCATCGGTGGGTGTGCAGACGATCGGCTCGCTGTCGTTGAGGGACGTATTGACGACGAGCGGTACGCCGGTTCGCGCAAAGAAACACGATATCAGCTCGTGAAAGCGCGGATTTGATTGGCGTCGCACCAACTGCAACCGGGCGGTGCCGTCGTGGTGCAGGACGGCCGGGATGCGATCGCGCCGCTCGGGCTTGACCGGACATGCAAACAGCATGAACTCGTGACTCCTCGTGTGGGCGCCGACCTCGAACCATTCGTCGGCGTGTTCGGCCAGCACGCTCGGTGCAAAGGGGCGGAAGTCCTCACGGTGCTTGACCATCTGATTGAGGATGTTGCGCATGTCCGGCCGGCGCGGGTCGGCCAGCAGCGATCGGTTGCCAAGCGCGCGCGGCCCGAACTCCATGCGACCCTGAAACCAGGCGACGATCTTGCCGTCGGCGATCATGTCGGCCGCGTCGCGCGCCGGGGATTTGCTGCGCCGGGGCTTGAGACCGGCCGATTTGACCGCCGCCAGAATTTCCCGCCGGTTGAACTTGGGACCCAGATACGGCGTGGAGCTGCCGCGCTCAGGAGGGCTTTTTTGCTTGGCGCAATGCACGACAAAGGCGGCGCCGATTGCGGTGCCTGCATCATGCGGCGCGGAGGGGATGAACACATCGGAGAATTCGCCGGATTTCCGAATCAGCTCGTTGGTCACGCAGTTGAGCGCGACGCCGCCGGCAAAGCACAGTTTGTCAAGCCGCGCTTTGCGCTTGAGACGCCGCACGAGCGCCAGCACCGCCGCATTCGTGGCCTCCTGCAGCGCCGCCGCAATATCGGCATGTCGCGGCTGAAGCTCCGAATCCATGTACCGGGGCGGGCCCAACAAGGCTTCGATCTTGCTCGATTTGGCTGATAAAAAGCCGGCCGCCTCCGGGTCTACCGAATAATCCTCCTTGCCGACATGGATGATCGATTGGAATGCGTGACGAAAGGTCGCCGGGTTGCCGTAAGCTGCGAGGCCCATGAGCTTCGAGGCGTCGTAGTTCGAGAAGCCCAGATAACCGCACATGACCTCCCATACGAAGCCGATCGAGTGCGGATACTCGAATGTTTCGATCGGCTGGATGCGCGTACCGACGCCCTTGGCCAGCGACGAGCCAGCCGTCTCGCCGATGCCGTCGACGGTGAGAAGGGCCGCATCATCGAAACCTGACGGGAAATACGCCGAGGCGGCGTGCGCCAGATGGTGGGGCACGAAATGAAATCTTTGCCCCAACCGACGTCCAAGAATCTCATCGGCAACAGCGCGCACCTGGCCGAGCCGCAGCAGGAAGGTTACCTCCAACCGCGGATCCGGCCACCACTCGGGGCGAAATCGCGTCCGGCGCAGTTGGGGGTCGAACGAATATCCGACGTGATCGATGTCGTCGGCGGTGAGCCCCGCATAATTCAAGCAGAAACGGATCGCGCGCTCAGGGAATTGATGCGGGTTGTCGACGTCCGGCAACTTGCCATATTTGATGCGATTGAAACGCTCCTCCTCGACGGCGACCACGAGCTTGCCGTCGACGAGCAGCGCTGCGGACGAATCGTGATACACAGAATTGATGCCAAGAATGTTCACTGACGCACCTTTGTTCTAGACGGATGTTCTACTAGGGCAGTCGCCGTTTACGCAAGACAACATTATGTTTGAAGACACGCCGATCCATCGGAGCTATATGCCACGCGGAAGGAAAGGCCGATGATCGGATTGTTTTTTGAGGTGAATCCGCTGGATGGTCATGCGTCTCGCTACTTTGAACTTGCGGCTTTCTTGAAGCCGGAGCTTGAGAGGAGCGGCGGTGTTCTGTTCGCCGACCGCTATACCAGCGTTGAAAGACCCAACATCATACTCTCGCACCAGTGGTGGGCAGACGAGGAATCCCTGATCCGTTGGCGCGAACACACCCAGCATCGTGCGATCCAGCGGGCAGGGCGCGAGCAGCATTTCAGGGATTATAGGTTGAGGATCGGACCGGCTGTCGATGCATCGCGCGCTGCGTCAGCGGCTCGCAGCCTTTGGGTTTTCTACCATGATAGTGAGCCTGCCAGGCAGGCCGGCGGCGAGTTGTTCAAGAGTGTCTACCGGGAAGGAAAATTTCTCGTCCTGTCGGAGCAAGCGCCTGTCGTTCAAGACACTTCGGCAGATCGCAAGGCCTTCGAGATCATTCGCGACTATACGATGTTTGAGCGCACCGAGGCTCCGCAGGAGTATCCGCCCGTAACGCGCCATCCTCAAGGATAACTGCATCGGAAGCCGTGGCGGCCTGGCGGGCGGGCATGTCTGCTTGGTGGCCATAACCGGACATGGGTCGGTCGGGTTTTTCACCACGGCTTTTACGTCCTACGCGACCCGTCCTGCGGGCGCGCAACGCGCCGTTTTCCAAAGTTGTGCGGAAGCCGTCTGCCAATCAAACGCGTGATCGCCCGGACCGTGCTGTTTCAGATGCGTGATGCGCGCGACCGCCTCCTCGACGCTCGGCCGATGGCCGATCGGCACCCACCACAGCACGACCGATGGCCCTTCAAAATGCTCAAACCAATCGGCGCGGCGGCCATAAAAATGCTTGTGGACCGTCTGCCAGACAAAGCGCTCGAGCGCATCGACGCTCTGCCAAACCGAAAAATTGACGATGATGCGCGGGTCAGCATAGGGCCGCGTGTTGGTGGCGTTGCCGCTCTCGTCGACATAGCGCCAGACGAACCCGGCGCTGCGCTCGGCAATGCCGTTCACCAATGCAAGATTGTCGGTGAAATCCGCCATGCGCGGATCGTCGATCTCGTATCGGATGCGGCCTATGTTCAGTTGTGCAAGATGATGATCGGGGGGCTGCTGCAAGGTCACGCTCCGTCCAAGAATTTCAGCACTTTACCAGCACGATATAGTCGGGGTAACTGCTCGTGATCCCCCAAATTTCGGTGTTGATCTCGGCACCGCCAACGATTCGTCTCGCGTGGCATTGGCCCCTCAGGGCTTGCAACGCCATCCGATCGCGGTCTCCTCTTACCAAAGGGTTGTAGCCGATGGCGGGGACGTTTCGGACGTGAACGATATAGTCGTAAGCCTTTCCTGTTGCCGCTTGCTCCACGCTGGCCACTTCGCGAACCATGTCGCGCGCGATGGCGGCACCGGCGAGAAGCGTCAAAAAGACCATTGAGCCGGCGATGCGCTTCATGCCGCTGGTGGCCTTAGCGGAATGCGGCTGGCTTGCTGCGCATTGTCGGCGATGTGACCGTCGCGCGATCGCGTCGATCATGGGATCGAACTGCCCCATTAGGTTCTTCTCCACCATCTCTTTCCCGGTTCGGGGCCAATGGCAAACATTCTAGCCGATCGAGCAAGGTTTGCGGAAGCGGTAACCTTGGGAGAAGCCGGCATGATGTCTGCTTTTCTGCCAACAACAGACTCGTGCGTTGCAGCAATTGAGTGTCGGCTCGTGAGAGCAATCTCCTCGGCCGGAACATGAATAGTCCCGCCTTGCCGGAACGGCCTAGGGTTTTGTCATTGAGCCGAAAAATTCGCGGAGAGCGTCACTCGACTGCTCCATGGCCGACTTATTGAATTCGAGGCGGTGTCCCATGTAGAGAACGGGTGCTCGGAGAAATGAAAGGTCAAACCCAGAATACGCGCCCGGATAGACAATGAGCCGAACTCCTGCGTCTTCAGCCTTCTGCCGCGAGATACCAAGATCGTCGCTGCCATTTGCCAATCTGCGACAGACTTCGGGGTTGGCCGAATCATCAAGTTGGCCAATCAGGATTAACGTCGGGACCGTCATCGGCCCTTTGATGGCAGCACAATCTGGATAAAGCGCAGCCACCCTACGAAACTTCTCCTTCGACGCATTCTCAACGGGGCCGCTGGCGACGGCCGAGAGAGCAGGCGAGCCGCCAAAGCCCACAAGCGCAGCACGTGTGGGATCAACCAGCTTTTGCTGAATGAGGTAATTTAACCCGCGATAGGGATCTTGATCGATATCGAAAAGAGGACCACTTTGGCAGGTGTTTTTGACCCCACGCCGACCGAAGCTATCAATTGTCAACGTGACATAGCCCCATGCGTTGATTTTTTGGCCCCAATTTCGGTCGATCAGGTCTGCGAAGCCGGCGCACCCATGCACCAAAATAACCGCAGGCGCAGCGCTTGGGCTATTGGATCGTCTAAGGTATCCCTGCAGAGCAAGGGACGACCATTGGCTAACCGGGATCGCTACGATCTCGGCCGCGACCAGTTGTTGATCATTGGAGCATCGAAGTGGACCACTGACGCAGAGAGCCCGAAAAATTAACCCATCGACGGCCCTCTTGGCATCGGCATCTGGCACTCCCATGGCCTCATAGGTGACGGTTAATTGCAGCGCCGATCCTTTCCCCTCTGTAATCACGCTGACTTTAGAATGAACATTCACTTCGGATAGACCTAGCGCGCCTGAAAATGCATAACTGTGGTTAGCGCCGTCCCAATTCTCAATCACTTGCTCAACCTTGCGACCGTCAAATAGCGACAGGGTACGCGCCTTCCCATCTGTACTGAGGACGCAGTCCTCAACGACCGGATTCCATAGGGCCGTCGCGCAGAAATCGCTAACTGTTTGCCAGAGCGCTTCCAGCGATAGCGACGACTTCGCCGTCACGGTTGATTCCAATGCGGATGCGGAGATCGTTGAAGCAACAAGAACGGCAATCGCGGCAAGAACCGACTTGTTAGGAATCATATTTGTACCCCAGCGCTGATGATGTTACAGCCGCTATAGGCTACCTACGTCGGTGAGATTAGCAGGCTGCGGTCGTCATGGCGATTGTCGATCAGGGCCGATGTCTGCCTTGGTGTCATAAGCTGACCTGACGGCCCGTTACCCGGACTTCCGTTTTACCCCCGAAACCGGAGATCGCTCGATACGGTCGGCATGTCCGAAGAGTGCCCAGGAGCAGACATTAGCTCACTATTCTCTGCCGCCTTATGGAGCGCGCCGGACGCGGTCACTGACGTCACCGACTGCGACCCGAACAAACCGAACCGGCGCGCTGACGCCACGCAACATCGCCGTTTCTTCGAGCCGCTCCCGATCCGCCAGCGCCGCTTCCGTTTCGGCGTCTTTCGCCACGGCTTCTGATACGATCACCTCGCCGCCGCGACACTGATGTTCGAGGCGGGCTGCGATATTCACGGTGGCGCCGAAGTAGTCGAGCACGTCGCCGGTAGTGACTGCGATGCACGAACCGGCATGAAGTCCGAGCTTCAACACGATGGGCGTCGCACTCGTGCCTCCGCCCTGGGCGGAGTTGAAGCTTGCGACATCGTCCTGGATGGCGAGCGCCGCGCGGACTGCGTCATCGGGGCGTGAGAAGGCGGCCATCACCGCATCGCCCACGGTCTTGACGACGAAGCCATGATTGCGCTCCACCCGGTCTGACAGGAAAGCGAAGTGGTCGCGCACGAGGTTGTAGGCTGTGACGTCGCCCAGCGCATCGTAGAGTTCGGTCGAGCCCTTCAGGTCGGTGAACATGATTGCGATCCAGCCAATCTCGGCGTTGTCGCCCGGACGAAGCAATTGTTCCGGACAGAGCCGACGGAAGGCGGGCATGGCGATCACCCGCTCGCCGGTCAGCGCGTCCTGAGTCCAGTTGCGGTCCTCGACGACGAAGACGAGCGGCCTGTCGCTCTCGTTGCGGATCACGAGCTCATCCCTGCGATTCGCCCCTTCAAGCAGAATGTCGCGGCCGCGCGCCACGAGCGTCGGGATGACGCCGTCGGCGCCGATTTCGCGATCAACTTCCGCGCCCACCTCGACGGTCCGAAAGCGGTATGGGCCCGGAGCCAAGGAGAGGTCAAAGGTCTTGGCCGACTGCGCCGCAACCTCGCCCTGAAACTTGATGTGGCGCGCACCGCCCTGGCCGAGCACGCACATCTCCCCGTCCGGCAACGGACGAATCCAGGGCTCGGGATGGAAGGTCAGTTCGACATTACGGCTGAAATTGCGCTCGTAGTCGATGTTGCAGGAGGAGCAATGCGCGCCTTTCGGCAGTTCGTGAAGTCGGCTTACGCGGGACTTCGCACCGCGGCAGCGCGGGCATAACAGATCCCATCCCATCGCCACGATGCCGATCCGCGCCGCCGCCAGAAGCAGCTCCACTGCATGGTCCGGCGGGACGGACCATAGCTTCGCCAGCGCCATCGGGCGAATGCTGCGCAGATCGACGATCGGCGCATGCCGCAAGAAATCGATGAGGTTCGGCGCCAGATCATGCGAGGCAGGGTCAAGCGAGAGTTCCGCGCCAAGCGCGTCGAGCCGCTGGCGGGCGGCGGGCTCCACCAAGTCCTCAGCGCTCCAGCCCGGGACAAGCGCGGGACCATCGCTCTCGCGAATGAGCCGCTCGATCATGGCCATGGCCTTGGCGAACTCGGCGTCGAAGACACCAGCATACGTCCCCACGAATCCGAGGAGACCGGCGGGCTCGGCCATGCCGGTCACCACCAGCCGACAGCCCTCGCTTTCGGCAATGAGCTCACAGGCCCACTCCCACCGCCGCATCGGGCCGTTTCGGTACTCCCGGACCTGGAAAAGGCGGCGATTCTCCTGCCATTCGCCGAAATCCTCCTCCCATCGCGCCGGAAAGGGTCCGACCTTGCCATGGACGAAGCGGTGGACACGGCCCTCACCGTCGACCCGTTCCTCGAACCGGAAGGGCGCGAAGCCACTCAACTCCCAAAGGCGGGCAGTGTCGGAGATAAACGGCCATATCGCCGCCGCCGGTTTGGCGAAACGCCTTTCCTGGCGGTAGCGGTAGATTGCGGTCATTCGATTGCGTCGCGAAGTTGGCCGGAACTGGCGGAGGCAGTCATCCCCTGTCGGAGCATTATGTGTTCGGGAAGCCGATCGCCGAACCGCTGGACCGAATTCGCCCTCAGGACGCCGTCGGCATTCATCGGGGTCATTGGCGAAGCTCCTTGTGCGTTAGCCATAGGACCCTCCGGGCTATGAGGCTTCGGGGCGTGAGGCGAGCCGTCGTACGCGTGAGCGTTCTCCGCTAGTGTCAAATTCAAATGCTTGGTACCCGACTGGTAGATCCGCGGTCGGTAAAGGCAATGTCGAGTCGGTCGCGAACCTGCTCGTAGGCGGCATGAGAGAGCGAAATGCCGCCCACTGCCGCGACGCCCTCGATGCGGGCGGCGAGATTGATGCCGTCGCCCATCAGATCACCGTCGGCCTCTGCGACGACGTCGCCCAGTTGGATGCCGATCCTGAAATCGAGCCGCCGATCGGAGGAAAGGCTTGCATTGCGGCTCTCGGATGTGCGCCGGATTTCGAGCGCGCACTGGGTTGCCGCGACAACGCTACGAAATTCAGACCGACGCGTCCACCCCATTGGTAGAAAACCAGAAGGTAGGGATCGACGACGGAATAGCCGCCAGGAAGCGCCCATTCCCGTCCATCATCAAGCAATTGCTCAATATAGGCGTACTGCTCGCGCAAGTTTTGCTGCCCCTTGGCCTGGACAACCGCAAAGTCGCGTTCCTCGGCCACAAAACGATTGGCCCGCCACATCTGACCGTACGACATGGCGTGAACGTTGCTGGCAAGCCAATTCATCCATTCTATGGCGCGCGCTTCACCCGCCGGATCGGTCGGCAGCAACCGCGCAATGACGGCTGTTTGAAATTCGAATCTGTGGCGTCGTAGGGCGTCCCCCGGATGCTGCGCAGCTCCACCAGCGCGTCTACGCGCGTCTTCGATGCGCCATCAACGCGTTTACGCGCGTCTTCGACGCGCCATCAGCGCGTTTACGCGCGTCTTCGACGCACTATGGGTGGGTGCGCTGCTGATCCGGGGTCCATCAGTTCGATGTGGGTCCCGGCTCTGCGGAGCAGCGTAAACGCTGCACCGCGTCCGGACACGGAAAGCGTCTTAGCTTTACGCCCGCTTGCCCGTAAACGGAAAACTTCCCATCGGGCCGATGCCCATCTCGCCCGAAATGCTGTCGCCGGAAACCTTGCCGGTGAAGTCGAGCGTCAGCGGCATCGGGTTGGTGATGGAGACTTTCCAGGCGACATCGTCGCCACTGACCTTGCCGTCAAAAATCTCGGTCGAATTGCCTTCGGCGGCCTGCGTGCCCGTCAGCGCGCCGCCGGCGCTCTTCAGGCTCAGCGTCGCGTTGCGATCGCCCATCGGCGTGTTCATGGTGATGTTCCAGTTTCCGTCGACGGCCATTCTCACATCTCCTAACGATTTTCCGGGGGACAGGCTCAAGCTTCCGGTCGCGGTATAGCGCATCTTGCGTCCGAATCCCAATGGCGAGAGCTGGTGCCTTTGGCTACGTGGACGTCGCCAGCAATCTGGGGAAGGGTTGAGGCCCACCCTGCGAAGGGCCTGACATTTGCATGGAATCGTCCTAGAACATTACCTCCGCGATCCGTCGCCCTTCATTAGCGTGTCAGTTGCCTCATCGTCATGCCTGCCATTTCGCCGAAGAAACCCTATCGCGTCGGCCGTTCCCGCACCGGACTTGGCCTCTTCGCCACCAGAGCGATCAAGAAGGGCACCAAAATCGTCCGCTATTTTGGGCCGCTGCTGGATTCCAAGAGAAAGCGGGACGACGCGATCGAGAACAAATATCTGTTCGAACTCAATAACCGCTGGACCATCG
The DNA here is from genome assembly GCA_035308285.1 of Bradyrhizobium sp. GTDB lineage: Bacteria > Pseudomonadota > Alphaproteobacteria > Rhizobiales > Xanthobacteraceae > Bradyrhizobium. The sequence continues at coordinate 21,786 of DATGGY010000253.1, read as the reverse complement.
ACGGTTCGGTGCGCAAAAACGTCGCCCGCTACATCAATCACGCCTGCAGGCCGAACGCTGAATCCGACGTCAGGCCGCGCAAGCGCAAGGTCTTCATCCGCGCGATCAAGAACATCGAGCCCGGGGAGGAGATCAACTACGACTACGGCACCGATTACTTCAAGGCATATCTGAAACCGATCGGCTGCAAATGCGGGGCTTGCGAGAAGAAGCGCAAGAAACACCGCGCCGAGGCGAGGGCCGAACGGATGCGGCTGAGAGCCAAGGCCGAGCGGAAAGCCGCGAAAGAAGCGGCGAGGGCCGAGGAGGAGCTCAAGGCGAAGTTGAAGCAGGAACTGAAGGAGAAGCTGAAGCTGGCGCAAAAGCAAGGACTTAACGGCAAGAGCACATACGCCAAAGCAAGTGGCAAGCCGGTAAACGGCAAGCTCTCAAGCGGCAAGTCCGCAAACGGCAAGCTCTCGAACGGCATCCATTTGAACGGCGCTCTCTTGAACGGGCGGGGCCGATCCGGCGGGAAAGTGCCCGCCGCAAAGACCGGGACTTCGATCCGGCCAAAGGCCCCTGCGGCGGCCATTGTCGGGGAACGGCAGGCCTCGGCCTAGGCCGCCAGCGTTCCACCGCTGCGTCGCAAGCCGATATATTGCAGTTCGGCGATGGCGCCGGGAAAGATCGCCTGGCCTGCGATAAAGATCTGGCCAAGCAGGTTCGGCGTTACCAAGTTCGAAAACAATAACCCGATGCTGGCGACGGTCCAGGCCACATTTCCGGCGATCACGATGATCACCAAGGCTTTCGGCATCGATTGCCGCGTGGCGAGCCAGCCGACGAGTGCAGTGTAGGCGATGAGGAACAGGCCGGTCTCGCTCAGCAACGGTTCGGGAAGACCGAGCAGCGGCGCCAGCGCGCCGGCGTCAAGGGTGAGCAGCACGGCCATCGCGCCGCTGACGATGGCATCGAGCAGGAAGGCCCGGCTGAGGAACAGGGACGGTCGGATCATGGTGGTTCTCCTTGATCGGATGCGGAGATGGATCAGCGCGTTGGTGGCCAACGCGTCGTCTCCTGCGGCCGCGAAGATGATCCGCCGCGGGAGGCTGATCCATTACGTCAGAGGTAATGGAAGGCGTGAAATTCGCGTGCTAGCTTTCCCGCCATGAACGCCCACGCCGCTACCGCCCGCGCCGATTTGAGCGGGCCCGCTCATATCGGCGAACACCTGCGCCAATGGCGCCAGCGCCGGCACCTGAGCCAGCTCGATCTCGCCGGCGATGCGGAAATTTCGGCGCGCCACTTGAGCTTCGTCGAAACCGGCCGCGCGGCGCCCTCGCGCGACATGGTGCTGAAACTGGCAGAAAGGCTCAACGTGCCCTTGCGTGAACGCAACGTGTTGCTGGTGGCGGCCGGTTTCGCCCCGGCCTTTCCGCAGCGCTCGCTGGACGATCCCGCGCTGAAATCGGCGCGCGCCGCGATCGATCTTGTGCTGCGCGCCCATGAGCCCAATCCGGCGCTGGCCTATGACCGGCACTGGAACCTGGTCTCGGCCAACCGCATGGTGATGCCGCTGTTGCAGGGCATTCCGCAGCGGCTGCTCGGTCAACCCATCAACATTCTGCGGCTCGCCTTTCACCCCGAGGCGCTGGCGGGACGCACCGTCAATCTCGCCGAATGGTGCGGGCATCTCCTGGAGCGGTTGCACCGGCAGTGCGAGGCCACCGCCGATCCCGGGCTGATCAAGCTCTATCACGAGCTGAAGGCCTATCCGATCCCGGCGCGATCCGCGCCGCTGCCGCCGGATAACGTCGCGATCCCCTTCAAGCTCAGGTTCGGCGGGGAAACCTTAAGCTTCATGTCGGCCACCATGATTTTCGGCACGCCGGTCGATATCACGCTGTCGGAATTGGCGCTGGAGACGTTCTTTCCCGCCGACGAACTTACCGCGGATCGTTTGCGGGCAATGGCGGCCGATCTGCGATAGCTCCCTTGTCCGAGGCCTGCTTGCGGCTTATCTCTGGGCCTCCCCGATGCAAGGAGGCCGCCGATGAGCACCTTAAAGCCGCTTCAAATCGATATCGTTTCCGACGTCGTGTGTCCGTGGTGCTATATCGGCAAACGCCGGATCGAGAACGCGCTGGCGCTGGCTTCGGATGTTCCGGTCGAGGTTCACTGGCGGCCGTTTTTCCTTAATCCCTGGGTGCCGCGCGAAGGCATCAGCCGCGAGGACTATCTCACCGCCAAGTTTGGCTCGGTCGAAGCCTATAAGAGCATCGCCGGACGCGTCGTCGCGGCCGCGGGCGAAGAGGGCCTTGCCTACCGTCCCGAGTTGGTCAAGCGGCAGCCGAATACGATCGACTGCCATCGCCTGATTCACTGGGCGGAAGCGCAAGGCAAATCGGCCGAGATGAAACAACGGCTGATGGAATTGTATTTCCGCGATGGCGGCGATCTCACCGACGTCAACGTGCTGGCGCAGGCGGCGGCCGATTGCGGGCTCGATGCCGAGGATATTCGCCGGCGCCTCGCCACCGACGAGGACGTCGCGCTGATCTCGGCGCACGCGAAGGAAGCCTCCGACAAGGGCGTCTCGGGCGTGCCGACCTTCGTGTTCGCGCAGAAATACGCGGTGTCGGGCGCGCAGCCGGTCGAGCAACTCGCCCGCGCCATCCGCCAGGTATCGGCGGAAGTGAACGCGCAAGCGGCGGAGTAGGTGCGTCTCAACGATTGCGGATGGGGTTGATCGTTTGGCGCGCGAGTTCGCACGCCCGCTGCCGCATCGTCATCGCCGCATGAATCAGCCACACAACCGGGTCGTTACGGCGCAGCGGAATGATCACGTCGCCGATCTTGAGCCGGCCTCGCCATATCGGATTGATCATCGGATGGTCGGCGCTGGCGGTGGAATCGGCCGTCGCCAGCACGGCATCGACGCACAGATGCCTCGTCAGATCGAGCGTCAACTGCACGCCGGGCGAAAACTTCGAAAAGCGTTCGTCGATGCCGAGCTTGAAATAAAAAGCGCGATCCTGATGCCGCAGCACGATCGCAGCCGCGACCGGCGTTTCGCCGGCGTGGAGCGTCACGATTTCGCATTGGCCGGTCTCGGCGAGCCCTTGGGTGGCGCGGCGGATGAAACCGGCGTCGCCTTCGTCCTGTTTGAGTGCGGTGCCGCGCTTGGCCTTCCAGCCGCTCGCTTCGAGCGCGAGGAACATCTCGATTGCGCCGGCGACCGCGTCAGGCGTGCGCGCAACCTCAAAACGCACTGCACCGTGCTCGGCCAGCCGGTTGCGCTGCCGCCGCAGCTCCTTCAGTTTCTTGCCGCCGAGCGCGTTCTGCAGCAACTCATCGGCCTCGCGCCTTGCGTCGAGACAGGCGCGAAAATGCGATTGCAGCATCAGCGGACGAATACCGTCCTGCCGCAACACTTCGGCGAAGGTCCTCATCGCGGCGCCGTTGAGCGAGACATCGCGCAGGATCAGCGCATGCGCGCCGGCTGTCCGCGCCTCCATCATGATTTGCTTGACTGCATCGGCCGCACAGCCGCGGTCAAGCAGCGGCGTGCAAAGCGTCCCATACGGGCTGGCGCTGACCAGAGCGGGCAGGGGAATCCTGCAGGCGTGCCACATCGAAACGACGGGCAGAAGACCAGTCAGTTGTGCGGCGGCATCTTGCGTGCGCCATGCGCTGAGCGCGGAGGCCCCGGTCCTGCCGCGCGCGGAAGCGTTCACCGCCAATTCCCAGGCCGGCAGATAATATCCGTTTGGTTCAATGGCCCGTTCGGCCAGCGCGCGCCACTGATCGAGGGAAACTTCCGTAAGCGGCGCAAATCCGATGTCGTTTGGCGACGCCGCAGGCGGCGCGCGTTTGACCGTGGCATCCTTGACCGATGCACGAGCGACCACCGCGATATCCGCAATTTCTACCACGTCCCCGTTTCCCGTTCGCGGACGTCAACGCCGCCTCAAAGCCGCGTTCCACCGCGTTCTCGTAAGAACGTTAGCGGAGATTTTGGAAAATGCCGTTGGCAGCGCGATTCAATTTGACCGATATCGTTAATCCGGCGTTTACGATGCAATCGCCGGATGGTCAGGCGGCCAAGCCGCGGCATCACGGGTTGGGCGGAATAAAATGATCTTGGGCAGTTGCGGCCTGTCCGGTAGCGGTATCGGTCGCCTTGATTTCGATGACGACCGGATCCAGGGGGATCATATCGCTCTTCACCTGCACGGATAGGCGGACTTCGCGGGTCTGATCCTGTCCGACCTCAACAGTGAGCTTGCCATCGGCGGCGGGCGCGGTGCCGGGGATGCGCAGTTCGGCGCCCTGAATGCCCAGGACCTCGAGCGCGAAGCTGCGCTCTCGACCCTTGTTCAGAATATGCACGGTGTAATTATTGCGGACGCCGCCGTCCGACAGCAGGACAAAAAGCGGATTGCGGTCGTGGAGCACCTCGACGCTCATGTTCTTTCGCGTCGCCAGCGCATAAAGCATCACGCTGCCGACGATGGCGATGATGGCGGCGTAAAGGATGGTCCGCGCCCGGATCAGGCGATAGACCGGCGGCTTGCCGGCCTGCCGGCGCTGACCGTTGATATCGGTGTCGTAGGCGATCAGCCCGGTCGGGCGTCCGATCTCGCCCATGACGGTGTCGCAAGCATCGATGCACAGGCCGCACTGGATGCAGCCGAGCTGGATTCCATCGCGAATATCGACGCCCGTCGGGCAGACATTGATGCATTGGTGACAATCGATGCAGTCGCCGGCCGGCTCGCCATGCAGGCGCAACTGTTCCGCCTTCTTGACGGAGACGCGCGGCTCGCCACGGTCGCCGCGGTAAGTGACGTTGAGCGCCCATTCATCGGTCAGCGCCGCCTGGATGCGCGGCCATGGGCACATGTAGATGCAGACCTGCTCACGGGCGTGGCCGGCGAAGGTATAGGTGGTGGCCGTCAATATCGCGATCCACAGATAGGCGATGAACGGCGCCTGAAACGTCGCGAGATCCTTCACCAGCGTCGGCGCGTCGGAGAAATAAAGAACCCATGCGCCGCCGGTCCACCAGGCGATCATCAGCCAGATGAAATGCTTGGTCACGGCCTGGCGGATGTGGGTGAGCGTCCAGCCGCGCTTGTCGCTCATGATCCGTTCGCGGCGGTCGCCTTCGACCAGCCGCTCCACGGCGTAGAACAGGTCGGTCCAGACGGTTTGCGGACACAAATAGCCGCACCACACGCGGCCGGCGACCGCATTCATCAGAAACAGCGTCATCGCCGCGATGATCAACAGGCCGGTGAAATAATAGACCTCCTGCGGCCAGAGCTCGATGAAGAAGAAATAGAACCGGCGATGCGGGAAATCGACGAGCACGGCCTGGCTGGGAAAGCCGGGGCCGCGGTCCCAGCGAACGAACGGCAACAAATAATAGACCGCCAGCGCGAAAATAAGGATCGCCCATTTGATGCGGCGAAACCTGCCATGCACGGCCTGCGGATAGACCTTCTTGCGGGCTTCGTAGAGCGGACCTTCGATGATGGTTTCGTTCATGGCCTTCCGGCAATCCAAAAGCCTTCGCAAACCACATGGGCCCGCAAGGCGAAGAGCAATTAGTCAACTGGCCTTCGCGCGAGACCTTCGCCTTGCGTTGGCTTAAATGGAACTTACGCGCAAGCGGATCAGGAAAAGGCGTTGCCGCTTCGCAAGCCCAGTTTCCTGAACACGATCGCCGCCGGGCAAAATCCCGTGAACGACGACTGGATCATATTCAGGCCGGCAAACGCGGTCAGCAGGTACCAATATGGGCTGACCAGCCAACCGAGCGCGAGGCCAAGCAGCACCACGCATCCTGCGAATCCGAGAACGGCTCGATCGATATTCATGACAATTTCCCTCTCTCACCCAAAGTGACAATCACGAAGCAAGCCCGGTCGTGGTCCAGGCGACGATGGTCTTTGCGTCCATCGCTCCCGACGTTCGCGCAATCTCGCGTCCGCCCTGCATCAAGAGCAGTGTCGGTATGCCGCTGATCCCAAGGCGCGACGAGATTGACGGCGCGGTATCGGCGTTGAGTTTCAGGAGGCGAACCTTCGGCTCAAGTTCCCTCGCGGCCCGCTCGAACATTGGTGCCATCGCGCGGCAGGGCCCGCACCACGGCGCCCAGACGTCAACGAGAACAGGAATGTCACTGTGCCCCACGTGACGGTCGAAACCCGCCTCGTCGACCTCGATCGGCTGGCCGTTGAAGATCGGCCGATGGCAGGAACCGCAGCGCGCGGCGGTCAACGGCCGATCGGCGGGCAGCCGGTTGATCTGCCCGCACCCTCCACAGACGATTTGCCTGCTTGCACTCATGTCCCGGTCTTGAGCTCCTTGACTTCCTTGACCTCCTTGATTTTCGTGATGTTGAGGCGGTCGAGCAGGAAGCGCTCGTAGAAGGGCTCGCTCTCACCGCGGCGGATCTTGCGCAGGAAGTACTTCTCGAAGGCGACCTTGGCGTAATGCACCCATTCGCCCTTGGAAGACCAGTTGACGTTGCGCGGCGGAATCTGCGGCTGCGCCAGGAAGGCGACGCCGTTATCTCCGAAATCGGCAAGGCAGACCGCGTTCCAGGTCGGCTGCGCCTCCGCCGGCCGGCCCCGCAGCAGCGCGCCGATGTTCATGGCGGTCGCCGTCACCATGGATTCGATCATGAAACCGGTCTTCGGCACGCCGACGGGAACCGGAGTTGCGCCGACAGGGGCAATCGCCACGCAGACGCCGATCGCAAAGATGTTAGGAAACGCCGGATTGGCCTGATGCTTGTCGACGATGACAAACCCGCGCGGGTTGGTGAGCTTTTCGATGCCTCTGACGGCGCCGACGCCGCGGAACGCGGGCAGCATCATCGAATAGGTGAACGGCAGTTCGTGGGTCTTGCGGATCGAGCCGTCCTCCGAGAGCTCTTCGACCGACATCTTTCCGGGTTCGACGCCCTTCACGCGGGCATTGGTAATCCATTTGATGTGCTTCTCGCGCATCTCGCTCTCGAGCAGGCCCTTGGTGTCGCCGACCCCATCAAGCCCGAGGTGACCGATATAGGGCTCCGAAGTGACAAAGGTCATCGGTACGCGGTCGCGCAGCTTGCGCCGGCGCAACTCGGTTTCGAGAATGAAGACGAACTCATAGGCTGGGCCGAAGCAGGAGGCGCCCTGTACGGCGCCGATCACCACAGGACCGGGATTTGCCGCGAGCTTTTCGAAGGCTTCCTTGGCGTGCGCGGCGTGATCGACATGGCAGATCGATTGCGTGTGGCCATCCGGCCCAAGTCCTGGAATCTCGTCGAAGGCAAGCTCCGGACCGGTCGCCACCACCAGATAATCGTAGTCGATCGACGAACCGTCGCAGAGTTCGACGCGGTTTTCGACCGGATGCACCCGCTGTGCGCCTTGCGTCAAAAGGCGAATGCCCTTGCGCTTCATGATATCGACCAGGTCGATCTCGATATCGCGGCGCTGACGCCAGCCGATCGCGACCCAGGGGTTGGAGGGGACAAAGTGATAGACCGGTCCTTGAGAAACCACCGTCAGGCGGTCGTCCTTCCTCAATTGCGGCAGCAATTCATAGGCCATCAGCGTTCCGCTGAGACCGGCACCCAAAACAACAACTTCCGCCATTTTCGCCTCCGTTTGCTGCATTCCCTGAACTACCGGCGGCGCCATTCTTGGGTGTGGCTCGTTCGCCGCGGTCTTGACTATATATTCACATCATCGTATATACGCAAGTATGAAAATAGAAATTACCGAGATGGAATCGGCGGCCGATCGGGCAAGCGACCTCCTGAAGGCGCTTTCCAACCGGCACCGGCTGTTGATTATTTGCCAATTGATCGACGGCGAGCGCTCGGTGGGCGATCTCGCCGAGTTCCTGAAGCTCCGTGATTCTACGGTGTCCCAGCATCTTGCTCTCCTTCGCAAGGATGGGCTGGTGTCTGCGCGGCGTGACGCTCAGACGATCTACTATTCGATCGCAAGTGACCCTGCGCGCGAACTGCTCAAGACGCTCTATCAGGTCTATTGCGCGCCTCCGAAAACCGCGAAGGCCAAACGCAAATTATGAGGCCGCGGGCGGCGGCGCCTTGAGACAGGTCAATGCCGACGTCAAAAATTTCCATGAGATGTCACGGCAACGGGCGGCGACGATGGCGATAGGCAAACCGATGCGCGGATTGATTGTATTGGGCATTCTTGCGGTCGCCGCATCGGGCACAGCTCGGGCGGATGTCTATACCGTTGCCTCGCGTCAGGTCGCCGACGAAAAGGCTGTGTTCGCCACCGTGGAAAGCATCAGCGTGGTCCCGGCGCGAAGCCGCATTGGCGGCACGGTCGTCGAGCTCAATGTCAGGGAAGGCGATCCGGTCACGCGCGGGCAGGTGATCGCCACCATCGGCGACGAAAAACTCGTTCTCCAGATGAAGTCGCTGGACGCGCAAATCGATGCCCTGCATGCGCAGTCGGATCAGGCACAGGTCGATTTCGATCGAATTCAGGGACTGGTGGATCGCGGCATCATGCCGCGCGTCAAACTCGACGAAGCGCGCACCGCGCTCAATGTCGCCGAAAACGGACTGCGCGCGCGCACCGCCGAGCGCGCGGTGGTCCAGCAACAGCAGACGGAAGGCCAGGTTCTGGCTCCGCAGGACGGTCGCGTCCTGAAGCGCCTGGTGACGGTAGGTTCCGTGGTGCTACCCGGCGACCCCCTCGTGACGGTCGCGCAGCAGAATTTTAAATTGCGTTTGAGGATACCGGAGGAGCATGCCCGCTTCCTGAAGGCCGGTGACCGGATTCGCCTCGATGGCGGTGAATTCGGCGAGCACACCGCCAAATGGGGCGTCATCGATCTGGTCTATCCGCAGATCGAGGAGGGCCGCGTCATTGCCGATGCGACGGTGGAAGGGTTAGGCGAGTATTTCGTCGGCGACCGCCTCAGGGTCTGGATCTCCGGGGGGACACGGACGGCTTTCGTGGTTCCGTCGAGCTTTGTGACGACCCGCTTCGGGATCGATTACGTCAAACTCCGTCAGGGCGATCGAGTGGTCGAGGCGCCGGTACAACGCGGGCGTGAGCTGCCTTCTCCCGAACTTCCCAACGGCCTTGAAATCCTGTCCGGCATTCGCGTGGGCGACCAGCTGGTGCAGCCGTGAATCTCGGCCTGTCGGGGCGGCTCACGCGGGCGACGATCGATTCGCCGCTGACGCCGCTTTTTCTGCTCGCTTCCCTCATCGTTGGCCTCATCGCGGTGGCGGTCATTCCGCGCGAGGAAGAGCCGCAGATCAGCGTTCCCATGGTCGATATCCGCGTCAACGCGGACGGTCTGCGTGGGCCTGATGCGGTCGAGTTGGTCACCAAGCCGCTGGAGGCGATCGTCAAGGGCATCGACGGCGTGGAGCACGTCTATAGCCAGACTGAAGACGATCGGGTGATGGTCACCGCGCGCTTCCTGGTCGGTACCAAATCCGATGACGCGATCCTGCGCGTCCATGAAAAGATGCGCGCCAATCTCGACCGGATCCCGGTCGGCATCACCGAGCCTCTGATCGTCGGGCGCGGCATCAACGACGTCGCCGTCACCGTATTGACGCTCTCGCCGAAGCCTGCGGCCGCCGGCCGCTGGACCGACAAGGATCTTTACGAACTCGCCGACAAACTGCGCGCCGAGCTGATGAAAGTCGACAGCATCGGGCTGACTTATATCGCCGGCGGCGCCGCCCAGGAGATCAGGGTCGAGCCGGACCCGGAGAAGCTGTCGCTGTTTGGCGTGACGCTTCAGCAACTTGTCGCCAAGGTCAAGGACGCCAACCGGTCGTTCCAGGCGGGTCAGGTCCGCGACGCCGGAATCATCCGCAGTGTCGCCGCCGGTCAAACGCTGTCGGGAATTCCCGATATCGGCCTGCTCCTGATTTCGACGCGCGACGGCCGGCCGGTCTATGTCAAGGACGTCGCCGCCGTGGCGATCGGGCCGAACACGCTGGAGCACCGGGTCTGGAACGACGCGCGCGCCGGCAAGGGCGAATGGCAACGCGTTCCCGCAGTCAGCCTGGCGCTCGCCAAGCGGGCCGGCGCCAATGCGGTGGTGGTGTCGGCCGATATTGCGCAGCGGCTCGAAGGGCTGAAGTCGCGCCTGATTCCGGAGGACGTCGACGTCACGGTCACCCGCGACTACGGCGAGACCGCCAATGAGAAGGCCAATGAACTCCTGTTTCATCTTGGTCTCGCAACGGTTTCGATCGTCGTTCTGATCGCGATCGCGATCGGCTGGCGCGAGGCGCTGGTCACGCTGGTGGTAATCCCGACCACGATCCTGCTGACGCTGTTTGCCGCCGACCTGATGGGCTACACCATCAATCGCGTCAGCCTGTTCGCGTTGATCTTCTCGATCGGCATTCTGGTCGACGACGCCATCGTCGTGGTCGAGAATATCGCCCGCCACTGGGCGATGCGGGACGGCCGTCCTCGCGTGCAGGCAACCATCGAGGCCGTTGCCGAGGTCGGCAATCCGACCATCGTGGCCACGCTCACCGTCGTCGCGGCGTTGTTGCCGATGTTGTTCGTATCGGGGTTGATGGGGCCCTATATGGCGCCGATCCCGGCGAATGCTTCCGCGGCGATGTTGTTTTCGTTCTTCGTCGCGATGGTGGTGGCGCCCTGGTTGATGCTGCGCCTGGCGCCGAAGGAAGCCGCTGGCGTGGGCCATGCCGCTCATGATGAAGGCATGCTTGGACGCCTCTACCGGCGCTTCGCGACCCCGATTGTCAGGAGCAAGCGTTCGTCATGGATTTTCCTGCTTGCCGTCGGCGGAGCGACGCTATTGTCGATGACGCTGTTTGCGACCAAATCCGTCACCGTCAAATTGCTGCCGTTCGACAACAAGTCCGAGATTGCGGTCGTGGTCGATTTGCCCGAAGGCGCGAGTCTCGAAGACACCGAGCACACGCTGTTTGCAGCGGCCGACATCGCGCACGCGTTGCCGGAGATCACATCGGTACAATCCTATGCCGGCACGCCGGCGCCGTTCAATTTCAACGGCCTCGTCCGTCACTATTACTTGCGCGAAAGGCCGGAACTGGGCGAGTTGCAGGTCAATCTCGAGGCGCGTGGCAACCGCAAGCGGGCGAGCCACGATATCGCGCTCGACCTGCGGCAGCGGCTGAAGGCCGTTCCCGTTCCCGCCGGCACCAGCATCAAGGTGGTCGAAGTGCCGCCCGGGCCGCCGGTGTTGGCGACACTGCTGGCCGAAATCTATGGGCCCGATGCCGCTACGCGCCGGGCTGTCACCTTTGAGTTGAAAAAGATTTTCAACGAGGTGCCGTTCATCGTCGACGTCGATGATTCCATCGGCGAGAAGCGGCCGCGGTTGCGGCTGTCGATCGACCAGGACCGGCTCGAGTTCTTCGGCGTCGAGCAGCGCGACGTCTACGACACCGTTCAGACCTTGTTCGGCGGCGTATCCGTCGGCTACTCCCATCGCGGCGAGGACCGCAATCCGATCGAGATCGCGGTCAAATTGCCGAAACGCGATCTCGCCTGGACCGAGGCGCTGGCGTCGACGCCGGTGCCCGCCAACACGCTGCCCGGCAGCAAGACGGTCGTCGAACTCGGTCAAGTCGTCAAAGCCGCGACCGAAGAAGGCTCTCCAGTGATCTTTCGGCGCGACGGCCGCTTTGCCGATATGGTGATGGCGGAACTCGCGGGCCGTTTCGAGGCGCCGCTCTACGGCATGCTCGAAGTGGCCAAGCGCGTCGATGCCCATGACTGGGGCAAGCTGCCGAAACCCTTCATCGGCCTGCACGGACAACCGGCCGATGAATCCCATCCGACGCTGTTGTGGGACGGTGAATGGGAGATCACCTACGTGACCTTCCGCGACATGGGAGCGGCGTTCGGCGCGGCGATCCTCGGCATCTACGTGCTGGTCGTGGCCCAGTTCCGCAGTTTCCGCCTGCCGCTTGTGATCCTGACGCCAATTCCGCTCACCTTGATCGGGATTCTGATCGGACACTGGCTGCTGGGCGCGCCATTCACCGCGACCTCGATGATCGGCTTCATCGCGCTCGCCGGCATCATCGTGCGCAATTCGATCCTGCTGGTCGACTTCATTCGCCGCAGCGGCGCGCAGGACAAGACGTTGCGCGAGGTGGTGCTGGAAGCCGGCGCTGTGCGCTTCAAGCCGATCCTGCTCACCGCGCTTGCGGCCATGATCGGCGCCGCCACCATCCTGCTCGATCCGATCTTCCAGGGGCTCGCGATCTCGCTGTTGTTTGGCCTGGCGTCCTCGACGCTGCTCACCGTTCTTGTCATCCCCGCAATTTACGTCGCATTGCGGCAGCCCTCGCCGCAGCCGTCAAGCAAGTAAGGAGTCTTCTCATGGAAAAGAGCTATACCGACATCACCAGACGTATTTCCGGCGACTTGCGCAAATTGCGCCAGGACATTCCCGACACCATGAAGGCCTTTTCGGCGCTCGCACAGGCTGCGACCCGCGACGGCGCGCTGGACAAGAAGACCAAGGAACTGATCGCGCTTGCGATCGCGATTTCAACCCGCTGCGACGGCTGCATCGGCTTCCACACCGAGGCCCTGGCCAGGCTTGGCGCCACGCGTCAGGAGGTGGAGGAGACGCTCGGCATGGCCGTCTATATGGGCGGCGGTCCGTCGCTGATGTATGCGGCGGATGCCATCTCCGCCTATGAGGAGTTCGCAAAGCAGTTGAGCGTGGCCGCGTAAGAGCCGTCGCTACCAGCTATACCGCACGATTCCCTTGCCGGCATAGGAGCGGGTAACGTCCGAGAACTCGCCCTCAAAAGTGGCGGCGGCCGACCAGCCGTTCAGCCATCGCATTTCGGCCGATGCGGTGACGAGCGCGGAGTCGCTGGCCTGCGCCGCGCCGTTGACCACGAAGGAAGCGCCCGGCAGCGACTGGAAGGTGGCCGCAATATTGCGGTCGGGATCGAAATCATGGGCCCAGGCAAGGCGGCCGCGCAATGTCAGGATGGTGTCCTTCATCGCGTATGATCTGTCGGTGCGAATGCCCAATTCGCTGCGCGTGTCGGTGACGTCCCTCGGGCCGTAGGCCAGCGCAAATGTGCTGGCGCCCGACAAGGCCTGTTCGGCGTAAGCCGGCAGGTCGAAGGTCGTGAATTGAGCGGCGGCGTAAGGGGTGATGCCCACGCCGTAGGTCCACGGCGCGACGAAGCGGTATCCGCCCTCGGCCCGGCCGGAGAACGCATTGGCGTTGAACTCGGCGTGCAGGTGGTCGACCCCGGCGATGGTGACGATGCGATCGGTCGTGATGTCTTGCCAGCCATAGGCGAGGGCGCCGCTGACGTAGGCCGGCCCGACATTGTGCAAGATGAAGGCGCCGGCCTGAAACAGGTCGGAACGACCGGTGCCGCCGTTGGCGACACTGAAGTTGGTACCGCCCCCGGCGAGCGCAAATCCCGCAAGCGTAAACGGCGAGATGCGATAGTCGGCGCCGACCGCGGTGCCGGCGATACGGCTGGTCGCGGTGTTCGAGCCCAGCGCGGTGTTGCCGTCGGTGGTCTGCGACCCGCCAAATCCCGCCGTCCATACGCTCCAGCGCTGCGCGAAGGGGTCCGCCACCTGCGGTGCCTTGCGGTACATCGCAGCATAAGCGTCGCGTTCGCTTTTCGAGCGCGGCGTGCCATTGGCCGCATAGGCGCTTGTGCCGACATCTTCCTCGGCGAATGGCGATGCCCCACTTGAAGGCGTCGTCAAACCGCCGCGGCCCGCAATGAACGGATCGGTCATCACGCCCAGGAACTGCATCATCGCGTCGAACGTCGTCTGCTGCGATCCGGTCGCCGTTTCGCCGGTAGCCTGCGTGAACCCGGCAGGCGTCAGCGTCGCGAATGCAACGGGAACGGCACCGCCCGCGTTGAACGCATTGGTAATCGCGTTGGCGACCGCCTGCTGGTTGCCATTCAGGGCACCCGGAGCCGTGAAGTTTACGGCCAGATTGAGGAAGACATCGTGAGCGTCGTAGCTCAGGCTCGAACTGAGGCTGGAGGGCAGGTTGGTGCTCACCACCGCGCTATTGAAGGTGCCGCCGATGTTGCCTGCGGTCACGATGGTATATTTCTTGGCAATGTAGCTGCCAGCGGCGAAATTCGCGTTCACTGTCGCGCCGCCGAGCGTCGCGGTGCCGGTGACGCTGGTGAAGGACGACGTCGCCGGACTGATCTGCACCAGATACTGCGCCCCCGATTGGAACGCGAGATTGCCGGCCACGGCCATGGACGTGCCCGCTGTGCCGTTGCCCGGCATGAGTGTTGCGCCGGAGAGCACGTTCAATCCGCCGATCGTGGCGGTTCCTCCCAGAACGCCGCCAGACACGCTCCAGGTCTGGGTTCCGGTCCCGGTCAGAAACCAGGTCGAGCCGTCGATCTTGTCGAAGGTGGTGAAACCTCGATACTGCTGCGCCGCCCCGATATTGCTGACGTTGAACGTGTCACTCCCGGTGGTGCCGCCGAGCTGGAACAGATCGCCGCCGGTGCCCAATACATTGCCGTTGATGATCGATCCCGGTCCGAGCGTGAGTGTGAACGGGCCGGAGCCGGGCGTGAGCGCGAAGTTGATCGCGGTGCCGCCGGTGCCGGTGATCGTCCCCGAATTGAATACGCTGCCGTTGACAACCGGCGTGTTGGTGGCAGTCGGATCTCGGAACACTATCCCGGTGGTGCCCGTGATCAAGCCGGTGCCCGTGTTGACGACCGAGGCGTTGCTCCCCAGACGAAGGGCCGAGCGCCCGCCGGAAATCGTGCCGGTATTTGCAATGCTCGAGGTCAGGCCTGCCTGCATGTTGACGCCGTCGAGTGTACCGGAAATGGTCGCGCCGGCATTGTTGGTGACGGTCATCCCGTTTGCGGCGATTCCGATCGCGTTCGTGCCGGTGGCTTGAATCGTTCCGCTATTGCTCACGGTGACGGTGGTGAGGGATGCGAAGATGGCTTCGGTCTGGGTTGCCGTGCCGGTCATCGCGCTGATGTTGCCGTTGACCGAATTGTTGATGATCGAGCCGCTGTTACTGACAAAAATCGTGCCCAATGCCGAATTGGAGCCGCTGATCGTTCCCGAATTGGTGATGTTGGCGATGCCGGCGCTGATGGTGGTCGCGTTGCTGCCGGATACGGTGCCGGCATTGATGAGGTTGACCCTGCCGGAGGTCCCGATCGCCTCGCTGGTCAGGCCGGTTATCGTCCCGCCCGTAAGGTTGTTGACGGTGATCGTTGCGCCGCCCTGGATCGCGACCGCGCCTTGGATGGTCCCGGAATTCGAGGTGATGTTGATATTGCCACTTGCCGAGAATATGCCGAAGCCGCCGGTCCCGGTGTTCGATATGGTCCCCCCGTTGTTTGACACCGTCACCGTACCGGATCCTTGTGAGAAGATTCCGAATCCTGAGTTGCCAGACGACGTGATGGTCCCCGAATTGGTGAAGCTCGAATCGCCGGTGGCCACGGTCACGCCCTCGGTGCCGGTGCTGGAGATCGTGCCGGCATTTGTGACTGTGGCGCCAGCAGCAGCGGTGGCGCCCACCGATCCTCCCGAAATCGTCGCGCCGCTCCGGTTGTCGATCGTCAGCGCGCCGACCGTGGACGCCACGCCTGCCGCGCCGCCGGTGATCGAGCCAAAATTGGTGACGTTGATGCTGGTGGCTTTGATGCCTGCGATATTGGTCCCGACAATGGTCGAGGTGCTGAGGCTGTTATTGACGGTCAGGTTGGAGCCGGCAAGGATTCCCTGGTCGGTTCCGCCGACCGTGCCGGAATTATTGAGGGTGTCGTTGTTTCGAATATTGAATCCATTTCCACCGGCGCCCGTGCCGGAAACGGTGGCCGCGTTCTGGACGTTGATCGTCAGATTGTCCTCGGTTCCGGTGCCGAAGGCAGTCCCCACAGCGGTGGTCGTGCCGCTGCAGGTCACTACTGCGCCGCTCGTCGTGCACACGGCCCAGGCATTTGAACTCATCGTTAGCGTGGCGGCGAAAACCACAACCGCTGCCATCGTTCGCTGCAATGCATTTCGGGCTTGAATCCACGCAGTCAAAACTGACGCCTGCACCAAATCGCGTCGGCTACAGCCGACTGTTCGCCTCACCCCCCGAATACTTAACACTCTGACTCTCCCTTACGCCGCGACTCTCGGCGGCCGTTTGGCATTCCGGCGCTACGGCTTTGATCGCAGAAGTTTCGATTACATTTTCGTGATCAAGGAATGATCTTCCCGCTGTGGCGTACTGGACGGGTGCATGCGCGCGATGTCGCTCGACATGCGGCGGACAGGAGCAATCGGGGAGCTTATGATCAAGTACATACAACCATATGTTGAGCAACATATTCTTCTGCGTGACAATTCGGCATCGGTACGGGGATGAGAATGTCCAGTCAGCCTCATCACCGCGAACAAGTTCGGCAACGCATCATCCACAGCGCCTTGCAGTTATTTAACCGCCACGGTTTCACCGCCGCCTCGATCGACGACATCATGGCCGGCGCCGGGATGACGCGAGGTGGCTTCTACAGCTATTTTCAAAGCAAGAGCGAGCTCTATGCCGAGGCGATCAGCTGCTTCGTAAGCGAGAAGCTGGAGGGCATCGATAGCTCGGACAAGGCATCGGACCGCGCCGCCAAGCTCATCCGCGACTATCTCTCCCGCGAGCACTTCGAGGATATGGACAGAAGCTGTCCCCTGATCGGCTTGCCCAATGATGTCTCCAGGAGCGACCAATCGGTCAGGGAGGCGCAGGAGGCCGCGCTGAAGATGATGGTCAGCACGTTCGAGCAGGGAATGCCGGCGGCGTCACATCCGCGAAGACAACTCGCTATGGCGCTCACCTCGCTCTGCCTTGGCGGCATGGTGCTCGCGCGCGCGATCGAGGACGCCTCGCTTGCCGACGAACTCCGCGAAGCCACGTTGGCTGTGGCGCTGAAACTTGGACATTGGGCCTAGTGTGGCGGTTCGGAAGTCCGCATCATTGTTTCCGCGAGTCCGCCACGCGGACTTCTGAACCATAGCCACACTAGAATCATGCTTTCGCTCGAAAACGCTCGAACCGGGTTTGGGTCGAGCGGGTTCAGATCGGCTGGTAGTTTTCGATGGCGCAGGTGTCCTCGGCTTCGGCGCGCCGCCGATCGATGATGACACCGCCAGAGATGGCGATGCGGTAGGTTTCCTCGCCAAGCGGTTTGCCCGTGGCGGAGGTAAGCTCGGCCCTGACGCACGCCGTCCAGCCCAGTCCACGCAGATCGTGACGCGGCGGCGAGACTCGCACCTTTTGCGGGTAGGACGAGGCGACGAATACCGAATCCAGTCGGCTGCGCACCAGCTCCGCCACGTCGGGGGGCGCTTCAGGCACCGGCTCAACGGCTTTTGCACGCATAAACTCCGGCAGCGCCGAACGGCTGTCGGCAAAGCCGCAGCCTTCCAGCGCGAGCGCCGCGCCTGCCATCAAGGCCACCCGTAAAACCATCCCCCGCATCCGTCGATCTTACAACGGCGTGTGCGAGAATTCGCGTGACAAGGCATTAATAATCGCCGGATAGGTCGGGCGAAGGTTCAGGCGCCCTGGTCGAACGCCACGCCGATCCGGTTATCGCTGCACCAGACGGGATGGCAGCGCCGCGTGAACCGATCGGTTTTAATGAAGAGCATGAAAGATGCCGGCAGGCTCAAGGGATTGGCGACATCGAGCCGCGCGCCACCCGAAGAAATGTTCCGGACCAAGCACTCCACCACGCCGGTACCGCTAAAGGTGAGGGTGCCGTGCTTGAGTACCCTGTGCCTCGGCGCCACTCGTTTCTCGATCATTGCCGCAAATTTCCAAAATCGACCGCTCGTTATCGGTTCAGCATAGCCCCGGCGAATTACGGGCAATTGAATCGAATGGGTGCGGTATCAGGGCCCGGATTCATATTCCGTTAGCCATGTTGAATTTGAGGCCGGCTATCGCCTTCCTACAACATCGCAAAAGCGCTCGAGACCATCGCCACCGGCTTGTTGTCGGCGGCGCTCGACAGGGTGACGCGGCCGAAGCTCATGGTTCGTCCGAGCCGGACCACCCGGGCATCGGCCAGCACATCCGAATGCGTCACGGCGCGCATGAAGTGGGTGGTCTGGTCGACGGTCGTCATCGGCCGATATCCACGGTTGGCGGCAAGAATGGCGAACACCATGGCGGTGTCGGCGAACGCCATCAACGCCTGGCCGCAGACAATGGCGCCGTGCCGGCAAAGTCGCTCGGAGAACGCCATGCGCAGCACCGCGCCCGGCTGCCAGTCCGCCGCAGCTCCCGGCGGCGGGGCGCATTCGACGCTTGCGATCGACAGCCCGAGTTCCTGAACCCAGGGCGCGAATACATCGCCAAGCACGCGCCTGGCTTCCGCGATATCGAATTCTTCCGTCTTCGGTGTGTCTTGCATGGAGGCTTGTCCTGGTCACGGCACCGACGACGCGGCGGCTTGAAAATGCCAGACTTTGGGCCTTAAGATAGGGGCATGCAGGGGAGTGTGCAGAGAATGTTGAGGCGATTGACCCTGATTTTCAGCGTTGTCGCCATGGGCCTTGTCCTCAATGGTTGCACCAAATGCGGTCCGATTTGGGACGATTGGCTGCCGTCACAGAAATCCTGCAAGTCGGATCATCTATAGGCCACTGGCGATGCACTTTGGGCCGCCTTGCGCGCTTGGCGTCGCCGCCATCGCGATGATATACTGACGGAAAATACAGGGGGTATCCCATGAGAGCTTTCCGCCTCGCGACGGTGGTCATGTTGCTGGCCTCGCCGGCCTTTGCCCAGATACCGGCGCTGAATTTGCTGCAAGACAACAAGGCCGCCAAGACGCAAGAGGAAAAGGACGCCGAGGCGGCACGAGACAGGGCCTACAAGGATTCACTGAAGAAAATCCCGGACGCCGCGCCGCCGGCCGATCCCTGGGGCAACGTGCGCAGCAGCGATGCGCCTAAGGCCACCGCGAAGTCCGCGTCTTCGGCAAAGCCGAAGGCCAAAACCGGCAGCACCGCCAACTAGATGTGTTTTAGCGAAAGCCTGCCCCGGACCTGATCCGGGAGCCTGCCCCGGACCTGATCCGGGGTGGATACCGGCTCGCGTGAAGTAGCCCGCGCGTTGCGCCGGCGCCCGATCCGAGCCTTGGCTGAATCGATTGGCAGATCGCTACAATTGTTGATTTCCCGGAGACCTGCCCTTCAGGCATTTCGCCTAAGCCCTTTGCCGGAGGGGATCATGGCGAGACATCGCAAGCTTCGCGCGCAGAAGAAAGTCCGGGTCGATCTTCAGCAACCGGGATTTCTGATCCCCGCGCCCGACGCGCCATGGATCGAGTGCACCATCATCGAGGTTTCCGATGACGGCGTCAGCCTCGACGTCGGAGCGCTGGCTGTGCCGAAAATCTTCGGCCTTGCCTTTACGGCCGGTGGTGAGGTTCTTCGCGTGTGCTTGCTGACCTGGCGCAATGGCGAACGTATCGGGGCCCGCTTCGTGACGGCTGAGGAACTGCGGTTGGGCCTTGCGTCCGGTGGCGACGACAGCGGCCATCCGATCGCGCTCGCCGGCTGAGATTTTGGCCTTCGCAAGCGGTGCGGGTCATCGCTGCGGTTGTTTTTGGCCGAGCAATTTTCCGGTCGATCGATTGATGAAGTGAAGCCGCCCGCAGGCCTGGCAGACGACGGTTTCGTACGTGCATTGCGAATTGTCCGGGGCGACGTCGTCGTCCTGCCAGTGTTGCACGTTCATTCCCGTTCGGGGACACTTGAAGAGGAAGTGACTCATTATGATCAAAGCTGCCAGTGCAAAGGGCCTGCGCTTTGACCTAGATCAATATGACGGGCCGTTGGAATCGACGCCTGGCGCGAAAACTCTCACCTCTCGCCCTGTTGGGGTCGTCTCGCGCTCGCAGCGGCTACTCGCTTTCGGTGATCCGGATCAGACCGTCGCCGGTGACGAGGGGACCCTTTGCGGTCGCGATGACGTAGCCGAGGCTGATCAGCTTGGCCAAATGCGGAGCCGGCACCGCTGGGCTCGGAGAGGTGATCGCAATTTCGATCAGGGAGGCAAACTCCTCGGGCGTCAGAAGCTTGGGTGCATGGACGGTCATCTTCAACTCGCAATCAAATCGGACTGATCCTGGAAGTCGGCTCCCTGGCGAAAATCATAGCATTCATTTCCGGATGTTTCCCAGACACAACGGATTTCTTTTGTGGGGGGAGGCGGCAGATCGCGGGAGGCCGCAAGAGGCGATCGATCGTTACCGTTTTTTTGAAGGAGCGCGGCAAGACCCGATGGATTTGCGCGCTTGGCAGGCTGTCCGCAGGTCCCGCAGGCGGCATGAAGGAGCCCCCGGACCCGGGAATCCGGAGGCTCGATGTCAACGTCGCAGCTTCCTTTTCGGCAGTTCGGCTCTGACAAACTCATCCATAGAGCCATCGCCGCAAGCCGCATTGAGTGAGATCAAACGAGGCTTGGGAGGTGGCGGCGCCGCAAAAAGGCAAAGCCGCCATTGGCGTGCGGCCAATGACGGCTTTCGAAATGCTGCACCAGAAAACAGCCTCGATATCATGCGTCGGCAAGATTGATGAATGCTTACGCGATTCTCCCGCCGAGCCAATATAGGTGGGGCCGTCGACCAAGATCAAACAAGCCGACGACCCCTGCCGCGTAATTGAAATTGTGGCCCTGACGGGTCAGCTCTACGCGACGAACGGGAAACACGCCCGATTGTGACTGCACGCGCTACTCAAAAAGTGCCTTTCCTGTTTCGGCAGGAAAGTGCGTGTTGCACCCGCAAATCGCAATTGCGGGCAACTACGGCCGTACTTTTTCGGAAAAGCCCATGCGGCCGACGCGATCCGTCGCGTGCCGCGATTCCACGCGAGACAGATTAAAGAGCGGGATCGCTGGAATTGCGAAATTTCCAGCGACCCCTTTGTCGCGTCTTGAAATCGGGGTCTGAGAAACCTCGAACCCGCTTACGCGGCATGGGGCCCTTGTGGGGCCTTGACGGGCTCGCGGCCTTGATGCGGATCAAGCTACTCATCTTGCGGAAACCAAACCCGCGTTGCGGAAACCAAACCCGCGCGTGGTGGAACTTTGTTCACGACCGGAGAACTACGGAATTCGGTCGGCGGCCTTGAGAACCACTCAAGTACCGCTGGCGATCTCGGCAGAACCGGCACCCGGCTAATTCAAAATCGCCCACTAATTGCGATAAAATTAGAAACGAATTGCCCCTAAAAGTTAGCAAATCGAATTTACTCAACCTTAGAAGCCGTCCCGTAGGTTTGTGGGCGTTGTTCCTATTTCCACACCCCCCGGGAGGCTGACTTGACGCAGAGCTTTTTGAAATTCCTATCCGACGAGTCTGGCGCGACCGCGATTGAATACGGACTGATCGCTGCGGGAATTGCGCTTGCGATCATTGCCGTGGTCAACGGTCTCGGCAGCAATCTGAACACCATGTTCAACTCAATCAATTCCTCGCTGAAGTAAGACGCCGGCGACAGCAAGCTTGAACCATCCGCGTCAGTCAAAGGCCGTCCACTGGGGCGGCCTTACTTTTTTAAGGCGGGCCACATAGCCAATGCGGCGTGAGGAGCGAGCGGGAGAACCGGCCAAAAGCACCGCGCGTGTAGACGCGATCCACTCGGCCGTGTGAGGCAGGACGCAGGCGAGCGCCGCCAGACGCGGCGGCCAATTAAGGCGACCTTACTTCGGCGGCCGTAGCTCGCTCTT
>DATGGY010000252.1:0-38671 GCA_035308285.1 Bradyrhizobium sp. | reverse complement strand
GCCAACACCGCGTTGAACATCACGGCGACCGTGATTCAGCAGCACCCTGACCTGTGCGCCAGCGTCGGCTTCTGGGGCATCATGGAATCAGGCGCCGCGCAGGCCGTTCGCAATGCCGGCAAGATCAATGACGTAAAGATCTATGCTTCAGGCGAAGGCTCGCAGCTCGATTGCGATCAGGTCAATCAGGGCAACTTTTACAAGTTCCTGAGCTACAAGGCGACCGAACAGGGCCACGATCTGATGATGGCAGCTCAGATGTTGCTGGAGTCGGGCGAGAAGCCAGGCGCCCGCAATCTTGAATTTTACACTGAACCGCTCTGGATCGACAAAACCAACGCCAGCGGCGGTAATTGCTACGCACTTCCGAAGAAATAGCAGGACAGCATCCGACGGCGCAGGCGGCGCGCCGTCGGATCCCGCCGGAGTACCGTGACGATGTCGATGACGATGGATTCGGTCGCCGCCTCGGTGCGACGCTTCTCGCCGCGGCTGCTGCTATCGGAGTTGCTGCTGAAGCAGTGGTTCGAGCCGGTGATTCCCTTCACCGTGATGGTCGGTCTATGGCTATATTTCGCGCTGACCGTTCCCGACTATGCGACGGTGCAGAACTCCCTGTCATTGCTGCGCCTGTTCGCTGAGTTCGGATTCGTCGCACTCGCGATGGGGTTTTGCCTGATCAGCGGCGGTATTGATCTTAGCGTCGGCGCAATCTTCGCGTTCTGCAATTTCTCCGCGCTCTACTTTCTGTTCGTACTGGAACTGTCGGTCGGGTTCACATGCCTGGCGACGCTCGCGGTTGGCGCTGCGCTCGGCAGCGTCAATGGCTTTCTGATTGGTTACTTGAAGACCCGGCCGTTTTTAACCACGCTGGTCACGCTCATCATCCTGCGCGCGTCGGTAAATCTTCTCAACACCAGCTACGCGCAGGTATTCGCAACCAACTCGGTAGACAGCGACGCCTGGGATTTTCTTGGTACTGGCAACGTGCTGGGTGTTCCAGTCAACGCCGCGACGCTTTTTGTCGTTCTGCTGATCTGCCACATCTTCCTGTCGCGCTCACGCTACGGCTGGCACCTCACGGCCATCGGCGCCAGTCGTAAGGCAGCGCGTCACGCCGGCATCCGTGTGCGGCTCATTCTGTTCTTCACCTATTTGCTATCGGGCCTGCTGTGCGCTGCAAGCGGGATTTATTACGCTGCTCGGCAGTCGAGCACCGATTCGACCACCGGAGTTGGCTGGGAATTTCAGGCGCTCACTGCGGTCGTGCTCGGCGGCATCTCGCTCGCGGGCGGCAAGGGAACGGTGTGGCGCGCAATGATCGGGGCGGTAATCATCTTCCTGCTGATCAACGGTCTCGTACGAATGGGCATTCCGGGCTATGTTGGTTCTGCCGTCACTGGCATAATCCTCCTCGTTGCCGTCGGTGTGGATGTCAAATGGGCGAAGAACCGCGGCAAGGCGATCCAGAAGATCTACGTCAATCCGGCCTTTGCGGCGCTCTCGCCGGCGCCGTCTGTGCAGCCCGGGTCACGCTCGCCTTACGCGCAGAACGACCGGCTGATCGGCGCGCAGGCGATCGGGCTCGATCAGGTCGAGGGACCGGAGGACGTTATCCTCGATCGCCAGGACCGCCTCTACGGCTCGACACGCGATGGCAATATCATCCGCTTCTCGGGCCAAAACTTCGAAAAACGCGAGGTCTTCGCCCATATCGGCGGCCGGCCGCTCGGCATGCAGTTCGATCGCGATGAGAATCTCATCGTCTGCGTAGCCGGCATGGGAGTATATGGCGTCAGACCGAACGGCGAGGTGTTCAAGGTCACCGATGAGACCAACCGTACATGGTACAAGCTCAATGACGACTCGCGGCTGCGCATGGCCGACGACCTTGACATCGCGCCAGACGGTAAGATCTATTTCAGCGACTGCACCACGCGCTATGAGATGACGACCAATACCCTTGATATTATCGAGACACGCCCGAACGGGCGGCTCGTCTGCTACGATCCAGCAACCAAGACCACGCGCACCATCATCAATCACTTCTATTTTCCAAATGGAGTGTGCGTTTCCCACGACGGCAGGTCGTTGCTCATCGCCAGCACCTCCCTGTGCAAGGTTTTCCGCCACTGGCTGGCCGGCCCAAGCCGGGGCAAGACCGAGGTGTTGATCGACGAACTCCCCGGCAATCCCGATAACATCAACCGCGCCTCCGACGGCAATTATTGGCTGGCGCTGATCGGCATTCGAACGCCGACCTTCGACCTGGCGGCGCGCAATCCCGGCTTTCGCCTCCGCATGGTCAAACAGGTGCCGGCGGACGAGTGGCTTGCGCCGGCCTTGAACTACGGCTGCGTGCTCAAATTCAACGAAGGGGGCGAAGCGCTGGAATCCTGGTGGGACCCGACCGGCATCTCACATTCGACACTGACCTCGATGCGCGAACACAAGGGCTATCTCTACCTGGGCGGCCTCGAGAACAATCGCGTCGGGCGTATCAAGCTCGACGGCGTCGACGAGAGCTGGACCGATTATGACGCCTATTGGGGGAGCAAGAGCAGGGTGACGGGGTGAACGGCCGTGGGATTGTTTGACCACCTGACGCGGGACATCCGCAGCGTCATCGATCGGGATAGCGAACAGAACGCCATTCCGCCACTCGACGGAGCGCTGAGCCCGAATGATCGCCTCGACGCCTACGTGCCGATTGGCGGTCCCCTGCCAGGTCTCGACGACGTCATCGCCGACCCAGGCGGTTCGTTGCTGGCGTCGGCGGGGAAGCACGTCCTTAGGCTTTCGGGCGACAAATTTGCGACGCGGACACTGGTGGCGGAGTTCGACGGTGATGCCGGGGGGCTTGCGATACATCCGGACGGCCGCATTCTGGTTTGCGTCGCCGGTCGAGGACTTGCGGCGATCGATCCAGCGAAGTCCGAGCCACGCTGGCTTGGGACAGCAGACGGTTGCGCCCTTGCCGGCTTGATGTCGGTCGCAGCCGCGCCTGACGGCCGAATCTTCGTCGTGGAGGGAAGCATGGGTCGCCCGCCTTCCGAGTGGCGGCGCGACCTCATGGAAAAACGCCACAATGGCCGCCTGATCGTCTGCGGCGCTGCGCTCGACGACGCAATGACACTGCTAAAGGACCTATACTATCCCTATGGAATTACTATCGCCAAAGATAGCGGGCAGCTCTGGTTCAGCGAGAGCTGGGCACATCGCGTCAGTCGAATGCCGCTGCCCCGCAACGGCGCGGCCCGACCGGAAGTCGTGCTGCAGAACCTGCCGGGCTATCCCGCGCGCCTGCAACCGGACGGGAGCCGCGGCTTCTATCTCGGCATTTTCGCACGCCGCACGCACTTGATCGAATTCGTCCTGAAGGAGGATGATTTTCGCAATGAGATGATCGCGACCATGCCGCCGGAGTATTGGGTTGCCCCTGCCTATGCCGGCGGCCGCGATTGTCTTGAGCCGATGCAGATCGGCGGCGTAAAGGCGCTCGGCATCCAAAAACCCTGGGCACCTCCCCGCTCTTATGGTCTGCTCGTGCATCTGAATGCCAACGGCGAAGCCGCCGACAGCATCCATAGCCGTGCCGGCGGTCGCTTCCACGGCATCACTGGCGCCTGTGTGACCCCGCAAGGCCTGGTGATCGCATCGCGTGGCGCGGGACGCCTCCTTCTTGAGCCGAGAGACCCTGAATGAACGATCTCGGGACATCGTCGAAAGCGGCAGCAGAGACCGCGGGCGGACGCGAGCCCGTACTCAAGGTCGTCAATGGCAGCAAGATTTACGGTGGTGTCCATGCCATCGAAGGCGTCAGCTTCGACCTTTATCCCGGCGAGGTCCACGCTCTGGTTGGAGAAAACGGTGCCGGTAAATCCACGCTGTGCAAGGCAATAGCCGGCGCGATTCGGCTCACCGCGGGTGAGATTTATGTAGACGGAAGGCCGGTAGACTTTGAGCAACCGCGCGACGCGCTCGCATCCGGCATCTGCATGGTTTATCAGGAAACGAGCCTTGTGCCGACGATGACGGCGGCACAGAACATCGAGCTCGGTAACGAAAAGCTGCTCACGCGCTTCCGCACTCTAAATATCCAGGCGCAGCAGCTCCTGCAATCGCTCAATTTTCACGTCGATCCGGCAACGCCGGTCGCCATACTCGGCACGGCCAAGAAGCAGATGGTCGAGATCGCGCGCGCGATATACAACAAAGCGCGAATCATCGTCTTCGACGAGCCGACCGCGAGTCTGACGCCCGAGGAAATCGTTCATTTCTTCCATCTCGTCCGTGACCTCCGGGCGCGCGGGGTGGCGATCATCTACATCTCCCATGCGCTAGAGGAATCGCTTCAGATCGCCGACCGCATCACGGTGCTGCGCGACGGACGGCTGGTGATCACGGCCCCCGCCAAGACTCTGACGCGCGACGCGCTCGTGCAACACATGGTCGGGCGCCAGGTCGCGCAGGCGGTCTACGGTGGCGCTAGCCGGCCAACGCATGACCGGCGCGAGAAGGTGCTTACGGTCGAGAACGTCACCATGGGTATGGTGGTGAAAAACATGTCGTTCTCGGTTTATGCCGGCGAAGTAGTCGGCATCGCCGGCCTGATCGGCTCAGGCCGCACCGAGATCGCCAAGATCATCTTTGGCGCGTTGAAACGCAACCTGGTGAACGGCGGCACTATCAGGCTTCGCGGACAGCCAATCCGCTACCGCGTTCCGCGGCAGGCGATCGACGATGGCATCGCCTATATCACCGAGGATCGCAAGGCCAACGGCTTTTTCGAAACCATGATCGTCGACGACAATGCCTATATCGGAAGGCTTGCGACCAGAAGCGGTTTCAGTTTCCTGCTCTCGCGGGCGCGGCGGTCGAAACTTGCGAACTATTGGGTCGATCGGCTCAAGATCAACGCGCTGAAGCGCAAGGCCAGGATCGTCGAGCTCTCAGGCGGCAATCAACAGAAGGTCATGCTCGCAAAGTCCCTTGTCCAAGAGCCATCGATCATTATCTTCGATGAGCCAACCCGCGGCGTGGACGTCGGTACCATCCCGCATATTCACGCAGAAATCCGGCGGTTGGCGGACGAGGGGAAGGCGGTGGTAGTGATCTCGTCTTATCTGCCGGAGATACTCGCCGTCTCCGACCGCATCCTGGTAGCCCGCACCGGGCGCATCGTCGCTGAGTTCGACGCCGCGGATGCAACTCAGGACAAGATCTTGTACGCGGCAGTTCATTGACACCGGGGTGCCGGTTTCCTGTCGATTTTTTCCGTCAAGGGGTGCAACTTCGCCTCCGCAGACCAGCCTAATTTTCCTCGAACAAGATTTGGGCACCGGTGCGTCGGACCGGTATTGAGCGATATCAAACGCGCGGCGAGCCGTTGGTCTTAAAGGAACCGTATCCAGTTAAATGACCAACCTTTTGCCTTCACAACCCAAGCAAAGGCTGAATAACGGGCTATCCAGCGCCGAGGCACGGCGCAGGCTCGAAAAGTTTGGCCCGAATGCCACCCCCGACGTCTCAATTCATCCGCTGCGGCTGATTGCGAGCAAGTTTCTCGCGCCCGTATCGGTGCTGCTCGAGATCGCGATCGTGCTTCAATTGGCGCTCGGGGAACATATCGAAGCCATCGTCATCGGTGCGCTCCTGGTCTTCAATTCGGCCATCGGGTTTTTTCACGAGAACCGGGCCCAAGCGACCATCGCAGCCCTCAAGTCGGGACTTGCGCTGAAAGCATCGGTGCTCCGCGACGGCGTATGGGCGGTCTTGCCGGCCGACGAACTGGTACCCGGAGATATTGCCAAACTCAGCCTGGGTATGGTGGTCGCGGCCGATGTCCGTATCCGGGAGGGATCGATCCTGCTGGATCAATCGATGCTGACGGGAGAGTCCTTACCTGTCGAAGCTGGGCCGGGCGCGGAAACCTATGCAGGGGCGTTGGTTCAGCGCGGCGAAGCCATTGCCCAAGTGCTCGCCACGGGGGTTCGCACCAAGTTCGGCCGCGCGGCCGAGCTTGTGCGTACAGCCTACGTGGTCAGCACCCAACAAAGGGCCGTGTTTCGCGTCGTGCGCAATCTGGCCGGCTTCAACGGGGCGGTCACCCTGCTGCTGATGGCTTACGCTTACCACATCGGGATGCCGCTGGCGGAGGCGATCCCCCTGGTGCTCATCGCCGTTCTTGCTTCGGTCCCGGTGGCGTTGCCTGCAACCTTTACGCTTGCGACGGCGATTGGCGCCCAGGCGCTGACGCGCGTCGGCGTTCTTCCGACCCGCCTCTCCGCAGTCGACGAAGCCGCGAGCATGGACGTCCTGTGCATCGACAAGACCGGCACGTTGACGCGCAATGAACTCGCCGTGGCGGCGGTCGAGGCGATGCCGGGTTTCGATCGAGGCTATGTTCTGGCGCTTGCCGCGCTTGCCAGTGCCGTAGGCGGCCGGGATCCCGTCGATGCGGCAATACGGGCGGCCACGGTGGCGCAACCTGCAGCTTCGGGCCTTCCCGCCCTCATCGGCTTCACGCCGTTCGATCCCGCCGCCAAAATGTCGGAGGCCCGCGCGCGCGACAGCCACGGCAATGCGCTTCGCATCGTCAAGGGCGCCTTCGCGGTGGTGCGTAAGTTTTCGCAATCGGCCCCGGGTGCGGAACAGTCGGCCATCGAACTGCAGAAGCACGGTCACAGGGTCCTCGGCGTAGCAATCGGCGACGGTGACGCCATGCGGCTCGTCGGTTTGGTGGCACTCAGTGATCCGCCGCGGGGCGACTCAAGGGAGTTGATTGATCAACTGCGCAAGCTTGGGGTTCACACGGTCATGGCGACAGGAGACGCGGCGACCACGGCCGCCTTTGTCGCCGAAGCTGTTGGATTGGTCGGCGCCGTTTGCCCGCCGGACGGGATCGGCGATTCACTTGGCCCCGACGACTTCGCGGTCTATGCGGGGGTGCTCCCGGAGGACAAGTTTCGTCTGGTGAAGTCGTTTCAAAATGGCGGGCACACAGTCGGCATGTGCGGCGACGGTGCGAACGATGCGCCCGCGCTGCGCCAGGCCCAGATCGGGATCGCCGTGTCGTCGGCGACCGACGTCGCCAAGTCGGCCGCGGGTATCGTCCTGACCAAGCCGGGGCTCGCCGGCATCGTCGCCTCGGTGCGGGAAGGCCGGGTTACGTTTCAGCGCATCCTGACCTACGCGCTCCGGTCGATCGTTCAAAAATCTCGGCAGGTGCTGTTTCTGGGATTTGGCCTCGTCCTGACCAAGCACGCGATCCTCACGCCGGCACTGATGGTGATTTCCATGGTCACCGGCGATTTTCTCGCCATGTCGTCAACCACCGATAACGTCCGCCCCTCGCCGATGCCTAACGTCTGGCGGATCGATCGCCTGACACTGGTGGGCATTATCGTCGGGCTTTGCGATCTCGTGTTCTGCGCGGCCGTGTTGGCGTATGGTTCGCTTGCGATGCATCTCGATATCGATACGCTGCGCACGATGACGTTCGTCACGATCACATGCAATGGGCAGGCGGTGTTCTATGCTGTCCGTGAACGAAAACGCATCTGGTCTTCGCGGCCGAGCCTGCTGGTGGTTCTTTCAAGTGTCGTCGACGGTTCGATCATCGGAACGCTGGCGCTCGGCGGATTCATGATGGCACCACTTCCGCCGTCCATCGTCGCGGGAATTTTGGCCGCGGCAATTGTGCTTTCGCTTGTATTGGACCAGATCAAGGTCTGGCTTTTTGCCTTGTTCAAAATGGCGTAAGCGGGCTCAGCCGGTCGTCGATGCGTCTCGTGGCGCGGCCGTGAATGCCACGCCAACCCGCTTGTGCTGGATCCAAATGACCCTGCATTCGCGGATGGAGGAGTCGCTGGCCATCACAAGACGAAATTGAGCCGGCACGAAGGCGGGATTCTCGACATCAATGGCCGCACCCTCCGGCGAGATGTTCCGCACCATACAGCTCATGACCGACCCACCCGACGACACGTAGGCTGGTTCATTGATTTCGGTCCGATGATACTTTCGTTTCTCTTCCATCGACGCCGACCTTGGTTCCAATCGTGGAAAAGGAGGCTAATACCAAACCTTAAACAAATCAGCCGCACCCGTCCGATCACCTTCAGGGTTGTCCTGCGCGTGAGTTGTCAAGGGCATGTCTGCGAAAGTTAACGGCTATCCCTGCCAGCGACCTGCGCCTGTGCCGGGCTTCCGTCTGCCGCAATGACGCTATAGCTTGCCGCCACGGCCGGTGAGTAGGCGCCACCTCGGTGAGAACCGAATATGCGCCAAGGGGAGACGCCATGTTCGAGATACTCGATCGACGGACGAGTCTGACCGGCAACCAGATTAAGATCCTGATTGCGGCCATTATTGGAGATGCGCTCGAATTCTTCGATTACTTCCTGATCGGATTTGTCCTCGCCTTCCTGATAGGACCATGGAAGCTGACCTTCGGTCAGTCCGCTACGGTGCTCATGAGTTCCGGGATCGGTGCTATCATCGGCGCCTATGTCTGGGGCTGGCTTGCCGACCGTATCGGCCGCCGCAAAGTTTTCATCGGCACAGTGCTGAACTTCTCGGTTGCCACGGGGCTGTCTGGCTGGTGCTGGCGATTGCGTTTTTCTTTGCCGATGGCGGCTTTGCCATCGTCGGTCCTTACGCGGCGGAAGTCTGGCCTTCGCATTTGCGCACTTCGGGCATGGGTTCGGCCTATGGCTTCGGCGGCATCGGCAAGATTATCGGCCCGGTCGGTCTCGCCTTGATCGTCGGTTCCGGCAATTATCTGAAGCCGGACGTACCATTACCGGATATTCCTCTCGCTTTCCTTTATCTCGGCTGCTGGTTTTTGATGACCGGTACAGTGTATTATTTCTTCGGGATCGAGACCCGCGGCAAGTCGATCGAAGAGATCGACAGGGAACTCGCGGTCACCGCCTGAATGACGTGCAAGAGAATCCGTTGGCGCCTCGATTTGCGGGCGCGGTTGCCTAAGCGCTCAAAGGAGAAGAAACATGCCGCTCGGCGGATTACAACATTACACGATCGAACCTGCGGATCTTGAGCGTACCAAGGAGTTCTATTGCGATGTACTCGGCCTCGAAAACGGTGACCGACCTCCGCTCGATTTCCCCGGTTACTGGCTATATTCGGGCGGAATGGCCACCGTGCATTTGATGGGCACGCGCAAACCGCGCGAAGGCATCGTGGTGCGTGGCACCGAAAGGAAATATGGGGACACTGGGCGGCTCGATCATATCGCCTTTGCCGCCAGCGACGTCGAAGGCATGCGCTGGCGTTTGCACTCGAGGAACGTCAAGTTCCGGGAGAGCATCGTGCCGCGCACCGGCGACACGCAGTTTTTCCTCTACGATCCCGACGGCATCGGCGTCGAGCTGAATTTCCAGAAGACTTGAAATCTCCCGTCAGCGGACGTCGCGGACAGCATGCCGTCGCCCGATGTCCCGTTTTGCGCTTGCCGTTCCAAATCCCGACAAGGTCATGTCCCGGCCATATCTCGGGCGCGAAGCGGTCTGCTTTTCTTCAATTTTGCATGACGAGTTGAATGGCCGCACCGCTGCGGCAGGATAGCCGGGTGCCTCGCCTTCCACCTACCCCAGGGCTTGGTTACCCGGCTATTCGCCGGTGGCGCCTGGACGAAGCATTTCGCCGGGATAGCAGGTGCTTGCCGATCAATCGAGCCCGCGTTCGTGGCTCAGGCGCACCATTTCCTCGATAAAGATGGCCTTTTGCTTGTCATCGAGACTCATGAACAACGGCTCAGCCGCATCGGCTACGCTGCGCTGATCCACCGCGCGATCGTTGAGAAACTGGGCCTCGTTTCGCATTTGCTCAATGATGTCGTCAGGTGGATCGCGCTTGGCGCGCGCAATCCTGAGATTGAGCCGATCCGCGCCGTTGTGGCCGAGGTAGTGCATCGCACTGTTGAACGCGGTCCAATGCCTTTCCTGCTCCGGTGTCAGGTTCAACTCGGTCTTGATCCGGTCGATATCTCCGTCACTGGTTGCCACAATCTGCTCGGCGGTAAGCTCCGGTTCACCCGGTTGGGTGAGAACCTCCACGGGCCTTCCCGGCACCGCCTTCGCGGTTTTCACGGCCTTGCCGGCCTTGGTGGAACCGGTTTGAGCTTGCTTGCCGCCACCCTTACCGCTGTCATTGACACCGAGCGCGCCGTTAAACACCCCAACCACCCCGCCGATGGCTCCTCCCAGCACGCCGCCAACGGGCCCCGCTGCCCTGTTGCCGGCCGCTGCTCCCTGCTCCACGCCCTTCACCAGCCCTTGCGCATCGGCAGCCTGGGGGGTGCCGAGAAGCATGAGAACGGCCGCCGCCAAGCCAAAGCCCCAGCCGGGTTGCTTGCGTGCGGCCGGTGTCGGGCTGATCATTGTTTAGTCTCCATGTATTGGTTTGTCGCCTTGTCCGCCCTGAATCATGCGCATCGTTCCCGCAAGACATTATCGTTTTCGCATGCAACGAGTCCACCTTGGCGCCGCTTGAGGGGTAGCCTGGAAAATTTGCTGGAAAAGCCCGGACGCACCGAGGTGGAACCAAGCCCGAAGCGGCGGAGGGCCGGACCTTTTGTCCTTGTGCACGTCCGAATGTGCAGCGCAAAATTCGTTCACGGTGTGACAAGCCGGACGGGATGCCGGTTGGGCGGCGGCATAACGCTTACTCCGCGCCAAGACACGACATTAGTCTAGCGCGTGAGCCTGATTTCTCGACAGGGGCTGCCAATTCTGCTCTGATCCCAGATTGAAATCTTCGCGCCGCCCCGCAGCTTCAGCCACTGCAACGCCGGTCAGACGAGGAAAAAAACAAAGCAAAATTTGGCCCACCGGGAGGGAATGCGATGTCTCGAAGAATGCTGTCTCGACGGCGATTCGTCGCCGCTACCGCATGGTCGTCTGCCGCACTGATTTCGGCGCCTTACGTGAGAACCGCGCACGCGGCCGGCAAACTGTCGATAGGCTTCTGGGACCACTGGGTTCCCGAGGCCAACAAGACCTCCACCGATCTGGTCAATGAATGGGCCGAAAGGGAGAAGGTCGAAGTCCAGATCGACTACATCACCAGCCAGGGCAACAAGCTCTTGCTGACCATGGCCGCTGAAGCGCAGGCGAAATCGGGTCATGACATCCTGGCGATGACGGCCTGGAATCCCCACGGCTATTCCGAATTGCTCGAGCCCGTTAGCGACATCATGGGGCCAATTGTCGCCGAGAACGGCGCGGTCAACGGTACCGTCAAATATCTCGGCCAGCTCGACGGCAAATGGCTTGCCGTTCCTGCCTGCATCGGGAGCCAGATCAAGGGCCCGTGCTCACGCATCGACTTGATGAAGAAATATGCCGGTATCGACGTGCAGGAAATGTATCCGGCAGGCGCACCGCCCAAGGCCGACAACTGGACGCTCGATACGTTCCTGAAGGCTGCGGAGGCCTGCAAGAAAGGCGGTGTCCCCTTCGGCATTGGCCTTGGTGAGACCACGGACAGCGTCGATACCTGCGGCGCGATCTTCCAGTCCTTCGGCGCCCAGCTCGTCGACGCCAAGGGCGACCTCGCGGTCAAGACCGACGCGGTACGACAGGCGCTCGACTATTACAAGAAGCTGATCGGCTTCCTGCCGCCGGACGTGGGGGCCTGGGACGACGCCTCGAACAACAAATGGCTGATCTCCGGCCGCGGCGCCCTGATCATGAATCCGCCGAGCGCCTGGGCGGTTGCCAAGCGCGACGCGCCGCAAATCGCAGAACAATGCTGGACCCATGGCTTTCCGGCGGGACCGAAGGGGCGGTTTGCGCCATACCTGCCCTTCTTCTGGACCACGTGGAGCTTTTCCAAGAATAAGGAGGCCGCCAAGAGCCTACTCGTGCATTTGTCGAAGCCGACCTCTATCGAGAAGCTGGTGGTTGCCAGCGGCGGCTACGACCTGCCGGCATATGAGAAACTGACGACACTCAAGGTCTGGCAAGAGGAAGGGCCGCCAAAGGGCACGCTCTACCATTACCCCAACCCATATCATCACCAGACGCTGTCGATCGCGGCTTCGCCGGCGCCGCCAAAGATCGCCCAGCAGATATACGCTCAGGCCACGCTGACCAAGATGTGCCTGCGTTACTTCCGGGGGGACACGATGGAAAGGACGCTGGCCTGGGCCGAAGGCGAGTGCGAAGGCTTTATGCGGAGCTGAGCGTTCCGGTTGCTCCTTGGCGGCGGACCGATCGTCGGCCGCCCGGTGCATCGGCCGCCCTGTTCACCTCGAGTGGAAGCCGGCCCGTGCCGGCTTCGTCGCGAACTACCCAGAGGAACGCGCACCATGGTTGACGTCGCATTTCGGCAAGGCAGCGTTGCCGGCGTTCGGAGCCCCCGTAAGCGCTCGGGCTTAAGGCTCGCGCTCAAGCGTAGATCGACAGTGGCGTTTCTGATGACGCTGCCGCTGATCCTGCTGATTTCGATCCTCGTCCTCTATCCCGCGCTCTATTCGCTCCATCTTGCGACCCTCAACAAGGCGATGTCGAGGTTCGTGGGCTTGGGCAACTTCGAATTCCTGTTCAAGCGCGAGACGTTCTGGCTGGTTGTCGAGCAATCCTGCATCTTTGCCATCTCCGCCGTCATCTTCAAGGCGCTGATCGGCTTTATTGTCGCCCATTTCGTTCATAACGTCCCGACGAAGGGCCAACGCAAATGGCGCGGCATGCTGCTCGTGCCCTGGGTTATTCCGCCGGCGATGAGCACGCTGGCGTGGCTGTGGCTGTTCGATCCGTCGTACAGCGCTTTCAACTATACGCTGTCGTTTTTTGGTATCGGACCGATCGCTTGGACAGGAGACGCTTACTGGGCGCGCTTTTCGGTCATTCTCGTCAACGTCTGGTACGGCGCGCCGTTCTTCATGATCATGTATCTGGCGGCGCTGAAATCGGTGCCCGAGCAACTCTACGAAGCCGCTGCCATCGACGGCGCCAATTGGTGGCAGCGCATCTGGTATGTCACGCTGCCGATGATGCGCAACATTATCGCGATCACGACGCTGTTTTCGCTCATCGTCACCTTTGCGAATTTCGATATCGTCCGCATCCTCACTTCAGGCGGCCCGCTCGACCACACCCACATCTTCGCGACCTGGGCATTTCGCGTCGGCATCGAAGGCAACGACATTCCGCTCGGCGCCAGCGTCTCGCTGTTCATGGTGCCGATCCTGGCGATCGCGGCGATCTTCATCCTGCGCGATATCTCAAAACGCGGGAATGAAGCCTGATGAGCGCGATGGCGATCGACAAGGGGGCGCCGACCCGCAAGGTCAAGTACGGCAGCATGAGCCGCGACCGTGCCTGGGCGCTCAG
Organism: Bradyrhizobium sp.; assembly: GCA_035308285.1. GTDB lineage: Bacteria > Pseudomonadota > Alphaproteobacteria > Rhizobiales > Xanthobacteraceae > Bradyrhizobium. The sequence goes on along the minus strand of DATGGY010000252.1, from coordinate 25,310 downwards.
ATGGTCGTATTTTTTTCTGACCCTGTTTGCGATCTTCTCGCTGGTGCCTCCGATCTACATGATTATCACCTCGCTCAAGAGCAGCGCGGAGATTTCGGCAGCGACCAATCCCTGGTGGGTCTTTCATCCGACGCTGTCAAACTATATTGAACTGCTGACGTCGAACCAGTTCCTGACATTCTTCCGGAACTCCGCCGTTGTTTCGATCTTCGTGGTGACGATCACCATGCTGATCAGCGTGCCGGCTGCGTTTGCCCTGGCGCGCATGCGATTCTGGGGGTCAGCAACCCTCGCGACCGGGGTTTTCCTGACCTATCTTATTCCCGACAGCCTGCTGTTCATTCCGCTGTTCAAGATGTTCGCGGTGATCGGCGATTGGACCGGAATCCAGTTGATCAACAAGTGGTACGTGCTGCTGTTCATCTACCCGACGCTCACGGTGCCGTTCTGCACCTGGATCATGATCGGATATTTTGCATCGATCCCGAAGGAATTGGATGAGGCTGCCATCATCGACGGCGCTTCGTGGTTCCAGACACTGACACGCATCTTCATTCCCGTTGCCCTGCCCGGCTTGATCGCCGCGACGATCTTCGCCTTCACGGTCTCATGGGCGCAATTTCTCTATCCTCTGGTTTTTACGACATCTGCCGATCAACTGGTGCTGCCGGTCGGCATCATCACCACTCTCATCAAGGGCGACGTGTTCAACTGGGGACAGATCATGACGGGCGCTCTGCTCGGCGCGGCGCCACCGCTGATCATCTACGCATTCCTGATGGACTATTACATTGCCGGCCTGACCGCCGGCGCGACGAAAGGTTGAAATCCATGGCCGAGGTCATGTTGCGTAAGGTTGTCAAGCGTTACGACGACGTCGAGGCGGTCCGCGGCATTGATCTCGATATCGCCGATCACGAATTTGTCCTCCTGGTCGGACCCTCGGGCTGCGGTAAGTCGACAACGCTGCGGATGATCGCCGGATTGGAAGATATCACCGACGGTGACATCATGATCGGCGGCGACATCGTCAACGATGTGCCACCGAAGGATCGCGACATCGCGATGGTGTTCCAGAACTATGCGCTTTATCCGCACATGACCGTTGCGGAGAACATGTCGTTTGGGCTGCGGCTGAAGCGCTATCCGAAGGCTGAGATCAAGGCGCGAATCGATGAAGCCGCGCGAATGCTGGATATCGTCGAACTTGTCGATCGAAAGCCCAAGCAATTGTCAGGCGGCCAGCGCCAGCGCGTTGCGATGGGGCGCGCCATCGTTCGCAATCCCAAGGTCTTTCTGTTCGACGAGCCGTTGTCGAACCTCGACGCCAAACTGCGCGTGCAGATGCGCATCGAGATCAAGAAGGTGCATCAGAAGGTTCGAACAACGACCGTCTATGTAACTCATGACCAGGTTGAAGCGATGACGCTTGCCGACCGGGTCGTGGTCATGAACAACGGTCGCATCGAACAGATAGGAACGCCCAACGACCTCTATCACCACCCCGCCACACGCTTTGTCGCAGCGTTCATCGGCTCACCGGCCATGAACTTCCTGCCCTGCAGGTTCGAAGAAGTCGCCGGAAGACTCCATGTCCGGCTGACCGATCGAATTGCCTTTCCTCTGCCACCTGGCCGAGCGGAGCGCTATCGAGACGTGGGACGAAGCGAAAAACTGCTGCTTGGGCTGCGACCCGAGCATATCACGGAAGCGAATGCGCACCCCGAACTCGGAATTGAAGCTTTCGATGCCGTGCTGGATGTGACCGAACCGATGGGTATGGAAACGTTGATTTACTTTACGCTCGAGGGTACGCAGGTCTGCGGGCGGGTTAATCCCAACGCCGGAGCGCGCGATGGCGGAGCGCTCCGATTGGCAGTGGACCTCAATAATATGCACCTGCTAAATGAGGTGACAGGCGCCGTCATTTGACCGCCACAGACCAATAGGTGCCCCGCTGGGTTGGGCAAGGGACGGGGAATGGCGAGCAACAAGAAGAAAATTTTCATCACCGAATCGATGTCACAGTCCGGGCGCGCGTTGCTGATGGAGCGCGACGACATCGAGCTTGTTGAATTTCCCAATTTGGTCTCCGCCAGAGATTTCGAGGCGCTTTTGAACGAGCATGCGCCGGTTCATGCCGTAGCGCTCGGCGCCACCCGTTTTGGTGAACCGGAGTTGGAGGCTTCCGGAGACATGAAGGTGGTGAGTAGGATCGGTGTGGGCTTCGACGCCGTGGACGTCGCTGCCCTCACGCGCCGCAAGATTCCGTTGATGGTGGCGGGTACGGCCAATTCCCCATCCGTCGCGGAGCAGGCGCTGTTCATGATGCTGACGCTAGCCAAACGCGCCGTCGAGATGCACGCGCTGGTCAAAGACGGCAAGTGGAGTGCAAGGCTTGGCAAGCTACCCTATGATTTATTCGGCAAGACGGTTCTGATCGTCGGTTTCGGCCGCATCGGGACGCGGTTGGCCAAGCGCTGTTTGGCCATGGAAATGGCTGTATTGGTCTTCGATCCGTACAAATCGGTTGAAGAGATCACGGCAGCCGGCTGCGAGCCCGTGAGCGACCTTGATGTGGCGCTGCCACGCGCGGATTTTGTCAGCATTCATTGTCCGAAGACAACCGAGACGGTCGGCATGTTCAATGCGGCCCGATTGAAGCGGATGAAGCCGTCGGCCTATCTGGTCAACACCGCGCGCGGCGGCATTGTCGAGGAGGCGGCGCTTTACGACGCGCTTTCGTCAGGCAGGCTTGCCGGCGCCGGCCTCGATGTATTCGAAAAGGAGCCGCCAGCCGTACCCTATTCGTTGTTCGAGCTTCCCAATGTCATCATTGCCCCGCATGTCGCCGGCGTTACCCGCGAGGCGGTCGACCGAATGAGCGAGCAGACCGCGCGCAATATCCTGAGCGCATTCGATGGTGAGCCCATACGGCAGAACGTCATCAATCAGGACGTGCTGATCGCGCGGTAAGATACGGCGCCCGGCCAATTGGCCTGACCAATCCTCCACTCTCAACACCGTGGACCTTCACCATGGCCTTCAAAGAATACGGCAACTACGACGCGGTCGGGCTCGCCGAACTCGTCCGCAAAAAACAGATCACCGCCTGCGAATTGCTGGACGAAGCCATTGCGCGCGCGACCGAAGTCGATCCGCGGATCAATGCGGTCGTCGTAAAGCACTATGATTACGCCAGGCAGCAAATTGATAACGGCCTGCCTGACGGTCCCTTCACCGGCGTGCCATTCCTGCTGAAGGATCTGGAGTTTCTGGAGGGCACGCGGACCACGTCGGGCTCGAGCGTCTACAGGGACCATGTCGCCGGGTACACCACCACCCTCGCCCGGCGCTTTCTTGCTGCCGGCTTGACGATCTTCGGCAAAAGCTCGACCCCGGAATTCGGATTGCTGCCAACGACCGAAACCCGCCTTCTCGGCCCGACACGGAACCCATGGAATCTCGACCACTCCTCCGGCGGCTCTTCGGGCGGCGCGGGTGCAGCGGTCGCCGCACGCATTGTTCCCGTTGCGCATGCCAGTGACGGCGGCGGTTCGATCCGCATCCCGGCCTCCGCATCCGGCGTGTTCGGCCTCAAGCCGACCCGCGCGCGCAATCCGATCGGTCCCGAGCGCGGCGAAGGCTGGGGCGGGTTTTCCTGCGGCCATGTGCTGAGCATCAGCGTGCGCGACAGCGCCGCGATGCTCGATGCGATCCATGGGCCCGAGCCTTCGAGCCCCTATATGGCGCCGAAACCGGAGCGGCCATTTGCACAGGAGGTCGATCGTGAGCCCGGCCGATTGCGAATTTCCTTTACCGACAAGTCGCCCTATGGCGACGCCATCGACCCGGAAATTGCGGCCGCGGTTAGGCAAATCGCAACTCTCCTGGCTGGATTGGGTCATCTCGTCGAGGAGCGTGCACCGGCGTTGGCCGCCGATCCCGCAGCCGTGAGGTCCACCATCGTCAGCGCCAATACGGGGCTCGTCGTGCGGCTCGCGGAACAGCAGTTCGGCCGCGCCATGACGGACAACGACATGGAAACCCTGACGCTCAGAACCGCGCGCAACGGGGGAAAGGCGAGCGCGGTCGACTACACGGCTGCGCAGTTGACCGCGTTCAAGATTTCGCGGGGGCTGGCGATTTTCTTTGAGACTTGCGACGTGTTTCTGTGCCCGACGCTGTGCTTGCCGCCGCTGCGCATCGGTGAGCTGAACCCGATGTCAGAAGACCTGTCGCATATCGCGCCGATTTTGCGCCGCTACATACCCGCGACATCCATGTTCAACATGTCGGGCCAGCCCGCCATGTCGGTGCCGCTGGCCTGGAATAGCGCGGGATTGCCGCTCGGCATGATGTTCGCCGCGCGCTTCGGCGACGAGGCGACGCTGTTTCGTCTGGCCGCCCAACTCGAACAAGAGCGTCCCTGGAAGATCAAGATACCGCCAATCTGCGCTTGAACCAACTAAACTCAGCCGCATTCCGGGCCGACCAAGGGCCTCAACGGGCCGAGTTTCGGCCAGCGGAGACTGAAATATTGAGTAAGAGCAACCCGACCGATCATGCCCTAGCGACCATTGCCAGCATCCTCGATCAGAAGGCTTCCCCTCGCGAGCCGGGAAAGACTCCGCTCGAGGAAAAGCCCGAGACCTCGAGGCCGGCGGAGGCGGCAGGCTACTCGAAGATGGGGCCGGGTCCCATGGAGGCCCTGCGCTTCAAATGGACCGTTCGCAGCGAGGGCAACGACGAGTATTTTGTCGACGAAACCATTGGCGAAAATTCGCGAACCATCAGCAGCGGCCCGATGTCGGCGGATGCCGCGATCAGGTTCGTTGACGATCAGGCAAGCGAGGCGCGGCAGCGATTTGAGGCGCTCAGAAATGAAATGGCAGGACGTGCCGCCGCTTTGAGCGTGCTCGGCAAGGATGCCGGCGAAGTCTGACAGGGCCGACCTTGCCAAGAGGTCACATTCACTGAAGCTGTCTTCCCAGAAAATCCTTCTTCACAAGTTCTACGCCGCAATGTCGCAGGATGTCATAGGCTGTCGTCACATGGAAAAAGAACTGCGGCACGCTGAAGGTCAATAGCAGCGATTGGCCGGTAAATTTTCGCGTCGTGCCATTTCGAAAAGTGAAAATTACTTCCTTTTCTCCAGTGCCGTTGATTTGGGCGGGCTGCAAACCCCCAAGGAAATCCTTGGTAGCCGCAATGCGCGCCTTGAGTTCAGATATGTCCGGGTCTGTGTCCGGAAATACGGGAGGATCGACGCCGGCAAGGAGGGCGCATGAGAGCACGGCATGCCTGATGGCCTCGCCCACCTGGCGGGTCAGATTGTACATATTGGGATAGAGGCGCGTGTTAAGCAAAATCGATGGGTCTATTTTGCGCCTTTCGGCGTGAGCGGCTGCGTGATCGAGCAGATCGGACAGGCTGTCCAGGAATTGAGTGAAGCTTTCCGACGGATAATTGGTGCATTGAGATGGTCACGGTCGATCTCCTCGGCGTGTCGCGGCATCGAATAGTTGGAATTTCGCGGTAAGTCCACGTCCATTCGCGCAGTCGCCGGATTGCGGCCGGCCAACTTCACGCGATAGTTTTCGCGTGGCAAACTTGGTGCCTCCCGCCGAATACCCTCACGGACAAGTCAGATGGTTCGGTTTTTCTTCTTGCTGGTCGCGCTGCTTTTCCTTGCCGCGCCTGCGGCGTCCGCCCAACAACCCTCGCGGCTCGACGCGATCGTCAACCGCGGAACATTACGTGTCGGGATGACCGGCGACTACCTGCCCTTCTCCATCCTCGATCAGGCGACATCGAGCTTTCGTGGATTCGACGTCGACATGGCCGAAGCGCTTGGCAAGGCGCTCGGGGTCAAGCTTGAGTATGTTCACACCGCATGGCCACGATTGGTCGAAGATTTCGATGCCGACCGCTTCGACATTGCGATGGGGGGCATCTCGATCGCACCGGACCGACAAAGCAAGGGACTATTTTCCACGCCGGTTTTGCACGAGGGTAAGACGCCGATCGCGCGCTGCGCGGAGGCCGATAAATATCAGACCATCGCCGAGATCGACAAACCGGGCATCCGCATCATCGTCAATCCTGGCGGCACCAATGAAAGATTTGCCCGCGGCCATATCAAGAATGCCGAGATCAGAATCTTTGATAACGACATCGCTATCTTTGATGAAATTGCCAAAGGCAATGCCGACCTGATGATTACGGATTCATCGGAGACGCGATATCAGCAGAAGCTTCATCCCGGCGTGCTTTGCGCGATCCATCCGCATGAGCCGTTCGACCATGCCGAGAAAGCCTATTGGCTGCAGCGCGACGCTGATCTGAAAGCGGCCGTCGACCATTGGATCCAACGCGCGATCGAGGACGGTAGCTTTGCGAAGATCTATGCTAGGTGGTTTGAATAGGGCGCTGCCCGATGCAGCCGGCCATCAATTGACCGTGTGCGCGCACCCAAACTAGACTGCCAACGTTGGTGCCTTGAACTGGAACGGCTCATTCGCAACTCATACGATGAAAGTGATGTAGATCACGGTTGCCGAACGGCCGAGGCGTATGATGGACCGCTTTCCGCACTGCTCAGGAGGTGAGGATGAAGACGCTTTTCGCGATCGCGGCATTTCTGATGGCGAGTACGGCAGCGCAAGCCCAGTACACATTTGAATACGACGGCAAGACCATTCGCATCGATCCGGATCGCGGAACCATCTCGATACCGGGCGTCTATGACAATACGGGACGGCGCGGCAAACGCTCGCGTAACGATCAGGACGCCACGCGCAAGCAGACGCCCGAGCAGGCGAAGGCCGATCCGCAGGCACAAGCGCCACCGGCACCCGCCCCGGCGCCTGCGGCAGCCGAACCAGTGGCCCCGCCTGCGCCGCCTATCACCGCGGCGAAGACAGCGCCCGCCGATACCGCCGTCTCTGATCAGCCGGTCCAACCCGCGCAGCCACAGGTCGCCGGGCCCTCACCGCCGCCTCCGCAGGACCCAGTCCCTGCCGCCAAGCCCGTGCCGCCTCCCGTGGTTGCAACCGCTCCGCCGCCCGCGCCGACGCCGGCCACCCCAGCCGCTCAGCAGGCGAACTCACCGCTTGGCCTGTGGCTGACGGAGGAGAAGGAAGGCAGGGTTCGAATTGAGCAATGCGGTGCCAATCTCTGCGGATATTCAGTGGACCAGAAGTCGAACCAGAACGGCGAGCAGGTCCTGATCAACATGAAGCCCGGAAAAGATTCCAAATGGAGCGGGCGGATTCTCGATCCGAAGACCGGCAGCACCTACGACTCCACGATCGCGCTGAAGGGAACTGACACGCTGCGCGTTCAAGGTTGCGCTTTTGGCGGGATGTTCTGCGGCGGCCAGACTTGGAGCCGGCTGAACTGACGGAGGTACCGCGCGCGAGCGACGCCGCACGCTGGCCTTCGCTCGCGCTCCATGAAAGAGCCAAAACCCGTGTGACACCCCTCACAGTGCCCGGCCATCCCCGTGCGATCTTCATCGCACCTAAACAAGGGGAGCGTCATGCGACATCTTCGCAACGCTATTGTGGGGTCAGCCGCCTTCTGTTGCTTGCCGTAACATCGATGGCAACGCGGGCAGCAGCCGCGACATATGACGGGGCGTGGAATGTTCAGATCGCCTCTTCCAACGGCGCCTGCCCCAGCGGGACGAACGTGTCGATCGGCATCAGCAACGGTCAGGTAGCTTCCGGCAACGGCACGTTCACGGCGTCAGGTCATGTCGCAGACGCCGGAACCATCAGCGTGACGCTGAGCAGCGGAATGAAACGGGCCGTCGGCTTTGGTCGTCTCGCCGGCACATCGGGATCGGGCACTTGGCGCGGCGCGATGTGTTCCGGAACCTGGACCGCGCAACGAATTTGACCGCGTTGAAACCTATTCGCCGACTTTCGCCGAATATTCGGCGTCAGTCACCGGCTCCATCCAGGTCACATGACTCCCGTCCAGCGATTCCTGCATCGCGATATGGGTCATGCCGTTGGTTGGCGAGCCGCCATGCCAATGTTTCTCGCCCGCTGGAATCCAGACGACGTCGCCAGGTCGAATCTCCCGCACCGGCCCACCTTTGGTCTGAATGCGGCCTACGCCTGAGGTCACGTACAGCGTCTGACCGAGCGGATGGGTATGCCAATTGGTCCGCGCGCCCGGCTCGAATGATACGCGGTTTGCAACGACGCGCGCCGGCGCGGGTGCGGCCACGATCGGGTCCTGCCAGACCGTTCCTGTGAAGTATTCTTGGGGGGCGCGGCGCGACGGCCGCGAGCCGGCGAGATGGATATCCATCGTAGTCCTCCTGCGATTGCGCCACTCGACGCGGCGCGATTATTTTTTTGAGGCCGCGTAGCGCGCCTTAGTCTCCGCGTTCATGGGGTAGAGGCCAGGCAGCACCGCGCCGTTATTAACCTGCTCGACAATCCAGGCTTCCATTCGCTCCTGCTCGGCGCCCTCGGCCAGAATGAGGTCGAGGAAAGCCTTCGGAATCACGACGGCGCCGTCCTGATCGGCGACGATGATATCGTCTGGAAAGATCGCCACGCCGCCGCATCCAATCGGCTCGCCCCAACCGACGAAGGTGAGCCCGGCGACCGAAGGCGGCGCCGCATAGCCGTCACACCATACCGGCAAGCCGGTACCAAGCACGCCCTCGAGATCGCGAACCACGCCGTCGGTGATCAGCGCCGCAACCCCGCGCTTGACCATGCGCGCGCACAGGATGTCGCCAAAAATGCCGGCATCGGTGACTCCCATGGCGTCGACCACGGCAATGCAGCCCTCCGGCATGGCCTCGATCGCCGTTCGGGTCGAAATCGGCGAAGACCACGATTCCGGCGTCGCCAGATCTTCCCTGGCCGGCACAAAGCGCAGCGTGAAGGCTCGCCCGATCAGCCGCTTCTGCTCAGGGCGCAGCGGACGCGTGCCCCGCATCCAGACGTTTCGCAGGCCCTTCTTGAGAAGAACCGTGGTAATCGTGGCTGTGGAAACGCGGGAAAGCGTTGCGATGGCTTCGGGGGTCAGGGACATCGAAAGAACAACTCCGGTGGGATTGGATCGGGCGCGCATCTTGCGGGGTAGGCGCATCGCGTCAAGGGCTGTCGCCGACTTAATCAATGCCACGCATTGCATCCATGTGATAGCCGCATCTTATCAGCGAGGGCTGGATTAGTTTATTGAAGCGACAAGCTTATTTTGCGCAAACCGGATTCCACTTCACTTCAAAACACGCTAGAGCTTGACGCCGACTGACGAGTTTAGGAGACCATGGCAGCGCCGCTTTCCCCACCCCGCCTTCTGCCGAGCGGCGACAGCGCCATCACGGTAGAATTCAGCCGCAATATCGACGATACCGCGAACCGCCGCGTGCTGGCGCTCGATCGTGGGCTGGCGCGTGAGCCGATCGCCGGTGTGACCGAAACCGTCCCCACCTATCGATCCCTCCTGGTTCACTACGATCCCACTCAGATCGACTTTGATGCGTTGGGAGAGAGGCTGCTTGAGCTCGCACGGCAGCCGGCTCCCCGATCCGAGAAAACACGCCGCTGGCGCGTTCCGGTGGCCTATGGTGGCGACCACGGCGTCGACCTTGAGGATGTTGCAAAAACCATCGGCACCACACCGGATGACATCGTGGCGCGGCATGTCGCGGGCGACTACCGCGTGGCCATGATCGGCTTTACGCCGGGCTGGTCCTATCTTAGCGGCCTGCAGCAATCGCTGCATTTGCCGCGGCGAAAAAGCCCGCGCCTTTTGACGCCGGCCGGCACCATTTCGATTGGCGGCGTGCAAACGGGCATACAATGTCTTGCCGGTCCGAGCGGCTGGCACTTGCTGGGCCGCACTCCGGTCAGAACCTACCAGCTTCATCGCGATCCCATCTTCCTTCTTGAACCCGGCGACCGCGTCTCGTTTTACACGATCGATACCAAGACCTTCCTGGAACAGGATCGCGCCGCGGAAGGCGGCAAGATCATCGCGGAATTGATGGCCGCATGAGCAAGCTCGTCGTTTCAGCGATTGGCCCTGCAAGTTCGGTGCAGGATGGCGGGCGCTTCGGTGCTCAACGTTACGGCCTGACACCGAGCGGGGCTATGGATCGGCTGGCGCTCGCCGCCGCGAATTGCCTTGCCGGAAACGCGCCCTTCGCGCCCGGGATCGAAATCGGGCCATTCGGTGCGGCATTCACCGCGCGCGACGGCGCGGTTCGCGTCGCGCTTGCCGGCGCGCTGCGCAATGCCGACGTCGCCGGACGCGGGATCGCGTGGGACACATCGGTGACTCTTGCCGACGGCGAGACCCTGAAGCTCGGAATGGCACGCGGCGGTTCCTTCAGCTATCTGGCAATCGAGGGCGGAATCGTGGGCGAGCCCATGTTCGGGAGTCTCGCCGTGAACGCGCGGGCCGGTCTCGGCAGCCCCTACCCGCGTCCACTGCAAGCCGGCGATGAGTTAGAGGTCGCGGCCGCGAGCACCGCCGCCGAACGACGGATCGATCTTCCCCCCGCCGTCGGCGGACCCATCCGTGTTGTGATGGGCCCGCAGGATGACGAGTTCGCCAAGGACGAGATCGACCTGTTTCTGGGCAGTGAGTGGAAGATATCGGCCACCAGCGATCGCATGGGATATCGGCTCGAAGGACCTTTGACCAGGCATTTGCACGGGCACAACATCGTGTCCGACGGCACGGTGAATGGCAGCATCCAAATACCCGGCAATGGTCAGCCGATCGTCTTGATGCCGGATCGCGGCACGAGCGGCGGTTATCCCAAGATCGCGACCGTGATAACAGTCGATTTTGGGCGTTTCGCGCAAATCCCGGCCGGAACCGGTTTCCGTTTCAAGGCGGTGACCATGGCAGAGGCACAGGCTGAGGCGCGCAAATTCGTTGAACTTTTGCGTAGCCTGCGAAATCGCCTTCGTCCTATCGAAAGCTTTGATCTCAACATCGATGCGCTGCAAGATGCCAACGTCGCCGGCGCCGCCATTAGTGCAGTCGACGCCGGAACGTGGCAGGCTCCCTCACCTGCCGGCGCGTTGACGCAGGACTAATCCAGGCAACGCTGACACAGGAAAACGGACAAGAAACATGAAAACAGTCGACCTTAATAGCGATCTCGGCGAAAGTTTCGGCGCATGGGAAATGGGCAATGATGCCGCCATGATCGACGTCGCCACCTCGGTCAATGTCGCCTGCGGCTTTCACGCCGGCGATTACGACACCATGCGCAAGACCGTGGAGCTGGCGAAGGCACGTGGCGTCAGCGTCGGCGCGCATCCAGGTTACCGCGACATTCACGGCTTTGGCCGCCGGCCGTTTTACGGCATGAAAGCCTCCGAGATTGAAAACCTGGTCGCCTACCAGATCGGCGCGTTGCAGGCGGTTGCAACCATGGCCGGCTACAAGGTCACTCATGTCAAGGCGCATGGCGCGTTGTCGAACGTCGCCTGCGAAGAGGAGACCACCGCGCGCGCGATTGCCTCCGCCATCAAGGCGGTCGACCCCAATCTCGTTTTCGTGGTGCTCGCCAATTCCAAGCTGGTGCAGGCGGGCGAAGCGGCAAACCTGCCGATGGTGCACGAAATCTTCGCCGACCGCGCCTACGAGGATAACGGCAATCTGGTCTCACGCCGCAAACCCGGCTCGGTTTTGCATGACGCCAAACAGATCGCCGATCGCGTGGTGCGGATGGTGCAGGACAGCGCCGTCGTATCGGTCACTGGCAAGGTTATCAAGATGCGCACCGACACGATCTGCATTCACGGCGACACGCCCGGCGCCGTCGAGATCGCGCGCGGCGTCCGCAAGGCGCTGAAAGATGCCGGCATTGACGTGGCGCCGTTCAAGAAGGCCGGCTAAAACATCGCTAGAACGGATGAACCGAGAGCGTTCCGAATACCACGCTCGCGATAAGCGCAAGTGCGCCGTAAAGCGCCGCCGCCTGCAATCCCGTTCCGGTTTTCCGCGACAGTGAACGCGCGTAAAGGTGCAGGCGAGCTTCCGCCGATAATTCGCGCATGGCCGATCTCCAACCCAGCATGGGATCATTATGGAGGATCGTACCGAGTCGAATTCAAGGTAGTGCGGAAAATAGCGATACAAGCCTACGACGGACTCCAATCACAGGCAAAAATTCTCTGCGGCAGATTCGAGCGAGAATTTTATTCGTTCAAACTTGCAAGAACTGGAACCGGGTTCCACGGCTTTAATAGACGTCTTGCTGGAACCGGCCTTTCCTCTTGAGTTCCCCGACAAAGCTGATCGCCTCGTCGGTCGAGCGCGCGCCGTGTTGGGCGACGACATCGACCAAAGCGCGTTCGACGTCCTTTGCCATCCGCTTTGCGTCGCCGCAGATATAGAGGTGTGCGCCATCGGCGAGCCACGACCATAACTCCCGGCCGACCTCGCGCATGCGATCCTGCACGTAGAACTTCTTGTCACCGTCGCGTGACCACGCCAGCGACAGTCGCGTCAAAAGCCCCGCGGTCTTCATCGCGTTCAACTCGTCGGCATAAAAGAAATCGAAATCGCTGCGTTGGTGCCCGAAGAACAGCCAGTTCTTGCCGGTCGCGCCGACGGCCCTTCGGTCGAGTAGAAACGCGCGGAACGGCGCGATGCCGGTGCCCGGACCGATCATAATGATCGGCACCTTCGAATCCTGTGGAAGCGCAAAGGCGTGCGCTTTTTGTATATACACCTTCACTTGATCACCGGGCTGGATGCGCTCGGCGAGGAAAGTCGAGGCCAGTCCCAGCCGTTTGCGCCTACCCACGACATAGCGCACGCAATCGACCGTCAGCGACAGTTTGCCCGGGGTGGCGTTGTGCGAGGAGGAGATCGAATAGAGCCGCGGCTGCAGCGGCTCCAGCGCTTCGACAAACGCTTCGGGATGGGGACGGACGCCTGAGAATTTCTGCAGCGCGGCCATCACGTCGAGCGTGGCGGAATCTCCGTCGGGGTCGTCGCCTTGCGCCAGAGCGCGCGCCTTTTCGCGCTGCGCACCGCCCGTGATGAACGAAATCAGCTCGAACAGCGAATCGGGTGCGGGCGCCAGCGAAACTTCATCGGTCAGGACTTCGCGAAGCGTCTTGCCCCTGACTTCGGTGGTGTGCGATGCGCCGAGCAGAGCGATGATCTGATCGACATGACCAAGCTCGTTGCGCGCGAAGATCCCGAAGGAGTCGCCGACGACATAGTCGAGACCGCTGCCGGTGAGATCGAAATCGACGTGCCAGGTTTCCTTTTCCGACCCCGGCTTGTTGAGCAAACGCCGCGATACAAACGTGGCCAGCGTCGGATTGTCGCGTGAACGGCCCGGCTCGGTTTTGGCGGCCGGGGCCGCCGCCGCGGCAGGCGCGGTAGCCGCCGGCGCAGGTGCGGCCGCCGGCGCCTTATCCAACTCCTCGTAGAGCGACTTCAGCATCCGGGCGGTTTCTTTGCCGCCGGGGACGCAGAGGTTCAGGCGACCCTCCGCCTTGCTCGCAATCGCCTCGGAATAGTCGTTGCAGTTGTAGCCGCATTGGCCGCAATCCTGTTGCGCCATCGCGGCCATCATGCGTCGGCGCAGCGGACGCCCCTCCGCAAGCTTCATGCGGTCGGCGATCGGCATGGTCTGGTCGTGCCAGGGCGCTTCACCGTTGTCGTCGCCTGTCGGCCCTTGCATGACGGCTGCGGCCTGCTCCGTCGAAAGCGGCGTCGGGCCGTCAGTCAACAGGCCAACGAAGAAACCGTTCAGCCACGAGCGCTGTGCCTCGGAGAACGGCGCACTCGAGGGAATGATTTCAACCTTCGGCGGAGGCGTCATCTGGTTCATGCCGAAGTCTCCGCATCGGCAAGCTTACGCAGGGTCTCGCCGTCGTGTCGGCGCGCGAAGTTGAGGAAGGTTTCGTCCTTGCTGGAACGATGCGCGAGGTAGGCCTTGAGCAATTTCTCGACCATCTTCGGGGCGTCTTCGGCCTTGAGGTCGCGGTAGATCTCTTGCCCGAGATCCGCATCTGGTCCGAACCCGCCACCTGCGAGCAGATGATAGCCCTCGCAGGTATCCTCCGCACCGGCCGGCACCTTGGCCGCGATCAATCCGATATCGCTGATGTAATGCTGGGCGCAGGAATGGTGGCAGCCGGTCAGGTGGATGTTCAGCGGCGTATCGATTGCCACGCGCGGCTCGCACCAGTCGGCGATGTCAGCCGCATGGCGCTTGGTGTCGGAGGCCGCGAATTTGCAGCCGGTGTTGCCCGTGCAGGCGACCAACCCGGCGCGGATATGCGACACCTTGACCGCAAGCCCGATCGCCTCGACGGCCGCAACAGCGAGATCGACGTTTTCGTTGCACACGCCTGAGATCAACAGGTTCTGCCAGACGGTGAGGCGGATTTCGCCGTCGCCGAGATCGGAAGCGATCTTGGCAAGGCCGCGCATCTGCTCGCTGGTGACCTTGCCGACCGGCAACGAAACGCCGATCCAGTTCAGGCCTGCCTGCTTCTGGCTGTGCACGCCGATATGCGCCATCCGGTCAAAGGCCGGTCGTGGCGCCAGCGCTGCCGCCGGCACACGGGTCAAGGCAGCCCCAAACTTTTGCTCGACAAGCGCAAGGAATTTGTCAATTCCCATGCCGTCAATCACGTATTTCATGCGGGCTTTGAGGCGGTTGGTGCGATCGCCGGTGTCGATGAATGCCCGCACGATCGCATCGGCGACTTTGGTCGCGTCCGCCGGCTTGACGATGATGCCGGTCTGCCGGGTAAAATCCCTGTGTCCGGTGATGCCGCCGATCCCGAGGCGAAACCACACGCCGGGCTCGACGCCGAAACCGTCCTTCACCGCCACCGCGGCGAACGCGATGTCATTGGTATCTTCGAGCACCGCGATCTTGCCGGCGCCGTCGAAGGCGACGTTGAACTTGCGCGGCAGGCCGTAGAGCGAGCGGTCATTGAGGATGTGGAAGTGCCACTCGCGGGCATATTGGCGGGTGTCGATCAATTCCTGCGGATCGATTCCCGCCGTCGGCGTGCCCGTGACGTTGCGTATGTTGTCGGCGCCCGAACCGCGCGAGCACAGGCCGAGATCCTGAATACCCTCGATCAGCGCCACCGCGTGCTTGGGCGGAACTTCTCGCAGCTGAAGATTGGCGCGGGTCGTGACATGACAATAAGGCCCGCATAGCCGCTCAGCGAGGTCCGCCATCCCGGCGAATTGCCGGTGCTTGAGAATGCCGTTGGGGATTCTCAACCGACACATGTAGGAATCCTGCGCCGGCGCGACGTAACAGGCCGTAATAGCGCCAGCGGAAATTATCCGCCGGCGACGGCGGTGAGTTGTTCAGCGCCTGCTGCTTCAAGCGCGAATAAGCGTCGAACGGATGCTCCTCGCGCTTGAATTTTTCCTGGTCCGCAAGCTTCTTGCCGGAGGCAAAAATGCGATCCTGCGCCTTGAAATGCGCCGCGTCGGGACCCATGGGTTCGGGATCGGGCCTGACCGCGGCAGCGCCGCCGAGCCCTCGCCCGACCCTGCTGATCTGCAGGCCGGTGGCAAAGCCTTCGAGGTAACGCTTTTGCTCCTCGTTAAAGTCTACCGGGAGAGTTTCTAGTTTCATCTGGGCTAAGGGCCGCTATTCCGCTGGAACCTGGGGAACCAGCACCGACGGCGCCGACATGGTTTGGCTCGCGGGCCTGAAGGTCGCGTAGAGGGCAAGACCGGTGAAGGCGAAACCGCCGACGAAATTGCCGAGCGTTACCGGAATCTGGTTCCACACCCACCATTCGTAGACGCTGATCTTGGCGCCGAGCATCATGCCGGTCGGAATGATGAACATGTTGACGACCGCGTGCTCAAATCCGAGCGCGAAGAACATGAAGATCGGCATCCACGTGGCGACGATCTTTCCGATCGTCGAACTGGTCGTCATGGCCATCACGACGCCGAGACAAACCAGCCAGTTGCAGAGGATGGCCTTGACGAAAACGCTGACCATCCCGGCCATTCCGATCGCCTCGTTGGCGACGGTCTTGGCTTCGGCGATGCTGACGATGCGGGCGGCGACCCCCGCCGGCTCGATCTTGCCCATATTGGTCAGCGCAATGGCAAGCAACGCGCCGTAGACGATGCTGCCAATCAGGTTTCCAAGATACACCCACGACCAATTGACGCCGATGGCGCTCAAGGTGGTTTTGCCTTCGAAATTCGCGAGCGGCAGCAGGGCGAAACTTCCGGTCACAAGTTCCAGCCCGAGCAACACGATCATGATCAGACTGACCGGGAAGATGATCGCGCCGACCAGTGGCTGGCCAGTCGTGACGGCGCCGGTAAACGCAAGGCTTGTGGCCGCGCCCAGAAGCGCACCCGAAAGCGCACCGCGGATCAGAAGGTCGCGCGGTGCCAGCGCCAGCTTCTTCAAGCTGGCATCGATCATCGAGGCGACAACGTCGGCGGGTTTTACGTAATCCATGTCGAAGCTCCAGCTGCCACGCGCTGGCGTGGCGACAACGAGGAAAAGGCGTTTGATCGCTCGTAAATTCGGCCCGAACGACTGCACTCAAACCGGACGGCTCCTGGCGATCCGATCAGCCTCGTTGCTGCGGAAATCCATCGTGGACCGCGCCAGCAGGCGACGATGGCGGCTGGCTCAATAACCCGCTATTCAAATAGTGTGCCAGTGCAGCAAATACAAAAATATACTTATTATCAATTAGTTATTGAATTTGCAACGCACCAATTTAGCAAGCATTGCTGCCCCTTCGAAAGGCAAAAGCCTAAATAATGTGCTAGGAATCATGCTGCCTAATATTTGATCTAGCGGTCCTATAAGGGTCACGGAAGCCCGCGGCGGAGCTTGAAGGCGGCCAGATAGCCAGCAAGGTCGGCTGGATCGAAGTCTGGCCCGGCGAAGGCTCGAATTGAATTGGACCTGTCGCGGCGATGCTCTCCCTGGATTCCGATCGCAGCCTCGTAAAGGTCGGGTCTGAACACGGCCATTGCGGTCGTCAGAGCCTGCGGACTCGCGGCTGCCTGACCCCAGCGGACCATTTGCGCGTATAGCCACGAGGCCTGGACCGGATCGGGGCGCGGCGCACCCTCCCTGCCGACCAGCAAATAGCGGCTGCTCTCGCGGACAGTTCCATCTGCGGAAATCTTCAACCGGCCTTCCAGCGTCCGCAGAATAACATCGGCGTCGACGCCGACATATTCCGGACGCGCCAGAATGCGTGCAACTTCGGTTCGATTTTCCGGCTGCTCGACGAATTCCGCCGCGCCAGCCGCCGCTCGCACCAATGCGGCCACGGCTTGTGGATTTTTCTCCGACCAGCCCTGCCTGATCGCCAGCACCTTTTCTGCTGCGCGCGCCAGGATTTCAGATCCGAAGTGCAGAATTTGGCCGACTCCCCGGTCGACTGCGATCGAGTTCCAGGGAGCCCCGACGCAGAATCCGTCGACCTGGCCACTCGCGATGCTGTCGACCATGTAGGGCGGCGGCAGCACGACCAGACGCACATCCTCATCCGGATCGATACCGCCGGCGGCCATCCAGAACCGCAACTGGTAATTGTGCGTGGAAAACGGAAAGGTCATGCCGAAGGTCAGAGGTTCGGCGCCCCGTTTGCGCCGCGTTGTCACGACGCGGGATAGCGCCAGTGCGGTTGCCATCGGATCGAAGCGGTCGCCGTTGATTTCAGCCATGATTGCCGCGTGCAGCGCCGATGATACCGTGATCGCGTTGCCGTTGAGGCTGAGATTGAACGGGGCCACGATCGCCACCTTGATGTGTCCAAGCCCAAGGCTTGAGGCGATCGCGACCGGCGCCAGGAGGTGAGCGGCATCGAACAGGCCGATGTTGAGCTTGTCCCGAACATTCGACCACGAAACTTCCCGCACTAGGGCCACATCGAGACCCTCTGCCTCGGTGAATCCCTTGTCGACGGCGACAATGAGCGCTGCGGCATCGATTAGCGGAATGAAGCCGATGTGGAGCGGTTTAGTCATTTCAAAAGCTCCGACGCCGTCAGGATCGACTGGGCTATCTCCCCGATCTTCTTTTTCTCGCGCATCGCGGTCGATCGCAGCAGCACATAGGCCTCCTCTTCCGAAAGACCCTTCGCCTTCATCAGAATTCCCTTGGCGCGATCGATGACCTTCCGGTCTTCGAGCGCGGATTTGGTGCGATCGAGCTCATCCTGGAGCCTGGAGAAGGCATTGAAACGGGAAATGCAGAGGTCAAGGATCGGCTTGAGGCGTTCCTTCTTCAGGCCGTCGACGATATAGGCCGAGACCCCGGCATCGACCGAAGCCTGGATCGAGGCGGCGTCGCTTTGGTCGACGAACATTGCGATCGGCCGGCGCACCGCGCGGCTCACCTGGAACATCTGTTCCAGAACATCGCGGCTGGGATTTTCCAGATCGATTACAATGACGTCGGGGTCGAGCGCATAGATGCGGCTGAGCAGGCTCTGCATTTCATTGATACGCACGACGTCGGTAAAGCCGGCCTCCCGCAATCCCTCTTCCAGGATCGCGGCGCGGATCGGGTTTTCGTCGACAATGGCAATTTTGGGAGACGACTCGGCGCCCATTAATCACTCGCATTCCGGCAGCTCCTTGATAGCACGCCAGCGCCGCGCTCAAAGCCTTGTAATTGTGCGCAATTGAGGTTAGCTCGTGCCCAATCATTGGACAGCTCGAAAAATGCAACAGGCGGCCGCGCCCAAAGTCAGTTTCGTTTCGCTTGGCTGCCCCAAGGCGCTAGTGGATTCCGAGCGTATCATCACGCGGCTGCGCGCGGAGGGTTATGAGCTCGCGCGCAAGCATGACGGCGCCGACCTCGTCATCGTCAACACCTGCGGCTTTCTCGACAGTGCCAAACAGGAATCGCTTGGCGCCATCGGCGAGGCGATGGCGGAGAATGGCAAGGTCATCGTCACCGGCTGCATGGGCGCGGAGCCTGAAGAGATCGAGGCCGCCTATCCGGGCGTGCTGTCGATCACCGGGCCGCAGCAATATGAGAGCGTGCTTGACGCCATCCATCGGGCGCTGCCGCCGGCGCATAACCCGCATCTCGATCTGGTGCCGCCGCAGGGCATCAAGCTGACGCCGCGCCACTACGCGTACCTCAAGATTTCTGAAGGCTGCAACAACCGTTGCAGCTTCTGCATCATTCCAAAACTGCGCGGCGATCTGGTGTCGCGGCAGGCCAGCGACGTGCTGCGCGAGGCCGAGAAGCTGATCAGCGCGGGCGTGAGGGAACTGCTGGTCATTTCGCAGGACACCTCGGCCTATGGCGTAGATATCAAATACGCGACCAGCCCGTGGAAGGACCGCGAAGTCCGAGCGAAATTCTTCGATCTCGCCGCAGCGCTCGGCGAGTTCGGCGCCTGGGTTCGGCTGCAATATGTCTACCCCTATCCGCATGTCGATGAAGTCATCGGCCTGATGACCGACGGAAAGGTCCTGCCGTATCTCGACATCCCCTTCCAGCACGCGAGCCCCGAAATCCTCAAAGCCATGAAGCGTCCCGCGGCACAGGAGAAGACGCTTGAGCGGATCAAGACGTGGCGCGAGGAATGTCCCGAGCTGACACTGCGTTCGACTTTCATCGTCGGTTTTCCCGGTGAAACCGATTCGGATTTTGCCTATCTGCTCGATTGGCTCGAGGAAGCCGAGATCGACCGCGTCGGCTGTTTCAAATATGAGCCGGTCGCGGGCGCATCGTCCAACGCGCTCGGCAATGCCGTGCCTGACGAGATCAAGCGCGAGCGCTGGGATGCGCTGATGGCGCGCCAGCAGAAGATTTCCGCGCGCCGATTGAAGCGCAAGGTCGGCACGCGGCAGCAGGTCATCATCGACGAGGTCGGTCCGACCGTTTCCAAAGGTCGCTCAAAGGCCGACGCGCCGGAGATCGACGGCGCGGTCTATCTCTCGAGCCGAAGGCCGCTCCGCATCGGCGAGATCGTCACCGCGAAAATCGAGCGCTCCGACCAATACGATTTGCACGGCAGTGTTGCGGGGTTCTGAGTGCGTGTCTTCACGCGAACCGTTATCCAGTTCGCTCGAAAGTGCCATGCTGTCTTGACTCCACCCGCCTTCTGGTTGTATTTCCCCCGGCCATGATCCTGAATCGGACCAAAATGCGCGCCGTATGCCGTCGTCACGCCCGTGACGATGATGGGTCGCGCCGTGTCCGACGACAACGCTGAACAACTAGATCAGCTTTAGTTTTCGAGAAGGCCGCACCCTCAAAAAGTGCGGCCTTCTTGCGTTTTCGGCGTGCCCTCTCACCCCACACGACAGGAGTTCGACATGACCAACGCCACGCATCCGTTCCAAGCGCTGATGGAGATCACGGCGCGACCGCCGGCCGTGTTCGTGCGCGGCGAAGGCTCTTTCCTGTGGGATGATACCGGAAAACGCCACCTCGATTTTATTCAGGGCTGGGCGGTCAATTGCCTCGGGCATTCGCCGCCCGCTGTCGCTAAGGCGCTTGCGGCACAGGCCCAACGGTTGATCACGCCGAGCCCGGCCTTTTACAACGACGCCAGCCTGAAGCTAGCCAACGCGCTGGTCGAGCAGAGTTGTTTCGACAGGGTTTTCTTTGCCAATTCCGGCGCGGAAGCCAATGAGGGCGCGATCAAGCTCGCGCGCAAATACGGCGCGCTGCATAAAAACGGCGCCCACGAGATCATCACCTTCGAAGGTGGATTCCACGGCCGGACGCTGGCGACGATGTCGGCGTCGGGAAAGAAGGCCTTCGCGCCCTTGTTCGAGCCGAAAGTGTCGGGATTTCCCAAGGCGCGGCTGAATGATCTCGCCTCGGTGAAAGAGCTGATCAACGACAGGACGGTTGCGGTCATGCTGGAGCCGATCCAGGGCGAAGCCGGCGTCTGGCCGGCGACTGATCGGTTCCTGCGCGAACTGCGCAGCCTGACCAAAGCGAACGGCCTGCTGCTGATCTTCGACGAGATCCAGACCGGCATCGGCCGCACCGGAAAACTCTTCCACTATGAGCACGCGGAGATCGCGCCGGACGTCATGACGCTCGGCAAGGGTATCGGCGGCGGTGTTCCGCTCGCCGCGCTCTTGGCGACGGAGGCCGCGTCGTGTTTCGAGCACGGCGACCAGGGCGGCACGTTCAATGGAAATCCGTTGATGTGCGCGGCGGGCCTTGCGGTCCTGCGGGAGATCGCAGCACCCGATTTCCTGAAATCGGTCGCGGATGCCGGCCTTTATCTCGAAGGCAAACTGCAGCGGCTTTCCGCACGTCACGGTCTTGGCGAAATTCGCGGCCGAGGTCTCTTGCTCGCGCTCGATTTGAAGGTGCCAATCGCCGCATCGATCGTCGCGCAGGCCTTTGAGGAGGGCGTTCTGCTTAACGCACCGCAGCCCGATGCCTTGCGCTTCATGCCCGCGCTCAACGTTACGCGCGAGGAGATCGATCTGATGATCGACTGTCTCGACGCGGTCCTGACCAGAATTGGCGCGGCGAGACGAGTGGCCTAACCGAAGGCGGCAGCACGAAAAGACGACCCATGAGCAAATTGCATCCGCCGGCGTTGCCGTTATGTGGCGGATGTCCCTGCGAAGCGGTGCGTTTCGCGGTCAAGACGGCTTGCGGATCGACAACTATCTGTGAGCCTCACGGCTTCAAAATCGACGCGCCGGTAGTGTTGCGGCTCTCCAGATCGATATGGGCCTTGGCCGCATCCTTCAGTGCGTAGGCGTGGTTGATCGGCACATGCAGTTTGCCGTTGATCACGGCGGCAAACAGGGTGTCGGCGCCCTCCAATAACTCCGAGCGTTTGCCGACATAGTCGTTGAGTTTCGGCCGGGTCGCAAACAGCGACCCGTGATTGTTGAGGTCGGCAATCGAAAACGGCGGAACTGGGCCCGATGCGTTGCCGAAACTCACGAACAGGCCGCGCGGCTTGAGACATGACAGCGAGCCGGGAAAGGTCGATTTTCCGACGCCGTCATAGACCACGTCGCACAGTTCGTTGCGGCTGATCTGTTTGACGCGCGCGACGAAATCCTCGTCGTTGTAGAGAATGACGTGTTCGCAGCCATTGGCGAGCGCAAGATCGGCCTTGGCCTTGGAACCGACGGTGCCGATAACATGCGCGCCGAGCGCCCTCGCCCATTGGCATGCGAGTAGTCCGATGCCGCCGGCGGCGGCATGAATCAGCACACGATGATGCGGCTCGACCTTGAACGTCTTGTGCAGGAGGTACCAGACCGTCAGTCCCTTCAGCATCAGGACCGCGCCCTGCTCGTAGGTGATGTGATCGGGCAGCTTGACGAGCTTTTCCCAGGGAATGGTGCGCTCGCTCGCATAACCGCCGAGGTTGAAATAATAGGCGACGCGGTCGCCCGGATGAAAATTCGTCACCCCGGCGCCAACCGCGAGCACCTCGCCGGCGGCCTCGTTGCCGGCGATGAATGGCAGCTCCGGCGCCTTATAGAGACCGGTGCGGTAATAAACGTCGATGAAATTCAGGCCGACGGCGTGCTGGCGGATGCGAACCTCGCCGGGACCCGGTGCAGGCACATCGACGTCTTCATAGACCAGCGCCTCTGGACCCCCAACCCTGTGCACCCGCACGGCCTTGGTCATTTCCATCTCTCCCACGGCATTCCGTATCGGCGAGCGAAAGCCATCGAGGCCGCGTTGTCAACTCGCGTGATCTCTTCGACTACCGGCCGTCAAGATCAACAGCGCCGCCCACGCTTCCGGGCTGTTCAACAGTTGGATCATGTCTTGAGCGATCTGACCAACCGGATCGCGGCGTCACAACCCACGATGTAGGCGGCGATCGCGCAAAGCGCCACTGTTACCGCCGTTTCAACCTGGAAATCGTTAAACAACGCGATCATAACAAGCACGATCCAGCCACCGATCAGCGCCAATGTCAGCCAGCGCAGGCGCACAACGCGCACCGGATGGAGGACACGAAAAGGAACGAAGGTCAGCACGATCAGAATGGCGACCGCCAAACTCGACAAGGCCGGCGGCAGATGCAGCAGGAACAGATAAAACGCCGCGATATTCCACAATCCGGGAAAACCCCGAAAGTGATTGTCCGCGGACTTCATGCGGCGATCGGCAAAGTAGAGCGCGCCGGTGACGTTGATCGCCACACCCAGGATCGGCGCCGCAACCGGCAGCAAAAGACCGCTGGCGGTGATGGCATAAGCGGGCACGAAGACGTAGGTGACAAAATCGACCACGAGGTCGAGTACCTCGCCCGACCAGTTCGGCTGCATACGCACGACATCCAGCCGTCGCGCGGCGGGTCCGTCCACCGCGTCGATCAAAAGAGCGACGCCAAGCCACCAAAACATGGCTGCCCAATGCTCGCGGACCGCCTCTAGCAGCGCGATCAGGGCGACGCCGGCGCCCAGAGCCGTGAAAATATGCACCGAAAATGCGGCCGCCCGCATCAACGGCGGTGCGTCTGAGTAATCCTGCTGGTCTTGCTGATCCATCTCGGGCTGGCGTCGCCGATTTTGAACAAGTAGCTATCAGAAATAGCCTCGACTTGTACATCTGCTGTTGCCGCTCCTCGGCAGCCGCTGTGGAACAATGGCCCCGCTGGCGGGCTTGAAAATGCCTTTGGAAACGTCAATTGTTTCATATGAACGAGGTATCCACCACATTTGACGTGGTCGTCGTGGGCGGCGGCCCCACGGGACTGGCGGTAGCGATCGCCTTGGCGCAAGCTGGAGCGCGCACCGCTTTAATTGCACGGCGCGCGCCTTACGGCGACAATCGGACCACGGCGCTATTGGGCGGTTCGGTCGATTTTCTGCAGACGCTGGAAATATGGCCGCTACTCAAGGATGCGGCCGCCGAACTGCGGGTGATGCGGCTAATCGATGACACCGGCCGGCTTATTCGGGCACCCGAGGTGCGATTTTCTTGTGACGAAATTGGTCTTGATGTGTTCGGCTACAACATCGAAAACCGCGTGCTGGTGTCGGCTCTCGAGGAACGCACCGCAGCGCTTTCGAACCTGACGCGGTTCGACGATGAAGCCAGGGCGATCGTCCCGGAGGACGAGATCGTCACATTGCACCTCGGCAACGGTGAATCGCTGTTGGCTCGCCTAGCGGTCGGCGCGGACGGACGGCACTCGCTTTGCCGCGAGGCCGCCGGCATCGGCGTCAAGCGCCGGGATCTCGATCAGTCGGCACTGACCTTCAACGTCAGCCATTCACGGCCACACCAGAATATCTCGACGGAATTCCATACGCCACACGGGCCGTGTGTCTTCGTTCCCCTGCCCGGTAATCGCTCCAGCGTGGTGTGGGTGTCGACGCCGAAGGAAGCCGAACGGCTGATGGCGCTGAGTGACGATGAACTCTCGGATGCCGCCGAGATCCAATCGCACTCAATTTTAGGCCGTCTCAAGGTCGAACCGGGGCGCAATATGTTCCCACTGGCGATCGAGCAGCCGAGGCAATTTGCCAAGGCGCGCATCGCGCTCGTAGGCGAAGCCGCGCATGTGCTCCCGCCAATTGGTGCGCAGGGTCTCAACATGGGGCTGCGCGACGCTGCCGACGTGGCCGAAGTCGTGCGAGACTCGTTGGCGTCTGGCGATGATCCCGGCGGGCCCGCCGCGCTCCATCGTTACGCTTTTGCGCGGCGCGCCGACGTCGTTAGCCGCACCCTCGCTATCGACATCGCCAACCGCTCGCTGTTGAGCGCTTTTTTGCCGATGCAGTCGCTGCGCGCTGCCGGCCTGCATCTGATCGGCTCGGTTGGGCCGCTTCGCCGCCTTGCCATGCGCGAGGGATTGGCGCCGTCGTGGCGTGCTCCACGGCGGGCGAGCTTGTCCAGGGGGAAGTTTCTTCGCCTCGATTGACTCGATTTGGCGCTTTGGGCGGAGGCCACTGCAAGGATTAATTCGCCAGTTTGCCTCTAGCATCGGCCACAATCATGGTCTATTCGACGAAGCATGATAAAAGCGCGGACCGCCAAATTTCAGATCGGACAGATCGTCCGCCACCGGATTTTCTCCTTCCGGGGCGTGATCTTCGACATCGATCCGGAATTCAACAATACCGAAGAATGGTGGTTGTCGATCCCCGAAGAGCTCAGGCCCCACAAGGATCAGCCGTTCTACCACCTGCTTGCCGAGAACTCGGAATCCGAATACGTGGCCTATGTTTCCGAGCAGAACCTTTTGCCTGACGATTCAGGCGAACCGATCCGGCATTCACAGGTCGCCGAGATTTTCGTGAAAGACAAATCGGGCAGTTACCGACCGCGCAATCCGTCACTGAACTGACACCTG
>DATGGY010000251.1:0-2052 GCA_035308285.1 Bradyrhizobium sp. | reverse complement strand
TCGACGTGATCGGTCCGCGCTACAAGGAGCGCAACGGCGGCTACACCCGCGTGCTCAAGGCCGGCTATCGCTACGGCGATTCCGCCCCGGTTGCTGTGATCGAATTCGTCGACCGCGACGTCGATGCCAAGGGTCTCGATTCCGGTCCGGTGCAGGAGAAGCCGGCGGAAGCGGCGTAAGACTCACCTCTGGAAATGAAGGAAAGGCGGCGCGTTGGAAGCGCCGCCTTTTTATCGAGCATCGTTGGCGTTCCCGCAATCGCGGGGAAAGACCTATGCGGCTCGGATGCGGCGCAGGAAAGTTTCGACCCGCAGCCGCAGGGTTTCGGACTGCTTGGAGAGTTCCTCGGAAGAAGCAAGCACCTGATGCGCCGCCGTGCCGGTTTCATTGGCGGCGCGAGTGACGCCGGAGAGGTTGTTGGCCACATCCTGCGAGGCATTTGCGGCCTGCTGCACGTTGCGGGCGATTTCCTGCGTAGCCGCTCCCTGTTCCTCGACGGCACTGGCGATCGCCGTCGCAATCTCGCTGATCTCTCCGATAGTGTTGGTGATGCCGTGAATGGCCTGCGCCGCCTGGGTGCTCGCGGTTTGAATGGCGGTGATCTGACCGGCGATGTCTCCGGTCGCTTTTTCGGTCTGGCTTGCGAGCGATTTGACCTCGCTCGCCACCACGGCGAAGCCTTTGCCGGCATCTCCGGCCCGCGCCGCCTCGATCGTGGCGTTGAGTGCCAATAGATTTGTCTGCGACGCGATCTCCTGGATGAGTTTCACGACTTCGCCGATCCGCTCTGCGGACTCCGCGAGGCTCTGCACGGTTCCGTTGGTGTGCGCCGCTTCGGTTACCGCGCGCTGGGCAATGGTCGTGGATTGGGTGACTTGCCGGCTGATTTCGCTAATCGAGCTCGACAATTCCTCGGCAGATGCCGCCACCGTCTGAACATTTGCCGAGGTTTGCTCGGTCGCCGCCGCTGCTGTGGTTGCCTGCTGGTTGCTCTCCTCAGCCGTGGCGGTCATCGCAGTCGCCGTTGAGTGCAACTCGGTCGACGCCGCGGTGACCATCTTCAGCGTATCTGATACGTCCAGATCGAAACTGCTGGTCAACTCTTCCATGATCTTTGCGCGATGCTCTCGCGTCTTGATGGCCTGCGCCTCATTCGTAGCCAATTCGTCGGCGCGGATGATGTTCTCCTTGAAGATGACGACGGCACGGGCCATCGCACCGATCTCATCCCGGTTTTCGGTCCCGCTGATCTCGACGGTCTTGTTACCGCCGGCCAAACGACCCATCGCGTCGGTTATTTTCGTCAATGGTCCCGTAATGCCGCGAACGATGATGGTGCCAAGCACAGCGGTCACGGCCAGGAGAACGGCAACAGCGGCCAATGTTGAGATCAATGCGGTCTCGGCGCTGGTGCTTTCGCCGGAGGCAAGCGCTTCGAGCGTCCCGGCAATCTTGTCCTCGACTTTCTTCATGAGATCGATCTTGGCGGTCGTGACCTTGTACCAATACGGACCTTCCGTTCCCCTGAGGTCGCCGGTGAGGCCGCCCGCAAACACGATTTTACGGATGCGTGCCACCTCGTCGACGTCGTGCCCAGCCACGGTCTGGGCGTAGAAGCTCCTGATTGCTTCCGGCGCATAACTCTCGAAGCCCGATAGGTAAGCACCCTGTTCGGCGGTGACCTGGACGAAACGAAGATAGCCATCCTCGGTGAATTTTCCGGCCGAAATACCGGCTGCGCCCACCGCGCGTTCCTGACCGGTCTTCTCCTTGCCATAAAGGAAGCCGACATAGGCCGAGATCGCGTTGGAGGTATCGATGCTTTTGCTGGCGAGGGCGATCTGCGCCATCGTCTTGACCGATTGCATGTTGGTGTTAGTGAAATAGGCGACGCCCTCGGCCGGGGTGATGGCGAGCTTGCTGATCTGGTCGCGCTTGCCGCCAAGTTCGCCGATCATGCGGAGCGTGCGATCAAGCTCTGCGGTAAGGCCAGCGCCGTGGCGGGACGTATCGAAACCCCCAAGGAATGTCTGCAATTCGGTGCGGTATTTG
>DATGGY010000250.1:0-13761 GCA_035308285.1 Bradyrhizobium sp. | reverse complement strand
GAGCTCGCGTCGCGGAAACCATCTTGGCCAGCGGTCCAGACCGACCGCATCAACAGGCCGGACATATGGATGCAAGCGATCCGATCAGACCGTCAAAAAACTCTTGTGCCACGGGGGCCGTCCACATATGGGTCCCGGCTCGCGCTCGCAAGGGCTCGCTTGGCCGGGACGACGAGGCCAGAATCCCCATTGACTCTTGCCCGCTTCTGATTCGACTCGCGATGCCCTTGGCTTTAAGGAATCCGCTGCCAAAACCCGGGCTTGTCGGCCCATCTCAAACTTGATCTAGTGCGCCGGCGCGCATCTTGCGCGATATGTTGCGGTGAACGAAGCAGGACGAGGTTATGAGTCAGCGATTCGGGCGCGATTCGTTCCGCAACCGTTCCGAAACTTAAATCCCCATCGTACAAGCGTCGCATTGTGACACACTTTTAGCAGCTCGCGTCTTTCGCCCGTACGACAGCGACCTCATATCGGACCAATCACGCTCCAACGCCGAACGACGCAGAAACCCAATAAAACATGGCTCTTTCGTCACCTCCGCCCTCGCTTGCCCATGGAAGGGCTCCCGGTTCCGGCGTCACGGCCGTGCTCGGGCCGACCAACACCGGCAAGACGCATCTGGCGATCGAGCGGATGCTGGCGCATTCCTCAGGGCTGATCGGCCTGCCGCTGCGGCTGCTCGCGCGCGAGGTCTACAACAAGATCGCCGATCGCGCGGGCACTGACTCCGTCGCGCTGATTACCGGCGAAGAGAAGATCAAGCCGCCAAAGCCGCGGTTCTGGGTCTCCACCGTCGAGGCGATGCCGCGCGATCTCGACGTGTCGTTTCTCGCCGTCGATGAAATCCAGATCGCGGCCGATCTCGAGCGCGGCCACGTCTTCACCGACCGCATCCTCAACCGGCGCGGCCGCGACGAGACCCTGCTGCTCGGCGCCGCCACCATGCGCGGAATTGTCGAGCGGCTGTTGCCGGGCGCCAACATCGTCACCCGGCCCAGGCTCTCGCAGCTTGAATTCGCCGGCGACCGCAAGATCACCCGCCAGCCGCGGCGCACCGCGATCGTGGCGTTTTCGGCCGACGAAGTCTACGCCATCGCCGAGTTGATCCGCCGCCAGCACGGCGGCGCGGCGGTCGTCCTCGGTTCGCTGTCGCCCCGCACCAGGAATGCACAGGTGGCGATGTTCCAGAACGGCGACGTCGATTATCTGGTGGCGACCGACGCGGTCGGCATGGGGCTCAATCTCGACGTCGATCACGTCGCCTTTGCCTCCGACCGCAAATATGACGGCTATCAATTCCGCCGCCTCAACCCGGCGGAATTCGCCCAGATCGCGGGCCGCGCCGGCCGCGCCACCCGCGACGGCACCTTTGGCACCACAGGGCGCTGCGCGCCGTTCGAGCCCGAACTCGTCAACGCGCTTCAGAACCACACCTTCGAGAGCGTGAGGGTGTTGCAGTGGCGCAATTCGAAGCTCGATTTCTCCTCCCTTGGCGCGCTTCAGGTGTCGCTGGCGTTATCGCCCGCGCATGAAGCCTTGACCCGCGCGCCGATCGCCGAGGATCTGCGCGTGCTCGATCACGCCGCGCGCGATGCCGAGGTGCGGGAGATGGCGCATGGTCCGGCCGCCGTCGAGCGGCTGTGGGACGCCTGCCAGATTCCGGATTACCGCAAGATCGCGCCCGCCGCCCATGCCGAGCTTGTCACGAGCCTGTTTGGATTCCTGATGCAAAAAGGGCGTATTCCCGATACCTGGTTTGCCGCTCAGGTCGATCAGGCGGATCGGGTCGACGGCGATATCGACACGCTATCGGGCCGGATCGCGCAAATCCGCACCTGGACATTTGTCGCCAACCGCCCGGACTGGCTGGCGGACCCCGAGCATTGGCAGGGAATAGCGCGTGAGGTTGAAAATAAATTGTCCGATGCGCTGCATGAACGGCTCACCGAGCGTTTCGTTGATCGCCGTACCAGTGTATTGATGCGCCGCCTGCGGGAGAATGCGAGTTTGAATACCGAAATCGGCAAGACCGGCGAAGTGATCGTGGAAGGCCATGTAATCGGCCGCCTCGACGGATTCACCTTTGCGCCCGATGCCGCCGAAGCCGGCTCCGAAGCCAAGGCCTTGCAGGCGACCGCGCAGAAGGCACTTGCCGGCGAAATCGACGCGCGCGCCGAAAAACTCGCCGCCGCCCCCGACGATCAGTTCGTGCTGACCTCGGACGGTACTATCCGCTGGACCGGCGATGCGGTGGCCAAACTGACCGCGGCCGACGACGCGCTGCATCCGCGCATCCGCATCATTTCCGACGAGCGCTTGAGCGGTGCGCCGCGCGAGGCGGTGGAGAAGCGGCTCGATCTGTGGCTGAAGACGCATGTCGAGAAGCTGCTCGGGCCCTTGTTCGAACTTTCCAAGGCCGAGGACATCACCGGGATCGCGCGCGGCATCGCCTTCCAACTGATCGAGGCGCTCGGCGTGCTGGAGCGCTCCAGGATCGCCTCCGAAATGAAGGACCTCGATCAGCCCTCGCGTGCCTCTTTGCGCAAATATGGCGTGCGCTTCGGCGCCTATCACATCTACATCCCGCCGCTGCTCAAGCCCGCGGCGCGCGCGCTGGCCTCGCTGCTCTGGGCGCTGAAGCAGGACAATGTCGACATGTCGGCGCTGTCGGGCGCGCAGCATCTGGCGGGATCGGGCCGTACCTCGTTCCCGGTCGACAAGCAGCTCGCACGCGACGCCTATCGCGTGCTCGGCTATCGCCAATGCGGCGAACGCGCGGTGCGGGTCGATATCCTGGAGCGGCTTGCCGATCTCATCCGTCCCGCCTTGGCGTGGCGCGAGACTTCGCCCGGCGAAAAGCCCGCCGGCGCCTTCGATGGCCGCGGCTTTGTGGTGACGCAGGCGATGACCTCGCTGACCGGCTCGGCGGGCGAGGACTTTGCCTCGGTCCTACGCGCGCTCGGCTACCGCATGGATCGCCGCCCGCCGCTGCCGCCGAAACCTGCGGCGGTCGAGACACCACCGGCTGAGGCCGCTCCGGCGGAACCCGTCGCGGAAGCTTCCGCCGACCCCGCGGCTGAAACGGTCGTGGAACCTGTTTCACGGGAAACAGCGACTGACGCCAGCCATGACGCGCCGCCGGCCGTCGAAGCGGCCATGTCGTCGGCGTCGCTGCTGCCCGATATCGCGTTCGCGCCAGAACCAAGCCCGCCGGAACCGGTTGCCGAGCGCGCGCCGGCCGCCGTCGAAGCGACGCCGGAAACAGAAAACGCGAACGAGGCTGTTGCCGAGCCCGTTTCCGCCGAGGCGCCGGCGGAACAGGTATCCTTAGAAGCCACGCCGGAAGCTGTGGCCACAAGCGAGGCGGCGACGAGCGAAGCCGCCACAAACGAAGCCGCGGCGGCCGATGCCGCCGTTGCCGCGACGCCCGCCGAGCCCGAACTGGTCGAGGTGTGGCGGCCCGGCGGCCGGTCCGACGAGCGCCGCCCGCGGCATGATCGCAACCGGCATCGCCGTCACGCTTCCGCGGGCGAAGGCACGCAAGCTTCCGCCCCCGGTGACGCCGCGACCGGAGAGCCCGCCGATGGCGCCAAGCGCGAGCGGCATCGGCGCGGAAGGCGCGATCGCCATCATGAGTCCCGCAAGCCCCAAGTGGCAGCACCGGCCGAGGGCGCTGTGGTCGCCGCAGCCGATGCCGCGCCCGCGGGCGAGCCGCGCGAGGACAGGAGCGGCCGGCCGCGCCAGCGTTTCGAAGGCAAGGGACGCGAGGATCGGAACAAGGGCAAATTCCGCGATCGCGACAAGGGCGGGCGGGAAAGCGGGCCCTCGCACCGGCAATATGCGACCAGCGCCGGCCCGCGCGACCGCGATCGTCCGATCGATCCCAATTCGCCTTTTGCGAAACTCGCGGCGCTCAAGGAGCAGCTCACCGCCAATCGCAAGGACTGACAACATAGCGTTTTCAAGCGAAGTGGACACCGGTTCGCGTGAAGAAAACGCGTCAGAGGCAACAACCCTAACTAACCATCCGCATTGGTGTTGCGTGGAGCGCCAGCGTCTCGACAAATGGTTGTGGCATGCACGGGTGGTCAAAGCCCGCACCAGCGCCGCCGCGCTGGTGGAGGCCGGCCATGTTCGCATCAATGGGGCGCGTGAGACGGCGCCCGGCCACGCCGTGAAGGCCGGCGATGTGCTTACGATCGGGCTAGATCGCAGCGTGCGCATTCTCAAGGTGGTGGGATTTTCGGAGCGGCGAGGGGACGCAGCTTCCGCGCGCGTGCTCTATATCGATTTGCAGGCTCGGCAGGAGTAACTATTTGTATTGTTGCCCGCTTCCGTGGGCACAGGTTCGGCAAGCGCAGAACGGCCTGAAAAGCATGCCAGAAGGCGGTTTGCTTCCCTTGCGGCTTGGGAGTTCCTGCGCTACGCAACCCGCACAAAATTGACCCGTTTCGGAGCCCTGGATGACTTACGTCGTCACTGAAGCCTGCATCAAATGCAAATATACCGACTGCGTCGAAGTCTGCCCCGTGGATTGCTTCTACGAGGGTGAAAACATGCTGGTCATCCATCCGGACGAGTGCATCGATTGCGGTGTGTGTGAACCCGAATGTCCCGCCGACGCGATCAAGCCGGACACCGAACCCGGCCTCGAAAAATGGCTCGAGGTGAACACCGAGTACGCCAAGAGCTGGCCGAATATCACCCAGAAAAAGGAATCCCCGCCCGAAGCCAAGGATTTCGAGGGCATGGAAGGCAAGTTCGAAAAATATTTTTCCCCCGCGCCCGGGACCGGCGACTGATCCTTAAGGGTTGTATTTTAGTTCCGTGGCGTGAGGCGGTTTGCGACTTTTTATTACCCGCCGGCTTAACCCTAATGCCTTCGATGGGCCAAAAATCGGCCACGGAGGCGCCAAAGGGGGCATAAATCATTGATTTTTGCGGGAAATGTGCTATATTGGCCAAATTCGCTAGCCGAACCCGTCAGCCCGCTTAAGGCCCCTATGGGTTCCCGTGAAAACATCCAACAGGGGCGTGGCAGTTCCGCGCGCAGGCTGTGTCGCAAAAAACGCGTACAAAGAGTACTTCAAAGGCTTCCAAAAAAGCCGCTGCGGTGACGAGCCGTGGCGCATCCAAGAGCCGTGCCCGGGATACGAAGAAAGCCGCCAAGGCCCCGGCCGCCAAGTCCTCAAAAAACAAAAGAAGCTCTATGCCAAGCAAGACTGCAAAAACTGCCGCGAAAGCGACCGGTTCGAAGGCCACTGCTTCGAAGGTTGCTCACTCCAAGAAGGCTACTGCCGCCAAGACGGCTGCGAAGGCTGCCGCTCCCAAGACCCTGCCTCCCAAGACTTTATCCAACAAGTCCGCGGCCGCTTCCAGGCCCGTGGCGGCAGCGCGCGTCGAAGAGAAAAAGCCCCTGACCCATCGTCAAGGCTTCAAGACCAACGAATTCGTGGTCTATCCCGCCCACGGCGTCGGTCAGATCCTGGCCATCGAAGAGCAAGAAATCGCCGGCGCGCGGCTTGAGCTGTTCGTGATCAATTTCATCAAGGACAAGATGACGCTGCGGGTGCCGACCGCGAAGGTCGCCAATGTCGGCATGCGCAAGCTGTCCGAACCGGCGCTGGTCAAACGCGCGCTCGAGACGCTCAAGGGCCGCGCCCGCGTCAAGCGCACGATGTGGTCGCGCCGCGCGCAGGAATACGAAGCCAAGATCAATTCGGGTGACATCGTGGCGATCGCCGAAGTGGTGCGCGATCTTTATCGCTCGGAATCGCAGCCGGAGCAGTCCTACAGCGAGCGTCAGCTTTATGAAGCGGCGCTTGATCGCCTGTCGCGTGAAATCGCCGTCGTGCAGCACGTGACGGAAACGGAAGCTGTGAAGGAAATCGAAAGCCAGCTCGCCAAGAGCCCGCGCCGCGGCGTCAAGACCGAGGCGGAAGTCGAGGCCGATGGCGAGGCGGATGCTGACGGCGAGGCCGACATCGATGGCGACGATACTGCGGTTGCGGACGAAGCGGCGTAAAGCTGATCTCGCGAACCTTTACAATCAAAGCCCGATCGCAAGATCGGGCTTTTTTTGATTTGTCACTTGGCGGTGATGTGGCGTCTTGCGCTGCTGCGCTCCCTCTCCCGCTTGCGGGGGTCCGAGGCGAGCAGGCTCGCTCTCGAGGTTGGGGTGTCGCTGCATAACGGATGGCCTAGTCTAGAGTTCGCGGAAGGATTTCCCCCACCCGCGCGCTCTATCGAGCGCGCCGACCTCCCCGCAAGCGGGAGAGGTAAGCTCAATCCACTACAATCTTCACCCGGTCGCCGGCATTCACGGGAGGAGTTCGAGCGGTATTAGTATTTCTTTCATATCTAATGCAATTGTTACATATAAAAGAGAAAGCATGTCTTTGAAGTCGATGTCGGGCGATCGGATGTTGTTGGTGCTGGCTGCGCTTGCCAATCCGCATTGTCTGCGCATCGTCGGCGCCCTGCAAGCCAACGGCCGAAATTATGTAAGCCGGCTTGCGCGCGAGGTTGGGATCAGCCGGCCACTGCTGCACCTTCATCTGCAAAGGCTCGAAGAAGCAGGGCTCGTCCAGAGTCGGTTCGAGCTATCGAGCGACGGTAAGGCGCTCAACTATTTCGAGGTTGCGGAGTTCGGCTTCGAGCTGAGCCCGTCAACCGTTGCAGAGGCGACCAAGTCGCTATCTGCGTCCCCTGCAAAATCAGGATAGCCAAGGAGTCCAATATGGCCGAGCACACGAAAATTTTTTTACTTCTGACGATCCTTGCCCTGGTGATGCTTACCTTCATCTTCGGCATGAAATATTTCGTGGCCGGAAGACAAGCGCGTCTTCGTCTTGTCAGCGAGGGGGCTTATCGCGAGCTCGCGGAAACGAGCGCTGCCGCGTTGTCTGCAAGCGCCGCATCCTTGGCCGCCGTTCAGACTGATCTTGCCGAGATGAAAGCCAGACTTTCAGTGATCGAGAAAGTCCTGCGGGAGGTTGGGTGAAGTTGCAAAGGCCTTCGATGCGCCAGCATCGAACTAAGATGTGCAGCAATTGCACATCGGAGAATCCCGAGATCCCGGGCTCGCTTCGCGCCCTCAGGTGCGCAATTGCGCCCAGGGATGACGTGCTTTCGCACGTCAATCCACCACGATCTTGACGCGGTCGCGCGCCTTGACCTGGGCATGGGCCTCAAGCCCGTTGAGGACGCGGAAGCGTTCCGCCGGGCGGTCGACGCCGGCCATCCGATGCGACAGCGATTCTACGGTGTCGCCGGGCTGCACGTTGATGACCTTGATCCGCAGCGGCCGCGCCGCCTGAATCTCGTCGAGGGAAAGGCGGCGGAAGGAATTCACGGTTTCGCGCGCATTGCGCTCGCTCTCGGTGGTCTTCTGCTTGGTCGCAAAGATGAAGCGGTAGACGTCGCTGCCGAAGCGCAGCGCATAGACCTTGAATTGCCATTGATCGCCGTGGGCGACCGCCGCTGCCGCCGGGAAACCGTTGATAGCGATGTCCTCGGTCGAGGCCTTGTCGACATTCTCCATCCAGCCGGAATTGAGATAATCGCCAAGCGACTGTTCCGCCGGAACGCGCACGACGTCGAAGCGCATCGCCTGGCTGCCGCCCTCGCGTACGCCGATCACGGCCTGGGCGGTATTGTCCAGAGTGAAGTTTTCCGGCGCCAAGAAAGTGAATCCAAGTTTGGGATGCAGGAATCTCCGTCCGCGCACGAAGCCTTCGCTCGGGTCTTCGCCGTAGACGATGCTGTCGATCGCCGCGAGATAGATGTCGCGGTCGCGTTCGTTGGTGTCCGGCGAGGTGTACTGCCGCGCGGTGCTCTGGGCGTTGGCCACCCGATCGGGGGTTGCCGGGTGCGAGGACAGGAAGTCCTGCGCGCGCGGATCGACCGAGGTCTTTCCCGCTTTCAATTGGGCGTTGCGCTCCATCGCCGACAGGAAGCGCGCCGCGCCATAGGGATCGAAATGGGCGCGCGCCGAGATCTTGACGCCGATCTCGTCAGCCTGGAACTCCTGAGTGCGCGAGAAACTCGCCATCGTCAGCTTGGATTTTGCCAGCGCCAGCGCGGTCGAATCGGGGTCGTCGCTCCATTCGGTCATGACGCGGGTGACGACCGCGGCCTCGCGCGCCTTGTTCTCGCGGATCGATGCGTGCTTGGCCAGCACATGGGCCATCTCGTGGCTCAGCACCGAAGACAGTTCGGAAGTGTCGCATGCGAGCGCGACCAGGCCGCGCGTCACATAGAGCTGGCCGGTCGGAAGCGCGAACGCATTCACCGCGCCTGAATTGAGGATCGTGACCTTGTAGGGTTGATCCGGGCGATCCGAGGCTTCCACCAGCCGATCGACGGTCTTGCCGATCAGGGCTTCCAGTTTCGGATCGTCATAGGCCCCGCCATAGGAGGATAGAATTCGCTCATGCTCCTTTTCGGCCGCCGGGCTTTGCAGGACGGTGCGGTTAGGTTTGGCAGCGCCAGGCGCCGCGGGGCTCGCGGTCTGGAACCGGGTGATGTCGCCGCAGGCGGCAAGCGTGAGCGCAGCGCCCAGCACCATGGGCGCAGCCCAAAGCCTGCGGCTCATCCATCCCTTGCGCCGTCCCGAATTATCCACCACGACAACTATACTCTTGTTCCCCAGCGAGCTAATTCTCGCCCAAAAGCTCGATTTGCTCCACCCGGAGCACTTCAATTCGCGGCCCACCACGCGCCTCGACGAAGCCCCGAACGCGAATCCGCCGATTTTCGAGGGACTTAGGTACCAAGCCCGCCGCCTCGAAAACAGGTATCACCCGCCTCGAAATAGTCACAGCAAAATCCCGTGTCCAGTTCCGTCCAAAGTTGAGGTAGGTGGTTGCCCCCGCCTGCCGGACCGACAAGACTTTGCCCTCGACCAAAGTAAGACGCCCCATCCCGGCCAAAATATCGCCCGGACTTTCAGAGTTTTTTATGGCCGAGGGATCGGCCCAGACGCCAAGTTTGGCCTGGCGGGCGGCCGCCTCCGCGGCCATCAGGAGCGAGGCACACGCCTTGTCAGTCACGGTGGCGGAGGCGAGCGCCTCTCCTTGTGCCAAGAGCTCTCCCTGCAGCAGGGTCTTGGCAGGAACCAGGAATACGAAAGCCGGCTGGCGGCCATAGCGGTCGGGCGTGTCGTCGTCTCCGCGCAATTCGACCTCGCGCCCGGTCAATATTCTGGCCAGAGCCTGCGTGCGGGATACGCCTTGTTTCTCCGAGGCGATCGGCTCGATGCCGGCAAGACGAACCTCGCGGCCATCCTGCAGGCGAAAGCTGCGCGCATCGATGATGCCGGCGACGCGCCCCCCGCCTTGCGGTTCAAAGGCACAGGGGGAGGCGATCGCCGGACCGGCGGTAGCAGCAAGCAGAACGACCGCGGCAGGCGCAATCCCCGCCGGGCGCCGAAATTGAAGTCGGGTTGAGGTTGCCGAGGCGCCCATGGAGTCCCGTCTGGCGTCCTGTTCGCACCAAGACTTCGTTCAATTCAACCGAAAGAGGCAAATGGCCGCGGCTTGCCGCTGCCCGGCGCTTGCGGCATGATCGCGATAATGGAAATAGCGATTGCAGTCAAAGCGGCAGTTCGACAGGAGGCTTCCATGAGACGGGTTCTTTCCGGCATTCTCGGTGCGGTGCTGGCGACCGCGGCGAGTGCGGCGCTGGCGCAAGACAAGCCTCCGCTCAAGCTCGGCGGCATCCTCGACATGTCCGGGCTTTACGCCGACATCACAGGCGCCGGCAGCGAGACAGCCGCGAAAATGGCGGCGGCGGATTTCGGCGGCGAGGTGCTGGGCCGCAAAATCGAGATCGTCACGGCCGATCATCTCAACAAGGCCGATCTGGCCGCCAACATCGCCCGTGACATGTTCGACAATCAGGGCGTCGAGATGCTGTTCGACGTTGCGGCTTCCGCGACCGCGCTGGCCGCGCTCGAGGTCTCGAAGGCGCGCGGCAAGATCAACATGTTCAACGGACCCGGATCGATCCGCCTCTCCAACGAGGCCTGCGGTCCCTACACCGTGCACTATGTCTTCGACACTTTCGCGCAGGCCAATGTGACGGGACTTGCCGCGGTCGAGCAGGGCCTCGACACCTGGTTCTTCATCACGGTCGATTACGCCTTCGGGCAGGATTTGGAGAAAGACACGATCAACGTCGTGCAGAAGGCCGGCGGTAAGGTGCTCGGCAGCGTCAGACATCCGCTCAACACCTCGGATTTTTCGTCCTATCTCCTGCAGGCGCAGGCTTCCAAGGCCAAGGTGATCGGGCTCGCCAATGCCGGCGGCGACACCATCAATACGATCAAGCAGGCGGCCGAATTCGGCGTGATGAAGGCCGGCCAGAAATTGTCGCCGTTGCTCGTCTTCGTCACCGATATCGACAGCGTCGGGCTTGAGACCGCCCAAGGATTGCTGCTTTCCGAAGCCTTCTACTGGGACCTCAACGACGAAACCCGCGCGTTTTCCAAACGTTTCATGGACAAAGTCGGCCGGGTGCCGAGCGCGGCGCAGGCCGGCGTCTACTCGTCGGTGACGCATTACCTGAAGGCCGTGAAGGCCGCCGGCACCACCGACTCCGCCGCCGTCATGAAGATCATGAAGGAGACCCCGATCAACGACATGTTCGCCAAGAACGGCCATATTCGCGAGGACGGGCGCATGGTGCATGACATGTATCTGTTCGAGGTGAAGAAGCCGTCGGAGTCGAAGGGCCGCTGGGACGACTACAAGCTGCTTGCCACCGTCCCCGGCAGTGAGGCATTCCAGCCGCTCGAATTGTCACGCTGCCCGCTGGTGAAGAAGAAATCCTGAAGGCGCCGCGCGGCAGTCGTTCCGGGGCGATGCGGAGCATCGAACCCGGAATCTCGAGATTCCGGGTCTGGCGCTTCCGCACCATCCCGGAATGACGGCAGAAAAACCATCAACAAAGGCGCCACCCATGAACAACGACATCGTCCTGCAACACCTCGATTCCGGCCTGCTCACCATCACCATGAACCGTCCCGACCGGCGCAACGCGCTCAACGCGGACATGACGCTGGGGCTGGTCGAGGCGGCGCGGCGCGCGGCGGAGGATCACGAGGTCCGCGCCGTTCTGCTCAAGGGAGCGGGTGGCACGTTCTGCGTCGGCGGCGATGTGAAGTCGATGGCGGAAGGGCGGGCGCCGATGCCGTTCGAAGCCAAGATGACCAATCTGCGGCGCGCCATGGAAGTTTCCCGCATCCTGCACGAGATGTCGAAACCCGTGGTGGCGCAGCTCGATGGCGCGGCCGCCGGCGCCGGCCTTTCGATCGCGCTCGCCTGCGATCTGCGCGTTGCCTCCGCGTCGGTGAAGATCACGACGGCCTTCGCCAAGGTCGGGCTGTCAGGCGATTACGGCGGGACCTATTTCCTCACGCAAATGCTCGGTAGCGCCAAGGCGCGCGAGCTCTATCTGATGTCGCCGGTGCTGACCGCGCAGGAGGCGCTGGCGCTTGGCCTCGTGACGCGGGTGGTCGCCGATGCGGAGGTCGAGACGGCGGCGCATGAACTTGCGATGTCGCTGGCGCAGGGGCCCTCGATTACCCTTGGCTACATCAAACGCAACATCAACAATGCCGAACGCCTGCCGCTGGAAGTCTGTTTCGACGCCGAAGCCTTCCATCATTCGCGCGCCGGCGAGACCGCCGACCACAAGGAAGCCGCGAGGGCCTTCGTCGAAAAGCGCAAGCCGCTGTTCCAGGGCCATTGAGCGGCAGGGGTCGCGGCGGTGACGGGCGCGGGCTACGTCAGGCTTCGCCAAATCTGCCTGGCGGCGCGGCATCTCGAACCGCTGATCGGCGATATAGCCGCCATCATGGGGCTTTGCGTCTGCTATCGCGACGGCAATGTCGCTAAATATGGCCTTGAGAACGCGCTGCTCCCGGTCGATACCATTCTCCTCGAAGCGGTCGCGCCGCTGCGAGACGGCACCGCGGCGGGCCGCTTCCTCGACAAGTCCGCCGGCCGCGGCGGCTATATGGCGATCTTCTGCTGCGACGATCCCGATGCACGCGCGGCGCGCGCCGCGAAGATGGGCGTGCGCATCGCCAACGTCATCGATCACGCGCCCTATCGCGGCGTGCAATTGCATCCGCGCGATTGCCGCGCGGCGTTCATCGAATTCAATCACACCGAAGGCAGCGACGATATTCTCGGGCCCTATCCACCCGCTGGCCCCGACTGGCATCGCTTCATCCGCAAGGACGTCACCCAAGCCCTGGTTGGCGTGGACATGCGGAGCGCGGAGCCGGAGAATCTCGCCGACCATTGGGCGCGGATCATCGAAGTTGCCGTCAGTCGAAACGGCAGCGGCGAGCCCGAACTCAGCCTTGCCAACTGCACCTTCCGCTTTGCCGCCGGCGCACGCGACATGATGAGCGGCTTGACCTTTCGGGTTAACGATATTGCGGCCGTGCGCGATGCGGCGAGGCGACGCGGTTATGTGGTAACGGGCGATTCATTTCCGCTCGGCGGCGTCACGTTCCGCCTAGTGACGTGATCGGCACGGCTCTCAACGTTCGCGCTTGGCGACCTTCTGATTGGGAGAGGTATCGGAAGGTTTGCCGACGAGATCGGTGTAATGCTCGATCGGCTTGGGGCGGCCGATGAGGAAGCCCTGGGCCTCATCGCAACGTTCGCGCGAGAGGAAGGCGAGCTGATCCTGGTTCTCGACGCCCTCGGCGACCACAGGCAAGTCGAGCCCGCGCGCCAATCCGATCACCGCGCGCACGATGGCCGCCGACTGCGCATTGCTTTCGACATTCGAAATGAAGGAACGATCGATCTTGATCTTGTCGAACGGAAAGGCCTGCAGATACGACAGCGACGAATAGCCGGTTCCGAAATCGTCCATGGCGATCAGGACGCCGAGCGATTTCAGCCGTCGCAGGATCGACAGCGCGCGGGCGAAGTCGTCGACCAGCGCGCCTTCGGTCACCTCGAGCTCAAGCCGGTGGGCCGGCAGCCCGCTGTCCAGCAGCGCGAGGTGAACCAGTTGCGGCAGGTCCGCGGTGCGGAACTGAACGGGTGACAGGTTCACGGCAATCTGAAGCGGGTTCGGCCAAGACGCCGCCTCGCGACAGGCCTCGCGCAACACCCATTCGCCCAGCTCGACGATGGTTCCGTTCTCTTCGGCGAGCGGAATGAAGGTGGAAGGCGAGATCAGGCCGCGAACCGGATGGTGCCACCGGATCAACGCCTCGAAGCCCGTGGGCTCGCCGTCGACGCGAATCTGCGGCTGGTAGTAGAGCGACATTTCGCCCGCCGCCAGCGCCTTTTGCAGATCCTGCTGCAATGCCCTGCGTTCCCGGAGCTGCATATCCATTTCCGCTTCGAAAAAGCGGACCGAGCCCCGTGCCCGCCCCTTGGCGCGGTACAGCGCGGCGTCGGCGTTGGCGAGCAGCGTTGAGGCATCCTTGGCATCGTTCGGGAACAGGGCGATGCCGATGCTCGCGCCGGCGCGCAGCCTTCGGTCCTCGATCTGAATCTCCGCGGAAATCAGCGAGAGGATTTGCCGCGCGACCGCCGATGCCGTGGCCGGCTGCGGCCCTTCCACAATCAGCGTGAACTCGTCGCCGCCGAGCCGCGCCACGAAGGCCCCGTCTGCCGCCCGCTTCAGCCGATTAGCGACCTCCAGCAACAACGCGTCGCCCATGGCATGGCCGAAAACGTCGTTGACCTCCTTGAAGCGATCGAGGTCCAGGAACAAGAGGGC
>DATGGY010000249.1:0-24748 GCA_035308285.1 Bradyrhizobium sp. | reverse complement strand
AACCCGTCGCTGGTCCTGCTCGACGAGCCGTCGGAAGGGCTGTCGCCGAAAATCGTCGAACAGATGGTCGAGGCGATCCTGACCATGAAGAAGGAGGGCGTCAGCATGCTCCTCTCCGAGCAAAACCTGCATTTCGCAAGGTTGATATCGGACCGCGCCTACATCATCGAGCGCGGCCGCATTTGTTTCACGGGAACCATGGGCGAACTCGACGCGCGTCCCGACATTCGCGACGCGCATCTGGCGCTCTGACGGCGGCGCGCATCAAGGGGGCAGGGAGGCATATGACCAGGAGTGTTTCGCTGAAACGGAACGCAAAACCGTCGCGGCCGGCCTATGTCCTCGACGAGCAGATCGGTTTCATCCTGCGCCAGGTCTGGCAGCGGCACGCCGCGATCTTTGCACGCGAGATCGGCGTCAACCTCACGCCGACGCAATGGGCGGCACTGGCAAAACTCACCGAGAGCGGGCCGTGCTCGCAAAATCAGCTCGGCCGGCTCACCGCGATGGATGTTGCCACCATCAAGGGCGTGATTGACCGGCTCACCGCCCGCGGCCTGACCGAAACCAGCGCCGATCCCGAGGATGGCCGCCGCCTTTTGGTCAGCCTGACGCGGGCGGGCCAGCAACTCGCCGAGAAGGTGGCCCCACAGGCCCTCGCAATCACGCGGGAAACGCTGGCGCCGCTCGATGCAAGAGAGCGCGAGACGCTGGTGGCGCTCCTGGGCAAGCTCAAATGAGGCGGGCTGTGCCGATCCAGGTAACGCTTGACCGAAGTCCGTTCTCTCGCCGGCGCGATCTTGCAGAAGTGTCGTAAGCGGGCATTGGTAGCTACTCGATAACCTCGTCCGCAATCAGAAGGAATTCGCGGTTAATTGTCAGGCCGAGGTCCTTTGCTGTTTTCAGATTTATGACGAGCTCAAATCGAGTTGGTTGCTCCACGGGCAATTCCGATGGTTTTGCGCCTTTGAATATTTTGTCCACGAATGAAGCAGCCGATCGAAACAGCTCGGCCAAGTTTGCCCCGTAAGACATGAGGCCGCCCGCGTCCACGAATTCCCGCGCCTGATATACGGCTGGTAAGCGGTTGCTCGCTGCAAAGGCCACGATGCGTGCATATTGGTTGAAGAGCATCGGGCTCGGCAGCACGATGAAAGCCTCAGCACGCGACTCGGTTATCTTGGAAAATGCAGCGGCCAGCTCGTCCGGATTTTCGGCCGGCACAAATTGAAGCTCCATTCCGAGCTTCCGCGCTGAATCGTTAACCTCTCCCGACATGCTTGCCATCGTACGTTCGCTATAAGCGTGCGGATGCCAGAGGGCAG
Organism: Bradyrhizobium sp.; assembly: GCA_035308285.1. Taxonomy (GTDB): domain Bacteria; phylum Pseudomonadota; class Alphaproteobacteria; order Rhizobiales; family Xanthobacteraceae; genus Bradyrhizobium. The sequence continues at coordinate 23,423 of DATGGY010000249.1, read as the reverse complement.
CTATTCGAGAAAGCTTAGGTGCGATTTCTCTGAACAGTTGCAGTCGCTTGGCGACCAACTCCGGTCCAAGAAAGGTTGTCCCCGTGATATTGCCGCCTGGGCGCGCCAAGCTGGCAACGAGTCCGTCGTTAACCGGATCGGCCATGACCGCCGCCACGATGGGGATCGTGCCTGTTGCCTGCTGTGCCGCCAGGGCAACCGGTGTACTCCACGCCGCAATGACATCGACCTTAAGCTTGATCAACTCGGTCGCCAGTTCGCGCAAATGCTCTCCTTTCGGATCTCCATACCGACGCTCGATGACGATGTTCTGGCCTTCCACATAGCCGAGGGCCTGCAAACCGCTTTCGAATGCACGAAGATTTCCTTCGGAATCACTGGGCATGAGAATGCCCAGCCGAGGCGTTTTCGCAGGCGAACTAATCGATTGCCGCGCACGAGCGGCAAGCGGCCAGGAGGCTGCCGCGCCGATCCATTTAGTAAATTCGCGCCGTCGCATTGCGCCCCCAAACCCAAGAAGACAGGCATGATAGCTTCTTAAGTGGCGCTCGTTAAGGGCAGGCCAACGTCCGGGAGCGCAGAATGTTGACGTTGTCGATGGACAATTTCAGATCCCAAACCCTAGACTGCCGCATGATCGGCTGACCGCCGGCGACATCGGGAGGGAGTGACATGATGCAGTCACGCGGCGTCATATTGGCATCGATCACGGCCTGCTTTCTCGCGGGCACTATCCCCGCCGCGGCGCAGAAGAAGTACGACCCCGGCGTCACCGACGGCGAGATCAGAATCGGCAACATCATGCCCTATAGCGGGCCGCTGTCGGCCTATGCGCTGATCGGCCGGACCCAGGCGGCTTTTTTCAAGAAACTCAACGCCGAGGGGGGCATCAATGGCCGCAAGATCGACTTCATTTCCTACGACGACGCCTTCAGCCCGGCAAAGACGGTGGAGCAGGCGCGCAAGCTCGTGGAGAGCGACGAGGTATTGCTGATTTTTCAGAGCCTGGGCACGCCGACCAACAACGCGATCCAGAAATATCTCAACGAGAAGAAGGTGCCGCAACTCTTCGTCGCCACCGGCGCCACCAAGTTCGGCGACCCCAGGAATTTTCCCTGGACCATGGGTTGGCAGCCGACCTACCAGACCGAGGGGAAAATCTACGCCAAATACATCCTGGAACACCTGCCGCAGGCGAAAATCGGAATTCTCTATCAGAACGACGATTCCGGCCGCGACTATCTCAAGGGTTTCAAGGACGGTCTCGGCGCTGAAGCGACAAAACGGATGATCGTCGGCGAAATCCCCTACGAACCCGCGGACCCCACGGTCGACCGTCAGATCGTGACGTTGAAAACCCTCGGCGCCGATGTGTTTTTCAACGAAGCCTCGCCGAAATTTGCAGCGCAAGCGATCCGCAAGGCGGCCGAGATCGGCTGGAAGCCGGTCCAGTTCCTGGCCAGCGTCTCCAATTCCGTGGGCTCCGTTCTCAGGCCCGCCGGACTTGAGAACGCCAAGGGCATCCTGTCTACCAACTATCTCAAGGACCCTACCGATCCGGCGTGGAAGGACGATCCCGCCATCAAGGAGTGGGCAGCCTTCATGGACACGTATTTTCCGGAAGGCGACAAGACCAGCACGTTTAGCGTCTACGGCTATTTGACCGCGCAAACCATGGTTCAGGTGCTCAGGCAGTGCGGCGACGACCTGACCCGCGAAAACATCATGCGGCAGGCGGCCAACCTGAAGAATTTTGAACTCGGCTTGTTGTTGCCCGGCATCAAGGTCAACACCAGCCCGACCGATTATTTCCCGGTCGAGCAGATGCAGATGTCGCGTTTCAACGGCGAGCACGGCGAACTGTTTGGACCCGTGATCGCCGGCGAGATCGGGACGCAATAGCAGATCGCTGCGCTGCTGAGCAAGCTACGATGACAACGGGCATATTTGCGCAGCCGAAGTAAAGCCCAAGCGCTTGACAGTCCAAGTTGGCCGGCTATTTTGATCCCATGGGGGCTTGCGATCTCCCCGTCAGGCGGCATGCCCAAGTATCGCGTCCCGAATCATGCGAGGACGCACCATGTCGACAAACGGATCGATGTCCACGAGCAAGCTGCGACGAAAAATCCTCCTTTGGTTCGCCTGCCTGGTCGTAGCGATCGTCGCCCTTCTTGGCACCCTCTACGCCATATTCGTTCCGGGTCTGTCGAGCGCGCTCAACGAGCCGCCGGCGGCCGAAACCTTGATCGCGACCTGGCTGTTGCACCAAAGCGTTCCGGAGGCGGCGAAGAAGAGCGTCAATCCATTGGGAGCCGATCCCGCCGACATCGCGGCGGGTAAAGAGCTCTATCGGGAGAAATGCGAAGTTTGCCACGGCTATGACGGCGCTGGCAAAACCACCATCGGCTCGGGTGAATATCCGCGCCCGCCGGCGCTTCGCTCGACCGCGATAGCGGCCACGTCGGACGGCGAACTTTTCTATCACATCCGAAGCGGCATCCGTAACACCGGCATGCCCGCCTGGAATCTTCCGGACCGGCAAATCTGGGAGCTCGTGAGCTATATCCGAAACCTGCCGCGGGTCGCGCAGATGGCGCCGGAGGGAGCGGCCGCGCCGCCAGCGGTGTCGCCGGACCATCCGCATTATGTCGGATCGGCCGCGTGCAAGAGGTGCCATGAGAACGTTTACGCGCGCTGGAGCAAGACGCGGATGGCGAACGTGGTGCGCGACCCCCGCGAGCACCCCGACGCAATCATTCCCGATCTTGCAAAACCCGATCCGTTTCTGACCTTCACCAAGGACGATATCGCGCTGGTCTATGGCAGCCGGTGGAAGCAGCGGTACTTCAAGAAAGTCGGCGACGATTATTTCGTGTTGCCCGCGCAATGGGACGTCGCGCACAAGATTTGGCGCAAATATTTCGTCGCCAACGGCACCGATTGGTGGGCCGTGCTCTACCCACCCGACAATTTCCAGCGCCCGACCGGACCGCTCTGCGACGGCTGCCACTCCGTCAATTTCGATATCTCTTCCAGGACGGTCACGGAATGGAATGTCGGCTGCGAAAAATGTCATGGCCCCGGCGAGGCGCATGTCAAGAAGCCGGTGCGCGACAACGTCCTCAACCCGGCGCGCTTCGGCTATGTCGACGCCAACGACACCTGCATCCAGTGTCACTCCCAGGGCCAGCCGCTGAAGAACCCGATTCAGGGGAAGTACTATGACTGGCCCGTCGGCTTCGATGTCGGCAAACGCCTCGCGGACTACTGGAAGCTTGAAGAGCATAAGCTCGGCGAGACGAACTTCATGCACTACGCGGACGGAACCGGTCACAAGAACCGCATGCAGGGCAACGATTTTGCGGACAGCCTGATGTATGCGCGCGGCGTCACCTGCTTCAGTTGCCACGATCCGCATGGCGGGGAAAACGTCGCCATGGTCCGCAAGACCGGTAATGCGTTATGTCTCGACTGCCACGGCCCGAATGCGCAAGCAGGCCCCCACGCGTCGACCATCGAAGCGCATTCCCATCACAAAGCGGGCAGCCCGGGCAATGAGTGTATCGCCTGCCACATGCCGAAAATCGAGCAGACGATTGCGGACCAGAACGTCCGAAGTCACACGTTCCATTTTGTCACGCCAGGCGATACGGACACGCTTAAGATTCCAAACGCCTGCAACCTGTGTCATACCGACAAGTCAATCGAGTGGGCGAAGGCCGCGCTTGAGTCGTGGCCGGATCGTTCGCCCTGGCGGATGTCGCGGTGAGACAAGGGATGGCTTCAACGCACCTTATCGGGGATTCGCGCGGCCGCCTGCTCGGCCTATCCACCTGGATCGGTCGTGCGGCGGCGGTGGCGATTTGTCTCTTCGCCTGGCCCGCCGCCGCATATCGGCCGTTCGACGGCACCGATGCGGCGGTGGCCGATTTGAACGAAATCGAGGTCGAGCTCGAGCCGGTCGGTTGGCTGAGAACCGGATCGCAATCGAGCCTGGTCACGCCCGGCGTGGTCTTCAACTACGGTTTTGCGGAACGCTGGGAAATGGTCTTGCAGACGGAAATGCTGACTCCGCTTACGCCGGGCGGCCCGGCCAGCGTCGTTGCTACCGGCGCATTCCTCAAATGGGTGGTCCTGCCGGGCGTTCTGCAGGGACAGTCCGGCCCCAGCATCGCCACTGAATTCGGACCGCTGCTGCCCGGCATCAACGCCGATCCGGGCGTCGGATTTAGCTGGGCTGGCATTGTTTCGCAGCGCTGGGACTGGGGAACCGCGCATTTCAACGTCGAGGCCAACCTCACCCGCGACCAGCATGGCGAGGCATTCCTCGATGTCATTCTCGAAGGGCCTGCGACGTGGAAGGTCCGCCCCGTGTTGGAGACGTTTTACGACAAGGTGTGGACGCAGAGCGAGACCCGCTCGGTTCTCATCGGCGCCATCTGGCAAGTTGAGCACGATCTCAGCTTCGATGCCGCGTTCCGCTACGCACTGGTGAACGGACGCGCCGTGAACGAGATTCGCGCCGGCCTCACCTTCGCGTTCAAGGAAGAGGGCGACACGGCGCCGACGAAGCCAGGCGCCACGTTCGGCAATTGGGGGCTTTCGCGGTGATTGATTGGCTGGAACCGCTTAACTGATTTGACCGTCGGGTCGTTTTCGCAAACTCGTCTCCGGCCGCTTGTCTGCCCCTGTCATCATCCGCGAAGGCGGATGATCCAGTACGCCGTGGCGTCTCGGCTCTATCGCCGACGGCGGTGGAATACTGGGTACCCCGCATGCGCGGGGTATGACTGAGAGATAAAAACGCTGAACGGATCAATGCCCGACAATCACCGGCACCGTCGTTGCCGGCGGCGTGTTGCGGCTGCGCTGGGTGCGCACGATGCCGTCGATGATGGTCATGCCCACGCCTGGGAGATCGCCGAGCCGCACGCTGTCGAGGAGGTTCTTGCCGGCGGAATGTTGCGCCTTGTCCATCAGCACGAAATCGGCCGCGCGTCCGAGCTCGATCAGGCCGCAGTCGAGCGCGCGCATCCGGGCGGTGTTGCCGGTCGCAAAGCAGAACGCGATTTCCGCCGGCACCTCGCCGAGCGAGGCCAGCATCGACACCATGCGCAGGATGCCGAGCGGCTGCACGCCCGAGCCCGCGGGCGCGTCGGTGCCGAGAATGACGCGGCCGAGCTCGTTCATCTCGCGCGCGACGCGCAGCGTGTAGAGCGCTGAGCGCTCATTGCCGTTGTGAACCAGTTCGAGCCCGCGCTTGCAGCCCTCGCAGATGCAACGGATCTGGTCGTCGGGCAGCGCGGTGTGGCCGCCATTGATGTGACCGATCACGTCGGTGTCGGCTTCCAGCACCACATCCTTGTCGATCAGGCCGGAGCCGGGGATCGATGGGCCTCCGGTGTGGATAGTGCTTTGAATCCCGTACTTGCGCGCCCAGCCGACCATCTTGCGCGCGGTCGGACCGTCCTTGACGCCGCCGAGCCCGACTTCGCCGAGCAGCTTGACGCCGGCGGCCGCCAATTCCCGGAAATCGTCCTCTACCATTTCGCATTCGATCACCGGTGCGCCGGCGTGAACCTTCACGCCGCCGGGGCGAAGCGTCCAGAACGCGCGCTGGGCAAAGATCGCCATCGCCTTGAGGCCGACGACGTCGCGCGGCCGGCCGGGCATGTGAACTTCGCCGGCCGAGATCATGGTGGTGACGCCGCCGTGGAGAAAACTGTCGATCCAGCCGATCTGGTTTTGCCGCGGCGTCCAGTCGCCGGCGACGGGATGGACATGGCTGTCGATCAACCCGGGCGCTACCGTCGTGCCGTTGGCATCGACAATCGTGGTGGCGCTTTCGCTATCGACGTCCTTTGCGCGGCCGACGGCCGTGATCTTGCCATTGACCGCGACGATGGTGTCGGCATCGAGGATCGGCCTTTCCAGCGCGCCGGAAAGCATGAGCCCGATATTGCGGATCACGAGCTTGGTCGGGCCGGTCGCCTGGGGCTGATCGTGGGCCATCGCATTTTCCTTTTTGTTCAATGCGTTCGGGAAGCCGCTTGAGACCTATCTTGCGCGCGGCTCAGCAAAAGGATCAAGCCGGATTTTACGTTCGCATACAAATGAATTCCGATGATGACGTGGGCGCTGTTCGCCGGCGCGCTTTGCCTTGTGTCTCTCCGCTGGTCGTTATCCTCCGTTTCGCCCAGGAATGGGGGCGATGCGGATATCATCTGGCTCTTTGGCCAGTTTCCGCCGCGCATCCTCTTGACTCAAGATCGGAGCTGCCCAGTAATGCCGAAAATCTTTCGTAGGAAAAAAATCGCGAAAGAAAACAAAAATAGCTCCGGGAGGAGATGACCATGGCCGACATTGGTCGCCGCGGCTTCGTGAAGGGCGCAAGCCTTGGTGCGCTGGCTTTTACGGTTGGCGGAGTTGAAGTCCTCATGGCGCCCGGAGAAGCAAGGGCGCGCAGCGTGCCTTTCCGCCTTCTCGATGCCCATCAGGGCGAAACGCTCGAGGCTCTCGGCGAGACGCTGGTGCCGCAGGCGCGAGAGGCCGGCATCGCCCACTACATCGATCAACAGATTTCGGTGCCGCCGCACGAATCCCTGCTTCAGGCCCGCATCTTCAACATCCGTCCTCCGTTTGCGGATTTCTACCGAACCGCCATCGTCACCATCGACGAGAGCAGCCGTAAACTGTTCGGGCGGGATTTCGCGCAATTGCCGGCCAACGACCAGCGCGAGTTTGTCAATCGCATGCGGCAAAACAAGATCGAAGGCTGGACGGGAAGGCCGGGTGGGGCGGTTTATGCGGTGCTGCGCGCCGATGCCGTCGACGTCGTTTACGGAACGATGGAAGGATACGAGGCGTTGGGCGTTCCGTATATGCCGCATATCCCACCGGAAAAGAGGTGGTGAGATGGCACACGAAAAAGTAGACGTCGTCATCATTGGCGCCGGTGCGTCCGGTTCGGTCTACGCGTCGGTATTGGCGAAGGCCGGCAAGAAAGTCGTCTTGTTCGATTCCGGCCCGGATTGGGAGCTTTCCGATCTCATCAGCTCCGAAATCTGGGGCCGGCGGGTCAAGCCGGCGGGAGCGCCGTTCCTGCTCGAAGGCAAGAACCCGATGGGCTACGCCGCGCAGGCCGGATGGGGCGTCGGTGGCGCGACGCTGCACTACTTCGCGAACTTCCCGCGGCTGTTGCCGACCGATTTCAGGATGAAGAGCGAGCACGGGCGCGGCCATGACTGGCCGATCGCTTACGAAGACGTCGCGCCGTTCTACGACAAGGTTGCGCGCGAGATCGGCGTCTCCGGCGATGCCAGGGCCGAGGAGAAATGGCGCCCGGCCGGCGAGCCCTATCCGATGCCGCCGATGAAGACGTTCAAGAACGGCGACATCTGGCTCAAGGCATTGGAGGCGTCAGGCATTCCCATGGTGCCGGCGCCGGTCGGCATGAATTCGGTGGCATTCAAGGGACGGCCCGCCTGTCTTTATGATGGATGGTGTCACGTCGGTTGTCCGATCGGCGCGCTCGCCAATCCGCTGGTCACTTATCTCGGCGACGCCCGCAAGGCCGGTGCCGAGGTTCGCGCTCTTTCCACGGTGACGCGCGTTCTCACCAATCAGGCCGGCACGCGCGCGACCGGTATCGAGTATTACGACGACAAGCACCAGAAGCAGACCCAGGAGGCGAACGTCGTGCTGCTGGCGGCGTGGTCGGCGCAAAATCCGCGGCTGCTGCTGAACTCAGCGACCGACAAGCATCCCAGGGGTCTTGGCAACGCGAGCGGCCTCGTCGGCCGCTTCATGATGTCCCATCACGTGGCCAATACTTGGGCGATGTTCGACGAGGATACGCAGAATCACATGGGTACGGTTGGCGTCCAGTACATGTCCTACGCGCGCTATCCGAAGACTAGTCAGCAGGGCGCGTTTGGCAGCTCGTTCGTGACGGCGGGGTTCGCCCTGAAGACGGCCGATCTCGCCAATTCCCGTGGCGATCTGTTCGGGCCGGAGCTTGCGGACTACATGAAGCGCGCCGCGCGCCATCTCGCCGGAATCAAGGCGTTCGGCGAGGAGCTGCCGAGCATGGAGAATCGCGTCGAATTGGCCAGCGGGAAGGACGAATTCGGCATGCCGCTGGGGAAATTGACCCACAGTTTCGATTCCGACGCGGTCGCGCTGTGGAATGCCAATCTCGAAGAGGGACTGAAAATCGCCAAGGCGGCGGGCGCGAAGGAGGCGTGGTCGGGGCGCGGCGCGATGCCAACCAGCCATCTCCTGGGCGGCACCATCATGGGGACGAGCGCTACCAATTCGGTTGTCGACAGTTACGGCCAGAGCCATGAAATCCCCAACCTCTGGGTTGCCGGACCAGGTATCTTTCCGACTGAAGGCGCATCGAACCCGACATTCACGATCTTTGCGCTGTCGCAGCGGGGTGCCGAGCGCATGGCGTCGCAGTGGGGGACGTTGACCAACTAAAGCTCGTCTCGGGCTGCTGTTGCTCCAGATTGGGCGATAATGCATGCGCAGGCGGCCGTCGCCCTGCGATTTTTGCAGTTGAGCGCGTTCCAACGGTCCTTTGTAACGGGTCCGTTACAGAGCCGTTACAGAATAGTGGCACCGCCGGCTTCAGCCGCAGTCTCGATAAATTCCGCGTGAAAGTGCTTGGCCCGTTAAGGTTTTTTGCCCATCTGTACGGCGCCGGGACGAAATACTCACGTCATAAAAGCATGGGATTCAAGGAATAATGCCGTTAGATCATGAGTAAGAAAATGCAAAGGCCACCCGACCGAATTGACCGGGAAATCAGTGCGGCGGACGCCTTGGAGAAGGCCCGCCTTTTGCCCCCGGGGCCTGAGCGTAACGAGGCGCTCAAACTGGCGAGCCAGTTGCGTTGGACCGCCGACTCAGAGGGCCTCGTCTTTGCAAAGCGGGGCCGGCCACGGAAGTAAATTCGCCGGCCTGCGTCCTTGCGGATTGCATCTCAGCAACCTCGGCAAATGCCCCTGACGACGCGATCCACCTTTGCGTCCTCTTCATCCAGGGTCTGTTCAAAGTAAGACGCCGATCGCGGAACGTCGGCAGCTTGCGGCTGGCGATGACCGACCGGCGCCGACCAAGGCATTGTTGATGTTTCGCATCCAGGGGGCAGCCAGCGGGCCGAAGGTGCCGGCGGCGTGACGTCGGCTGGCGCTTGAGACGCCATTGGGCACGAGGCTCGCTCATGGATCGCTTGCGCGGGCAGAGACGTTGCAAACGCCAATGACGAGATAGCGGCGGTCCCTAGAAGCGTAAATTTGGTCATCGCTTGTCTCCGGATGGTTGCGCGCCCGTCATGAGCGCTCCGGCAATCAGACCGCCGCCCGCGTTTCTATATTCCGAAGGAGGACCAAAGGTCGCAGACGACAAGCTAACAGTCACTTGCGCGTGCGTTTGGGGAATAGGGAGCGTCAGTAGAAAGTCGCGCTTCATTCAGCGCGGGAAAAGCGCGTGACCGGACTCGGCGCTCGTTCCAGGACTAGCCGTGATCCGGCTATGCCGTGCGCCATAGGCAAAATAGATCGCAAGCCCGATCACGAGCCAGACGGCGAGCCTGAACCAGGTATCGGCCGGCAGGCCAAGCATCAGAAAGATCGAGGTGAGAGCTCCGGCAGGAGCGACGAGCCAGACGGCGGGCGCCCTGAACGGTCGATCAAGCTCTGGCTGGGTGATGCGCAGCGCGAGGACGCCGATGGATACGACCGCGAATGCAAACAACGTCCCGATGCTGACGAGTTCGCCGACAAGGCCGATCGGCAGCAGTGCGGCGAGAACGGCGACGATCGCCCCGGTCAAGATCGTTGAGACATAGGGCGTGCGAAAGCGCGGATGTATCCTGGCGGCAGCGGGCGGAAGCAATCCGTCATGCGCCATGGCTCGAAAGATTCGTGGTTGCGCCAGCAGCATCACCAGTATGACCGAGGTGAGGCCAAAAATAATTCCCAATTTTACGACCGGCGAGAGCCAGCCGACCCCGGCCGCATCGATGCCGACCGCGATGGGGTCGGGAACGTTCAATCGGTCATAGGGGACAATGCCGGTGAGCACCACGCAAACCAAAACGTAGAGAATGGTGCAAAGCATCAGCGAGCCGAGGATGGCGACGGGCATATCGCGCATCGGATTTTTGGCTTCCTGCGCCGCCGCCGAGACAGCGTCGAATCCGATATAGGCAAAGAACACCACGGCGGCGCCCCGGAGGATGCCCGACCAGCCGTAAATTCCGAGGCCGGCATTGGGCGGGATGAAAGCGCCGTGGGGATTGCTCGACGTAACCCAGTTCGCGGTATTGAACGCCGGCGCGGCGCAAATGACGAAGAGCGCAATCACAATGAGCTTGATCGCCACGATGAAATTATTGAAGCGCGCCGTCTCCCGAATACCGAGGACCAGAAGCGCTGTGACGACGACGATGACAAGGGCGGCCGGCAGGTTGAGGACCGCGCCGGTGAACGACCACGCATGCTGAGCGGCATCATAGGTGAGCGGCGAGGATACAAAGCGTGTCGGGAGATTCAGTCCAAAATCCCTAGCCAGACTGACGACGTATCCGGACCAGCCGATTGCGACGGTGGTCGCGCCGACCGCGTATTCGAGGATCAAATCCCAGCCGATGATCCAGGCAGCGAGTTCCCCGAGCGTGGCGTAAGCATAGGTATAGGCACTGCCGCTGATCGGAACGGTTGACGCCATCTCGGCATAACACAGGCCTGCAAAGGTGCAGGCAACCGCGCCAAGGAGAAACGAGGCGGAAACCGCGGGTCCGGCATTGGAGGCGGCAGCGTGACCGGTCAGCACAAAGATGCCTGCGCCGATGATCGCGCCAATGCCGAGCGCGACCAGATTGATCGCGGACAAGGTTCGCCTCAGGGGATGTGGCTGACCGGCATCAGCGGCCTCGCTCAGAAGCGCTGCCGTTGATTTCCGAGCCCAGATATTCGCCATGACGCCCATCGCTGACCATATGCCGGCATCAGGTCGTTGCCAATCGAGGCCGCTCGAAACTCAGCGAAAGAGCGTTCGGGCGAGGTCCCCGACCCAGACGGTTGCCGTCAGCCAACATTGACAACAGAACATAACCAAATCCTCCGCGGTTTGGTTCCTCGAGGCTCGTGCCGTGTGGCAGCGCGGGAAACCGTTCGAAAGCGATGGACGGTTGACCGCGCAGGTGCAAAACCAATGCCGTCGGACGAAAAACCAAAGGAAGGGCAAATCAAATGATGATGATCGACCCGCTGACCGCCACGGCCGTGTTGGCTGCAACGGCTGCGACCGATGCCGTCTATGTGATGTTCACCTCCGCCGTCGTCGCGCGAAGACGGGTGCCGGCGGCAAGCTGGAGCAGCGGCTGGTATCTGCTCTCTTCCTATGCCGTGATCAGCTACACCGAAAACTGGGTCTATGTCGCCTTCGCCGCGGCGGGCTCCTGGATCGGCGCCTTCGCTTCGATCACTTATCTGCACCGGCCTCCCGGCGGTCCGCCGATCGGCGCAGGCCCCGAGTGAAACGTGCTCAACGGCAAGCGCGTCCCGCGTGCCTGAAACGAATTATCCGCCAAGATAGGCTTCGCGAATGCGGGGATCGTCGGCGAGGACAGCCGATGGTCCGGAAAACGTAATGAGCCCGGTCTCAAGCACGAAGGCGCGGCTTGCGATTTCGAGCGCCATCGCGGAATTCTGCTCGACCAGCAGCACGCCGAGACCGGTGCGCTTGTTGAGTTCGAGGATGCGGTCAAACACCTGCTCGATTACGATCGGCGCAAGCCCGAGCGACGGTTCGTCCAGCATCAAAAGGCTCGGGCGGCCCATCAGCGCCCGGCCGATGGCGAGCATTTGCTGTTCGCCGCCGGACAGCGACCAGCCGCCTTGCTTGAGCCGTTCCTTCAGTCGCGGAAACAGTTCGAACACCAGTGCGAGATCCTCATCGAGCTGGCGCTTGTTTTGCGGGCGCGACGCGGTGCCGGTGATGAGATTCTCGAGCACGGTAAGTCCCGGAAAGATGCGTCGTCCCTCGGGGCAGTGGGCAAGACCCGAAGCGACGATGGCTTCGACCGCGGCATTCTGGATATTCTCGCCCTTCCAGGCGATGGTGCCCGCGGTGGGGCGAACAAGACCGGAGATCGTGCTCAGCGTCGTGGTCTTGCCGGCGCCATTGCCGCCGATCAGGGCAACGATCTCGCCCGCCTCGACGCTGAACGAGATGCCCTTCAACACCTCGATGTGCCCGTATGACACCCTCAAACGATCGACCTTAAGCATGTCGGTGCCGCCTGCCGAGATAGGCCTCGATCACCAACGGATCGCGCTGAACGTCCGAAGGCGCCCCTTCGGCGATCTTCTTGCCGAAATCGAGCACTGTGACGCGGTCGCTGATGCCCATGACGAGCCGCACATTGTGTTCGACCAGGAGGATGGTGATGCCGCGGCTCTTGAGCCTGGCGATGGTATCCAGCAGCGTCATGCTTTCCGTCATGTTCATGCCGGCCGCCGGTTCGTCGAGCAGGAGAACGCGCGGTTGCGATGCCAGCGCTCGCGCGATCTCCAGAAGACGCTGCTGCGCATACGGCAATTGCGTGGCGCCATCGTCGGCGCGGTCGGCAAGGCCGACGGTTTCCAGTGCCTCGCGCGCGCTTCGATCAAAATTCGCCTCGCTTCGCCGGTGCCGCGCATTCGATGCCAGGATATTGAAAAGCGACGTCGGGCGTCCGCAGGCGGCTGCGACCTTGACGTTTTCGAGAACGCTCAAGTTGTCGAAAATCCGGATGTTCTGAAACGTCCGCGCCAGCCCAAGCCGCGCAATCCGGTGCGGCTTCAGCCGAAAAATCTCCTGACCGCCGATGCGAATGGAACCCGCGTCGGCGTGCGAAGCGCCACTCAGTGCGTTGAGCAGCGTGGTCTTGCCTGAACCATTTGGGCCGATGATGGCCTGCACAATGCCGTTGGGTACGTCGAGGTCGACATGATCGAGCGCGACCAGACCGCCGAACCGCCGCGTCACGCCTCGGGCGGCTATGATCGGCGCGAGCGTCAACGCACGCCCGCCCGGCGCGGTTGCCATAGCGAGGCGAGCGATGCCAGACCGCCCGGCGCCAGTACGATGACGGCGATGACGCCGAGGCCATAGAGCACAAGATACCACTGCCCGAGAAACCGCAGCGCCTCGGGCAGGATTGTCAGAGCCATCGCGCCGATGACGGAGCCGCCGATGGATCCCATGCCACCGACGATGAGCATGGTCATCAGCAGGATCGCCTGCGTGCCGGAGAAACTGTCGGGACTGATGAATCGGATCGAAGAGGCATAAAGACACCCGGCGAGCCCGGCATAGACCGCGCCGATCATGAAGGCGAGCAGCTTGGTGCGCGTGGTGTCGACGCCGCTTTGTTCCGCGGCGATCTCGCTGTCCCGGGTTGCGATCATCGCCCGGCCGAGAACCGAATGGCGAATGCGTGCCGCGATCGCCACCGCGATCACCAGCGTTGCGATCAGGAGATAGTAGTGCTGCGCCTGCCCCTGCGGTCCGATCCCGAAGATGCTGATGCCCGGGATTGCCCGCAAACCGGAAGTGCCGCCGGTGATCGGCTCCCAATGCACGATGATCAGGCGAATGATCTCGCCAAAGCCGATGGTGGTCATGGCGAGATAATAGGTTCGCAGCCGCATGGTCGGCAGACCGAGCATGAGGCTCGCGGCGATCACGACGACGGCGGAGAGAAACGGTGTCGCGATCCATGGCAAGCCGGATTTGGTCGCAATCGCCGTGGTATAGGCGCCGAGCCCATAGAACGCGGCCTGGCCGAAGTTGATCTGCCCCGCCCAGCCCGTCACAAAATTCAAGCCGAGAACGACGATGGCGTTGAGAATGGCAATGTTGAGCAACTGGACGACGTAGGCGTCCTGCGCGATGATCGGAACCGTCAGGGCTGCCGCAACGCCTGCCGCGAGAATGGGCCAGCTCTTTGTGCCGAAGGGCCTCATCTTTAGACCTTTTCGCCGCTCTTTTCGCCGAACAGGCCGCGGGGCCAGGCGATGAGCACTGCAATCATGACAATGAAGGCGTAGGCGTCGCGAAAATTGGACGAGATGTAGCGGGCGCCGAAAGTTTCGACGAGGCCGAGAAACAGTCCGCCGATCACGGCGCCCGGCAGATTGCCGAAGCCGCCGATCACGCTGACGACGAATCCTTTCAGGCCGAGACTTCCTCCCATGGTCGGCTCGGCGAGGAAGATCGGCGCGACCAGAAGCCCGGCGATCCCCGACAGAACGGCCCCCAACGCGAAAGCGACCGCAATGGTACGGTTGACGGGGATGCCGACGAGACGCGCGGTATGCAAATCCTGCGCGGTTGCCTGCATCAAAATTCCAAACCGCGTCTTGGTCAGGAAGAGAAATTGCAGGAGCAGGATCGCGGCGAGCGTTGCAAAGATGAAGAGCTGATGCATTGAAACAACGACACCCGCAAACCGTAGCGGCGGGCCGTGAACCGGAGAGGGCAACGACACCGGCAGCGGACCCCAGATGATCAATGCGAGATTTTCAAGAACGATGCCCATCGCGATCGTGGTCAGGATCACCAGAAACGGCGGCCGCCCGCGCAGCGGGAAATAAACCAGCACCATGAACACGATTCCGATCAGCGCCATTGCCAGCATGGTGACGGCCCAGGCAGCCGTCACCGGCAACTCATGGGTCACGGCGGCGCTGATGCCGATGAAGGCACCGAGCATCAAGAGCTGGCCTTGCGCGAAGTTGACGATCTGAACCGTGTTGAAAATCAACAGCAGGCCGAGCGCGACGAGCGCGTAGATGCTCCCGAGCGCCAGGCCGTTGACGACGAGCTGGCCCATGACAGGATCAGAAACCGCTTTCCTTGATCGGACCGGCCAACTCCGGTGTCTTGCCCTTGTTGCGATAGATGCCAAGCGTATGTGCAAGGTCGCCCAGCGCATCCGCCTGATAGGAAATCAGCATGCCCTTCCAATCCTTGGTGGCGGCCAACGCATCGCGGATCGCCGGCTTGTTGCAGCCGACCTTCTCGATGATCGATTTGAGCATATAGACCGTATCGTAGTACGACACTGTAAAATTGTCGGCCGGTACCTTATACTTGTCCTGAACGCGCTTGGCCCAATCCAGAATCTTCGTGTCCTTCGAGGTTTGCGGGATCATGCCGCCGATGGCGTAGGTGCCGTCGGCTTCCGCGGCCGAGAGATTGTTGAGCGTGGTTTGCGCCACGATGCTTGCGTTGCCGATCGTGGTGAGCTTGATGCCGAGATCGCTCATTTGCTTGATCACGAGAGTGACGTCGGCAGGGCGGCCGAACACGATCAAACTGTCGGCGTCCTTGTCCTTGATCTCGAGCAACTGCGCGCTCATGTCCTTGTCGGACGGCGCATAGGAAGTCACCGCGACCGGCGTTACCTTGAGTCTGGCGAGCGAGGCTTGAATGCCCTTTGAAGCGCCCAGGCCGTAGTCGTCCGCCACGGCGATGATGCCGGGCTTGGTCTTGCCGAGCGACTTCACCAGATATTCCGGGATGAGATCGGCGAGCTGTCCGTCATGGACGTGGGTGCGGAACAGCCATTTGCTGCCTTGAGCGGTCACCTTTCCGTTGGTCGCGCCGACCAGGAAGGGCGTTTCCGATTTGGTGACGGCTTCCGTTTGGGCGAACACATGCGGGCTGATCATCGAGCCGAAGATAATAAGCGGCTTGCCCTCGAGAATGCGGTTCATGGCGTTGAGCGCGTCCGTGCTCGACGCGCCGGTATCTTCCGTCGCCAGCGCCAGCTTCTTGCCGTCGATGCCGCCGTTGGCGTTGATCTCATCGACCGCGAATTCGACACCGTTGCGGGCCTGCGTGCCAAGCAGCGCCAGATTGCCGGTGAGCGCGGTCGTCAGGCCGAGCGGGATCGGGGAGGGGCAGCTCGCGGCATCCGCTCTCGATTCATGTGTGAGGACTACAGACAGACAGATCGCCGTCATGCCTATGATCGAGGATTTCAAGGATATGCGAGACATCGGTTTCCCTGTTGGGTTGTGCATTTTGCGCGGCTAAGGGGAAGAGCGGCTGTCACGGCATTTCGACAAGCCCGACCTTTGTCTAAGAACCCCTATTGTGAACGAAAAATTCCCCACGCGCACCCCGCGCATCGTTGCGGCTACAATCTGTGCAATTTGCCTCAGGGACGGCAATATGGCCGGCGCAGGCCTCGCGTTCGGGCCGCGATGCGAAGTCCTCTTCGCAATCTTCGACGGGCCCCGTTCAAGGGGCCGTTGAAAACGAAAGCGGGCAGGAAGCCGGTCGCGGTTCAGACTACCGTTGTGATTCCTGTGGTTGTGGCATACCGTTTGCTTAAAGTTAAACGGACTGGGGCTGGCCTCAGCCAGCGGAAAAGTCCTGCGAAACGACATTTCAAGGGGAGTTTGCTCAAATGCCGACAAATCTGACGCGTCGCCAAGCTCTTGTTCTTCCCGCCGGGATCGCGGTGGGAAGCCTCGTTGGCAGGCCTGCGATGGCGGCCGACCCCGTCAAGATCGGCCTGGTGGCGGCGCTTTCCGGACCATCCGCCAAATCGGGCGAGGGGATCACCCGCGGGCTTACCATTGCGATCGACGAGATCAATGCGAAAGGCGGCGTGCTCGGCGGAAGGAAGCTTGAGCTTGTTCGCCGCGACGACGAATCCAATCCCGTCAAGGGTCAGACCGCCGCGCGGGAACTGATCGACAAGGAAGGCGTCGCCATTCTCTATGGCGGGATCGATAGTCCGGTCTCGCTCGCCATCGTGCCGCTCGCCAATTCGGCGAAGGTGCCCTTCATGGGGGTGTGGGCCGCGGCGACCAATATTACGCGCAACGGCGCCAACCCGAACTACATCTTCCGCGTCTCGGCGGTGGACGTCCTGGTCGACCGCGCCTTGATGAAATACGCGACGACGAAATTCGGTGCGAAGAAACCGGGGCTGATGCTGGTCAATAATGGCTGGGGCGAATCCAATCTGGCCGGCCTCACGGCGGCCGCCAAAGCCGCGGGCATCGAGCTTGCGGGTGCGGAAAAGTTTGACGACAAGGACGCCGACATGACGCCGCAGCTCCAGCGCCTGCGCGAAGCCGGCGCGGACACGGTCATCCTGGTCGGTAACGCTGCGCCGGGGGCGCAGGTGATCAAGTCGTTACAGCGCTCGGCCTGGACGGTGCCGATCGTTTCGCATTGGGGCATCTCGGGCGGACGCTTCCCCGAGCTTGCCGGATCGTGGGCGGGGAAGGTGCATTTTATCCAGACCTACAGCTTCTTCGGGCCGCAAAACGATGTCGGCAAGCGCGTGCTCGCGGCGCTGATGACGAAATATCCGGACATCAAGGGACCGGGCGACGTCACGCCGCCGGTCGGGGTTGCCAACGCCTACGATGCGATGCAATTGACGGCGCTCGCGATCGCCAAGGCCGGTTCGACCGAAGGTCCCAAACTGCGCGAAGGATTCCTGGGCATCGAGAACTACCAGGGGCTGATCAAGAATTACGCGAGGCCCTTCACCGACGAGAACCATGACGCCTTGAACGAAAACGACTACGTCATGGTGCGTTACAACGGGGATCAGATCGAGCCCGTAACGGGTTAGGTGATGCTTGCCACAGCTCTCGTCTCGGGGCTCAGCCTCGGCAGCATCTACGGCCTCATTGCGCTCGGCTTTACGCTAACCTTTGCCGTCTCCGGCACCGTGAACTTCGCGCAAGGCTCATCGGTGATGTTGGGGGCGGTGATTTGCCATACGCTTGCGGTCGGGCTGCGCTGGCCGATGCTGGTGGCGGTGCCTGTGGCGCTGCTGGCTTGCGCGGTCTGGGGCCTGATCGTCGAACGCATCGCGGTCCGTCCGTTCGTCGCGCGCGGCACGAATTCGTGGCTGATGGCAACCGTTGCGCTCGGCATCGTGCTCGACAATGTGGCGATGGTGCTATTCGGCAAGGAGCCGCGCGCGCTTCCCTCGTCCCTGGCTGATGATCCCTGGGTCATCGGCAATGTCGGCATCTTTCCGTTGCAGATCGTTGTTCCGGCAGTCGGGCTGGGGCTCGCATTCGTGGTGCATCTGGCGATGCACCGGACCGGGCTCGGACTGAAACTGCGGGCGGCGGTCGAGAATCCGGATGCCGCGCGGCTCATGAGCATCGACGTGACTTCGCTCATCGCGCTCACCTACGCCGCTGCCGCACTGCTTGCCGGGATCGGCGGCATCTTGATCGCGCCGCTCTACAACGTCGCCTATGACATGGGTACGTTGTTCGGCATCAAGGCATTCGCGGTAGCGATCCTCGGGGGCCTTACCAATCCCTGGGGCGTGGTGATCGCGGGCCTCGCCTATGGTCTGGTGGAAGCCTGCGCCACGACATGGTTGGGTTCGAGCAGCACCCAGATCGTCACATTTTCCGCCGTCATCGCAGCCCTTGCGCTCGCGCCGTCCGGACTGTTTGGCGGCCGAACCCGGGTGCGGGTATGAGAGCCATTCTCGCCGTGATATCGGCGGCGATTGTCGGCTCGGCCGCGATCGCCATCTGTCTCTTCGCGCCCGGCTATTACGCGTATTTGCTCGGAACGCTGGCGACCACGGCGCTTGCGGGTATCGGGCTCAATGTGCTGCTAGGTCTTGCCGGCGAGGTGTCGCTCGGCCAGGGCGGCTTCCTGGCGCTTGGCGCCTATGGGGTCGGCATCCTCACGTCCAAGGCCGGGTTGAACTTCTGGGAAGCGCTGCCGCTCGCCATCCTTTTGGTCGCGGCGATTTCGGCTGTTCTCTCGATTCCTGCGCTTCGGGTCACGGGTCCTTATCTGGCGATGGTGACCATTGCCTTCGGCTTTATCGTCGAGTCCGTCTCGATCGAGTGGCGCGATCTCACCGGCGGTTCCAGTGGCCTCACCGGAATTCCGGCGCCGTTTGACACCGGCGGCACGGCGCTATTGGCCTGCGGTCTATGCGCGGCGGCGCTCGTCCTGTTTCACTATTTCGCGCGAAGCCCGCTGGGCCTGGCGATGCAGGCTCTTGCCTCGGCGGCCGCGGCGGCGCGCGGCATTGGGATAAGCGCGGTGCCGGTGCGCACGGCGGCTTTCGTGCTGGCCGCCGTGGCGGCGGGCGTTGCGGGCGGCTTGCAGGCGGCGCTGACGGGGTTCATCGCGCCCAGCTCATTTCCGTTCTCGCAGTCGATCCTGTTCCTGCTGGTCGTGGTCGTCGGTGGCGCCGGCCGCACCCTCGGGCCGCTGATCGGATCGGTGGTTGTGGTGTTGTTGCCGGAACTGCTCGCGGGCCTTGCGGAATATCGCCTGCTGGTTTTCGGCGCCGGCTTGCTGATTGTGCTTTGGGCGGCGCCGGACGGGATCGCGGGCGCGGTGGCGCGTCTTTTGACGGCAGAGCGACCCGAGACGGAGCCGAAGGCGGATATCGATCTCGCTTTGGCGCACGTCGCCGGCTCACGCGGAAATCTTGTCGCCGAAGGCGTGCGCGTCGCGTTCGGCGGCGTCATTGCGGTAGCTAGCGTCGACATGGCCGCGCCGCCGGGCCGCATCACCAGCGTGATCGGTCCCAACGGCGCCGGGAAAACCACACTGCTCAATCTCATCAGCGGATTCCAGCGCCCGGATTCCGGGACCGTCCGAGTCGGGAGCCGCGAGATCACGGGCCAGCCGGCACACGCAGTCGCGCGCGCCGGCCTTGCCCGTACGTTCCAGACCGCGCAACCCTTCGGCGGGTTGAGCGTGCTCGACAATGTCCGTCTTGGTCTTTTGCGCGGCGCGTGGCGCGGCGAGGCGCCGGCGGATCTGGCGCGTGCGCTACTTGCGCTCGTCGGCTATTCCGGATCGGAAACAAGACTGGCCGCCGCACTGCCGCATGTCGATCGCCGGCTGGTCGAGATCGCCCGCGCGCTCGCCACCGCGCCCGCGGTGCTTCTGCTGGATGAGCCAGCGGCTGGATTGAACGAAGCCGACACGCTCAAGCTGGGCCGCCTTCTGCAAGGTCTGGCGCGCGCGGGCCTCGCCGTGGTGCTGGTTGAGCATGACATGTCGCTGGTGATGTCGGTTTCCGACGAAATCATCGTGCTCGATGCGGGACGTCGCATTGCGGCTGGAAGGCCCGCCGTCGTGCGCACCGATCCGGCCGTCAAGGCGGCCTATCTCGGCGGCAAGATGCCAGCGGCATCGGCGCTGCCGCGGACCGCTGGCGCGCCATTGCTGCAAGCAGCTCACCTCAGCGCCGGTTATGGAGCGCTCGCGGTGCTCGATCAGGTCAGTGTGAAAGTGGGTCGTGGCGAGGTCATCGCCATGTTCGGTCCGAACGGCGCGGGAAAATCCACCTTGATGAAAGCCTTGAGCGGGCTGATCCGCCCGGTGAAAGGGAGCATCCATCTCGGCGGCACGGAACTCGCTTCGTTGCCGGCCCATCTGGTCGCACGCGCCGGCCTCACGCTTGTGCCCGAGGGACGACAGGTGTTTCCACAATTGACGGTCGCCGAAAATCTTCGCCTCGGCGCGACGCGGCGCGGCGATTTCGACCCTGCAGAGATCGAAACCATGCTCGAGCGCTTCCCGAAGCTGCGTCCGCGCCTGCACGTCGCGGCCGCCTTGCTCTCGGGCGGCGAACAGCAGATGCTCGCGGTCGCCCGGGGGTTACTCGCCCGTCCCGAAGTCCTGCTGCTCGACGAACCCTCGCTTGGTCTCGCACCCAACGTAGTGGCCGAACTGTTCGAACAATTTACGCGCCTGCGCGATGAAGGCATGACCCTGCTGATCGTGGATCAGATGGCCGACTATGCGTTGGCGATTGCCGACCGTGGCTATGTGCTCGGCGGCGGCCGTGTGGTAGCCGAGGGCAGAGCGGCGGAGTTGCATGGCGCGATGCTTGACGATGCGTATCTTGGCGCCGCTTCTCTCGTGGTGAACTGATGGATCTGATCATTCGCGATGCGCGCATCTTGCGGGACGGCGAACTCGTCAACGCCGATATCGCCGTCCAGGGCCAAGCGATCGCGGCCATCGCGCCCGCGCTTGCCGCAGAAGGGCCGGAACTGAAGGCCGACGACTGCCTGGTGGTATCAGGCCTGATCGAGACGCATATCCATCTCGACAAGACCTGCATCCTCGATCGCTGCCGGATCGAAGAGGGCACCGTTGCGGAGGCCGTTCGCGAAACCGCGGCCGCCAAGCGCGGCTTCACCGCGGAAGACGTTTATGCGCGCGGCAGGCGGA
Organism: Bradyrhizobium sp.; assembly: GCA_035308285.1. Lineage (GTDB taxonomy): Bacteria > Pseudomonadota > Alphaproteobacteria > Rhizobiales > Xanthobacteraceae > Bradyrhizobium. Next base: position 2,156 of record DATGGY010000249.1, on the reverse strand, counting down.
CGCTGGAACGCTGCATCGCGCAAGGCACGATGCGCATGCGCACCCACGTCGAGCTTGATCCGGGCATCGGAATGACCGGGTTTGAGGCGGTCGAGCAGCTCGCGCGCGACTATGCCTGGGCCATCGATGTCGAAATATGCGTATTCCCGCAGGAGGGGCTCACCAATTATCCCGGCACGGAGGAACTCCTGATCGAGGGTTTGCGCCGCGGCGCGCGAACGATCGGCGCGGCGCCGTATTTCGACACCGACCCGCGCATGCAAATTGATCGAATCTTTTCGATCGCGCGCGATTTCGACGCCGAGATCGACATGCACCTCGACCTCGCCGAGACCACGCAGGGCATGCAGGTCGAATATGTCTGCCGCAAGACCGAGGAGTTTGGCTGGGGCGGCCGGGTGGCGGTCGGCCACGTCACCCAGATGTCGCTGTTGCCGCCGGACCGTTTCGGCGAGATCGCGAAAAAATTGGCCAATGCCGGCGTCGCCGTGACGATTCTGCCGTCGACCGATTTGCACCTGATGGGACGCAACCACGATCATGCCGTGCCGCGCGGCGTCGTGCCGGCAGAACCGCTGCGGCGGGCCGGCGTGACCTGTTCGATCTCGACCAACAATGTCTTGAATCCATTCACGCCCTATGGCGATGGCTCGTTGATCCGGATGGCCAATCTTTACGCCAATGTCTGCCACGTCTCGCGGCCGGCCGACCTCGCCGGCTGCCTCGACATGATCACCGGCTCCGCCGCGCGGCTGATGCGCCTCGACGATTACGGCATCAATGTCGGAGGTCCGGCCGATCTGGTGTGCCTGGATGCAGGCAACCCGACGGAAGCGATTGCCACGCTGGCGCAACCGCTCTGGGGCATCAAGCGTGGGCGGGCGTCCTTCACGCGGCCGCGTGCGCAGCTTCATCGGCCCGGCAGTTAAAGTTCGACGACTTCATCTTTCGAGACGCTTGCGGAGTTTATCATCGGGCCGCGCTTTGCGCGGACCCGTTGGTAAGCTCCTCAGGATGAGGTCTTAGACCCCTCATGGTGAGGAGCGCAGCAACGCCGCGCGTCTCGAACCACGGGGCGTGGCCGGCCAGTGGAGCTACTAATGCTCTGAGTTTACTTCCGCTTTCGGCGGCATCGCGGACATGGCCGACTTGTTTGTTGGCTAGACCAGGTCGCGAATGACCCGAGAGACATCTACCAAGCCTTCCAGTACACCTATTTGACCTGTACGATGCCGCCACGAAGTCTGGGGGTAGCATGAGACGGCGCGCGTCGATTGGAATTGCTTTCCTGGCTCTATCGCTATTGGCATTCGCAAATGTATCCTCAGCGCTAGCCCAAGCCGGTAGCACTGGCGGCACAATTGGAAAGCAGGACAAATCCATATCGGGGGGCTCGGAGGAGGATAGGCCACGGGAGGCGCCTCATTCGAAGCGACCTAGGCCAAAGCCATCTAACGTCCGCGGGTCATCTTCGCAAAGCGATCTGACTAAGGCAGGCCGGAAGACAACTAACGAATTTCCGCTCTCATGCAATAAAATGAGTTTCGGTGTCTGTTACTAATAACAATAAAATTATATTTCTTTAGAGGCCTCCTTTCGTTTCTAGCTGATAGCCGGGCCGTGCGGGGGAGGCGATTGCAACGACTTCTTTTGTTGGCCTGCTCTACCCGGAAATCGAGCGAGACGGCGACTTCCGCGTCGGCACATCGCGTCGTTTCGGCGCGATGCGGAATTTGGTCGCTATCGGAGCGAAGCGGACAGAGTAAGGCCACTTCAATCAATCTCGATTATGAGTACGCACCCGCCCTAGCACGCAGGCAAATTCGGATTGCTGCAAGTTGCTCGCCGCGGAGCTGCTAATGCTCTGAATTTACTTCCGCCTTCGGCGGCATCGCGGATGCGGATATCGCCGACTTATTTGTTGGCTCGACCAGGTCGCAAATGACCCTGAGAGACATCTACCAAGCCTTCCAGTGCACCTATTTGGCCTGTACGATGCCGCCACGAAGTCTGGGGGTAGCATGAGGCGGCGCGCGTCGATTGGAATTACTTTCCTGGCTCTATCGCTATTGGCATTCGCAAATGTATCCTCAGCGCTAGCCCAAGCCGGTAGCACTGGCGGCACAATTGGAAAGCAGGACAAATCCATATCGGGG
>DATGGY010000248.1:0-2976 GCA_035308285.1 Bradyrhizobium sp. | reverse complement strand
TTGCCGCCGTGCTGCAAATGCACGGTCTTGAACACATAGGCGAGCGCCTCCTTCGGCGAATTGGCACCGAGGCGTTTGGCGGTATCGACCACGCCGGGCGCTTCGTGCCGGAGCGCCTTCAACAGACGCAGCACGCCATTGGCGCGGGTAGCGGAGCCAAGCAGCACCGGACAGATGAGCCCTTCGCGCAGCTCGCGAGAGAGATCGTCGAACACGGCGTCGCGCGGCGGCTGGATGTCTTCAAGCAGTTGCTCCATCAGCGCATCGTCATGGTCGGCAAGCTTCTCGAGCATTGAGAAACGCGCTTCCTTCTCGCGATCGAGGTCGCCGCCTTCGAGCGCGATGACTTCGGATGCTTTGTGTTCGCGGTAGACGAAGGCGCGTTCCAGCGCCAGATCGACGAAGCCAGCGATCAGCTCACCGCTCCAGATCGGGATCTGGCGCAACACCAGCGGAATTCGCGATGCCGGCTGCAAGGTGGCGAGCGTTTCGCGAATGCGCTTGTTGGCGCGGTCGATCTTGTTGAGAAACAAGAAGCGCGGAATGCCCAAATCCTCAAGCTCGCGCAGGATGATCTGCAGCTGCGGCAGCTTTTTCTCGTCGGCCTCGCAGACCACGACCGCAGCGTCGACCGCAGGCAGCGCGGCGCGCATGTCGTGGGCAAATTCGACCGAACCGGGACAATCGATAAAAGTGTAGGTATCGCCCATGAAGTTGATACTGACGGCAGTCAAGCCGACGCTCATCTTGTGATGGCGTGCCTCGGCGCTGGCGTCGCCAACGCAAGTACCGGCTTCGACGCTGCCGGCGCGCGAAATCGCGCCTGTGCGCGCCAATATCGCTTCTAACAGTGTGGTTTTACCGCTTTGGAAAGGGCCCACCAGTGCGATGCACCGTGGACCGCGGGGACTTCTGACGTCCTGTCCCATTGCCGCCTCCTCATGTGGAGCTCGGCCCGTGATTGGGTCGGCAACATTGTATGCTGTTCCTCTGTCACGGTTTTGGCAAGGAGGAAAATCGCGGTGCGGAGCCAGTTGTCCCGGACGCGGCACAGCGTCCTTTACGATGCGCCGCAGAGCCGGGACCCATAAAAAGATGCGGCGTTCCGTGGCATGGCCCCCGGATCAGCAGCGCACCACAAATGCGCTGTGTCCGGGGAACGGGGCGTTAACGTCCCGGACGCAGTTCCAGGCTTTCGAGGCCGGCCGCGACGCTCAAGCCGATTTGTCCCTGCAGGCTGAGCGGCTGAAGCGCGATCGAATTGTTGGAACCGCCGACCAGGACGTTGCCGCCAGCCCCGACGCCAATCGTCGCGCTTCCTTGTGCGCCGGCATAATTGCCGGAGAGGTCGCCGGGCCCGAGATATCTCGTCGGCGCGAATACACCCCAGGCGAGCGCTGTTTCCTGTGTGATGCCGAGATCGACGCCGACCTTGCGGATGGTAGCGATGTAGCGGTCTTCCGGCCTGCCGTCGACGCGGAGCACGCAGCCGAGATTGGTGACCGAACCCACGATGAAGCCGATGCTCGCGCCGCCGCGGCATTCGAGCACGCCGACCTGAACCAGCGCGGGCTGTTGGGCTTGTGCGCCGGCCAATGACTTGGCCAGCATGGCGACGGCGGTACCGGCTAGGATGATCAATCGACGCATAAATCAAGTCTCCGGCTGAAAAAGATGTGATGCGAGAGGGAAATCCTTAAAGAGCGCCCAGTGCTGAGCGCCCTTCCGAATCTCTATGGCATAACTTCCGCGCCTGCTCCAGATGCCTTCCCCGGATGCAATAATAGGACCGTCACTCCTGGATGGTCCCAACGGGTCCGCGCAGAAGCGCGGCCCAATGACAGGCTCCGGACCAGACCCGGAATCTCGAGATTCCGGGCTCGCGCTTCGCGCGCCCCGGAATGACGTTCAAGGAAAACCGCTACCCGCGACCTAGCTGTGGAGCCTCAAGAGGTTGTTCCCGGCTAAACCAAGTCGGCTGATAGGCGTGTTGGCCTTCAGGCTACCATGCGGCCGATGCCAATTGTAGCGATGGAGCCAGATTTGCAGCTCGGCGGTTCGCTGATGTGAGTTTTGATAGGCACGTGCATAGGCCCATTCGCGAAGGGCGGTTTGGATAAAGCGTTCGGCTTTGCCGTTGGTCTTGGGGGTATATGGCCTGGTGAAGATTTGGCGAAGACCGAGGCGTTTGCAGGCTGCTCGGAAACTCTTGGAGCAGTAGCACGAGCCATTATCGGTCATCACACGCTCGATCCGGATACCCAGCCTGGCATAATAGGTGACAGCGGCCTCAAGGAAAGCCACAGCACTTTCCTTGCGCTGATCGGCCATGACCTGGACGAAGGCGACGCGCGAAGCGTCGTCGATGCAGACGTGGACGAACTCCCAGCCGATGCCATGATGGCGATTGACCGCGCCAGGATAGCGACCGGTGATGCGATGCCCCACAGAGCCAATGCGGCCAAGTTTCTTGATATCGAGATGGATAAGCTCACCCGGGTGTTCGCGCTCATAGCGGCGGATCGGCTCGGCCGGCTCCAGCGCGGCGAGCCTATTCAGGCCGAGCCGGCGCAGTATGCGGCTGACGGTCGCTGGCGACACCCCGACCTCAGCAGCGATCTGCTTGCCCGTGTAGCGCTGTCGGCGCAACGCCTCGACAGCGGCGCATGTGGCCACCGGGGTTTGGCTTGGCAATGAATGAGGCCGTGAGGAACGATCCCGCAAACCATCTACGCCTTCGGCGCGGAAGCGTTTGATCCATTTGGCGACGGTCTTCGGCGTGACGTTGAACTGGCGCGCGGCGGCTGCCTTGCTCAGCCTCCCTTCAACAACGCTTCGCACCATGGCCTCTCGACCTTTGGGCGTCAGAGGCGCATTCTTGTGAGTGTCCATTCGGTTCCCCCGCGAATCACTGTGTGTTTGGCGACATCAGCGTTCACGGCCAGAGCCGAATGGACAACCTCCTGAAAGTTCACA
>DATGGY010000247.1:0-34379 GCA_035308285.1 Bradyrhizobium sp. | reverse complement strand
ACCATCTTGGCGGCGCGGCGCGTGGTGCCGCCCGACTTGATCGCGCCGGCGGCGCGGTCGCCGATCTTGAGGAAACTCATCAGGCCGGACGAGCGGCCGCCGCCGGACAGCTTTTCGCCTTCGCCGCGCAGCCGCGAGAAGTTCGAGCCGGTGCCGGAGCCATATTTGAACAGGCGCGCCTCGCGCACCCAAAGATCCATGATGCCGCCCTCGTTGACGAGGTCGTCCTCGATGCCCTGGATGAAGCAGGCGTGCGGCTGCGGATGCTCGTAGGCCGATTTGGATTTTGTGAGTTTGCCGGTTTTCCAATCGACGTAATAGTGGCCCTGGCCGGGACCATCGACGCCATAGGCCCAATGTAGCCCGGTGTTGAACCATTGCGGCGAGTTCGGCGCGACCATTTGCCTGGCGAGCATGAAGCGCAGCTCGTCGTAGAAGGCGCGAGCGTCGTCTTCCGAGGTGAAATAGCCGCCCTTCCAGCCCCAATAGGTCCAGCAGCCGGCCAGGCGATCGAACACCTGCTTGGCGGAGAGTTCGCTGACGTAGCGTTCGGATTCCGGGAGCAGGGCGAGCGCCTCGGTATCGGGAACCGAGCGCCACAGCCAGGACGGCACGGTCTCTTCCTCGACCTTCTTCAGGCGCGCGGCAACGCCGGCTTTGCGGAAATACTTCTGTGCGAGAACGTCGGAAGCGACCTGCGACCAGAATTCCGGCACCTCGACGTTTTCGAGGCGGAATACCACCGAGCCATCGGGATTGCGGATTTCAGATGTCGTTAATCTGAAATCAATCTGTGCATAGGGTGACTGGCCCGATGTTGTGTGGCGCCGTTCGATTCGCATGGTCGTGCCCCGTTTCTTGTTAGCCGGCCGCCGCCGCGGCTGCCGGGTGTTGTTCCTTGAGCGAACCCTCCGGACCAAGGTTGAAGACAACTTTGGCCTTTACGTCCGCATGCTCTACCGGTGGACCCGGCCCTTTTCTCTGACGGCAAGTTGGAGGTGTGGGCACTCGCCTGCACCTTGGCCTGCCGGCGCATCGCCTAAAGGCGGAACTCCCCAGCTCCGACTCTAAGCCTTACGCACTCAACGCCACCCACATCGCTTTGAGCCCTTTGGCTCGTTCATTTTTGCGCGCCGCAGGCCCTCCAATTCGGGACAAAAAGGCCCGCATCCGCTGCCTCGACCGGCTGGCGGAGTGGTCATTTTGGAACCCTTCAGGGAGCGACCGGCGGGACCCAAACACACTCGCGCCGAACAGGAGGAAGGCTAGGACGACTCCAACGCGCCCGTCAAGGATTAGTACGAGTTCCTGAATCAAATACTAAATATGGTGGAAAGGTGGGAAAAACAGGGGGCCGCCGGCGCCGCTGATAGGGCCAAGTATCAGTGAGTCCTCAGGGATTCCCAAGCAAAAAAATCGCCTCTAATCGGCTGCTCACAGCTTCGTCCCGCTGTTCACAGGCCAACTATTTATTGTGGCTGGGGGCTTGCCTCGGAAAGACTCACGTAAAGCCACGGGGAAGTCTCATCTGGCATGCCGAACCACCGATGGTCTGACCCTCCGATAGACGGCAAGGTGCGGGCGATTCTCACCCGGTCCAACCCTCCCATGACCATACCGAACAAGCCGGGCGCGAAAGCGCGGATCGCGCCTGCGGGGCTTGCGTTCCTTGCCGTCACCTCGATCGGTTGGGGCTTTAACTGGCCCATCACAAAATTCCTGCTCGGCTACCTGCCGCCGCTGACGCTGCGCGGCACGACGGGCGTGGTCGGCGCGTGCTTGCTCGCGCTACTCGCCGTGCTCCGCGGCCAAGAATTGCGTGTACCGCGCCAACTCTGGGGCAGGCTGGTTCTCGCCGCCTTCCTCAATGTCGGTTGCTGGATGGTGCTGATGGGGTTTGCGCTGCTCTGGCTTCCGGCCAGCGAAGCGGCGCTGATTGCCTACACCATGCCGATATGGGCCTCGATCCTGGCTTGGCCCATTCTCGGCGAACGGCCGAACCTGCTGCGCGTCATTTCGTTGTTCATGGCGTTCGCTGGGTTAAGCGCCATCCTGGGCGGCAACGGCTTTGCCGCGAGCCTCGCAAAACTGCCGGGAATCATCATGGCGCTGGGCGGGGCGATCGGGTTTGCGGTCGGCGCGGTTCTCGCCAAGAGGCTGCCGATCAATCTGCCGCCGGTGTCGGCGGCCGCCTGGCAGATCGGGATCGGCTGCCTGCCGGTCTCGATCGCCGGCCTCCTGTTCGAGAACACCGAAGCGAGCGCGTTCTCCGGTTTTATCTGGATCCTTTTGACCTATGCGACCGTGATCCAGTTCTGTGTCGCCTACGTCTCTTGGTTTGCGGCTCTCGCACGGCTGCCGGCCTCGGTGGCGGCGATCGGAACCATGGCGGTGCCGGTGATCGGCGTGGTGGCCTCGGCCTTGGCGCTGCACGAGCCGCTCGGCGTCGGCCAGATCGCAGCCCTCCTGTTCACGTTGGCGGGCGTAACGCTGGCGACGCAATCGTGAGCGGAAAGGGACGGCGCAGCAAATGCGCCGTTATCTCTTGAACGATCTCACACCCTGCTTACGGGCAGGAATGCAGAAGCCCGTCATCGCCCACATAAGTGCCCGACTGCGGATCGTAGGAGGAATAGGTCTGCATGCAGATGGCTACGGCATCGTCCCCGACAGGTGCGGGGGCGGCCGCGGGGCTGATCACGGTCACCCCGCCGATGATGACGACCCCGCCTGGGACAAACGCACCGCGATCGCGATCGCGGTCGTGGTCGCGATCATGATCGCCGCCGTGAAAACCGGCATGAGTGCCGCCGTCGTCGCTGCCGCGGGAAACCATGCCGGGCTGCGGCATTGGTGTAACCGCGCGAACTGCACCGGCGGCAGGCGCTGCGGCGGCCGCGGGAGCCCCATGGTTGGGAGAGATCGGGGGACGATAGCTGCCCGCGCGGGCATTGCTGCCATGATCGGGTTTGTTTTCGCCAAACCCGGCGGTCGGCGCCGTCATGGAAAGAACCACGGCTACTGCCGCGGTCGCTCTAAAGCCTTTTGAATTGATCATCATCGGCTCCTTGGTCACTGGACATGCCCACCCCTCCCAGGCGGACTTCCCCGAGCCGCGCACTCATCGTGCACGTCCAGATAGTAGGCGATCTGAGGCTTGCGCGAAACGAACCGATTGGGCGATGACGCGACTTTGATATCGCGCCAGAGCGGCATGCCACCGGCCAAACCGGCCTTTGCGCGCTGGATAACTGGACAATTCAGCCCACCAGTGGCATCAGAACCCGCGACGTTTCTCCAACCGGCCCAGGCCCAAATGAAGCAGTTTTTCCTCAAACTATTTACATGGTGGAACAGCGAGACCTTCGGCACGCAATTGTGGACGTGGCGGTTCGGCGAACTGGTCGGCAAGGACGAGGAGGGCAATCGCTACTACCGCACCAAGGGCGGCAAGATCGATCCGACGCTCGGCTTCGAGCGGCGCTGGGTGATCTATAACGGCTACGCGGAAGCGACCCGCGTGCCGCCGTCATGGCATGGCTGGCTGCATCACACCGTCGACGTCGCGCCGACCGAAGAAAGCTATACGCCGCGCGAATGGGAAAAGCCGCATCTGCCGAACCTGACGGGAACGCCGGGCGCCTACCGGCCGGAGGGCTCGACGCTTGCCAGCGGCCGCCGGCCTGCGGCGACCGGCGATTACCAGCCGTGGACGCCGGGCAGCTGAGTTTTCCGGACCGTCATTCCGGGATGGTCCGAAGGACCGGACCCGGAATCTCGAGATTCTCCGATGTGCAATTGCACATCGTAGTTCGATGCGTTGCATTGCCCCGGTGACAAGCGCTACGCGCTTGCGCTGAGAATGACCGAGCGCACCCTGTGAACAACGGGAACAGCGGGGACATTGGCCGCGGCGCCGTTGTGCCCCGCGTGGGGCGATGGCTCTATGGCGTCATCTTACGGAGATGGGAAACCACCGCGGACGGTTCGGGCTCCAGATCGCGACTGACCCGAAAAGCAGCGGCTTCCGATCAGGATGAGGCTGGGAGATAGGCCCCCAGGCGCTGCCATCCTGAGATCGCCCGTTAAATGTGAGGCTGCCGTAGGACAGGAAAGGCCGTCCGGGAAACCGGGCGGCCTTTTTCTTGCTCTCGTTGCATCCCTGTCGCAGCCGAACCAACGCGATCCGGATCGCGTGATCACTTTGACTCCTTGCCGGGATCCTTCACCGCCTCGAATTTTGCGAATTCGACATTGTAGAGCTCGCCGTCGACGTTCTCGACCTTGCGGATGTAAATGTTCTGCACAATGTCGCGCGTATCTGGATCGATCGAAACCGGGCCCCGCGGGCTTTCCCAGGCTAGCCCCTTCATCGCATCGACCAGGGCTTCGCCGCTGGATTTGCCTCCCGTCTTCCTTAGCGCGAGATAAATCAAGTGAATGCCGTCGTAGCCGCCGACAGCGACGAAGCCGGGGCGTGAATCGAACATTTTCCGATAGGCCGCCACGAAGGCCTCGTTCTTTGGTGAATGGTGAGCCGCCGAATACATGTGTGCCGTGACCGTGCCGAGCGCGGCCTCGCCCATGTTGCTGAGCAGGTCATCGTCCATGACATCGCCCGGGCCGATCACGCGGATTCCGCTCTTGTTCAGGCCGCGCTCGGAAAACTGCTTCATGAAGTTGCCGCCCTAACCTCCCGGCACGAAGACGTAAAGTGCATCCGGCCTTGCGTCCTTCATTCGCTGGAGGAACGGTGCAAAATCGGGGTTGACCAGCGGGACCTTGACCTCTCCGACGATTTCGCCGCCGCCAGCCAGAAAACGGGTTTTGAAGAATTCGAGGGCGTCATTGCCGGGCGCGTAGTCGGTGGTAATCGTCGCCACCTTGCGGATGCCGTTGCTCGCCGCCCAGTCGCCAATGATCACCGACGATTGCGCCAGCGTGAAGCTGGTGCGGACGATGTAGGGCGATCGCTCGGTGACGATGGAAGCGCCCGCCAACATCACGATCTCGGGAATCCGGGCCTGCGTCGCAAGCGGCGCTGCAGCAAGCGCGGCGGGCGTGATGCCAAAGCCCGCGATAATGTCGACCTTGTCGTTGACGATCAGCCCGTGGGCGATGCGCTTGGTGTTTTCGGGGACCGCGCCGTCATCCCTGACGATCACATCGATCTTCCGGCCTGCGACGGTGTCGCCGTTCTCGCTCATGTAGAGCTTGACCGCGTTGGCGAGTTGTTTGCCGGTCGATGCCTGGCCCCCCGTCAGCGGGATGATCAGGCCGATCCTCAAAGGTACTTCAGCGGCGGTGACCACGACGGATCGCGCCATCAGCAAACAGACCGCCGCGAGCAGTCGGACCCCGCATCTTGTCAGCATCAGCCCACTCCGGAGTTCAGGCAAACGATAAAGGTCGGTACCGTCGCCGAGGCGTTACCTCGCGGCGAAAGAGATCGTCGCGCGATCGTATTCGCCCGATCCCATTCCGTCATCGGCGAAGATCTTGTGCTTTGCGATCCAGTCGAACGATTCCTCGAACACTTCTTTCGAGTAGGGCTCGAACACGATTCTTTCTCCGGGTCCCCAGCGCCGCGTGTCCATCATGGCATGGAAACGGTCGGGGAATTCGTTCTTGTAGTAATGGGTGTAAAGTTCCGGGCGCAGGTCGATGTCGCGCTGCGCCGACCGGAGTGCGCGGAAGTAGCGGCGGATGTCCTCCGGATCCGGAGAGCCCTTGATCATGGCGGCGATCATGAATGTGGTGTCGATGATCTTGCGGAAGCCGAGTTGTTCGGCGAGGTAGTAGGGGCCGTTGAACAGCGCGGCCGCCTTGCTCTTGCCTTCGATCAGCCGCTCCATGCGGCTGAATAGCATGCCATCTTCGAAAACCAGGTTGATGTCGCCAGCCGGCATGTATTGTTCGAGCGCCTGAATCGTCGAGTAGTGGCTTCCGGACTGGAATCCCACCGAAATCGGCAAATGTGCGAGGTCGGCCGGCGTCCGCACTTTCGAATCGGCAGGAACAAAAATCCCTGACGGAGCGACCGAGTAAAGGTCCGAATATAGTTTGGTGTGGCCGTTCGAAGCCGCGACATTCACGGTCCAGTGGCAGGCGCAACTCACGTCGGCCTCGCGGCCCTGCTCGATGCTCTGGAAAGCGCCCCGGCCGCCCTTGTTATGATGTTGGCCCGCGGTCGAGCGGATCAGTTCGCGGAATTCATAGTCGAGCCCCTGATCGCGGAAATAGCCCTTTTCCTCGGCAACCCACTCCTGGAGCCGAAAATGCGGTTCGACGATGAATTTGCCCATGGAATCCTCCGCTGCCGACTGAAGCCCGCGATTGTCATTGACGGCAAGCCTAGCCCCGGGCGATGACATGCGCCATGCCAAAACTGGAATGACTAATATGAACCGGGAAGCATACACCGAATTGAGTTTGCGCGAACTGCGCGTTCTCTACGCACTGCTGCAACAGCGCAGCATCACGCGGACGGCCCAGGCGATGGAAACGACCCAGCCGTCGATCAGCAAGATGCTCCGCCGCCTGCGCGCGCATTTTTCCGACCCGTTGTTTGTGCGCAACGGTCAGGCGATGCAGCCGACGGCCAAGGCGCTCGACATTGCCGACCGGCTGCGCGCGCTTCTCGCGGCGGCCGACGGATTGCGCTTGTCGGCGAGCGAGTTCGATCCCGCCAGTTCTGATCGGCGATTCAGCCTGCTTCTGACCGATGTCGGCATGATCAGGTTTCTGCCGCCCTTGATCGCGCGCCTGGCCGCGATCGCGCCGAACATCGGTGTTCGCGCGGTGCCGCTGGATGCACGGCAGTTCGAACACAGGCTCGAAACCGCCGAAGCGGATCTGGCCTTTGGCGCGTTTCCGAAGGCCGCTCGCCATCTGCGGCGGCAGCGTCTTTATTTCGACGGCTATTCCAGCGTGGTTCGCGAGCTTCACCCGCGCGCCCGCAAGTGCCAGGCAGGCGCCGGTTTTCTGGCCGAGCGCCACATTCTGGTGACCGGGTCGGAAACCGGACACGCCGCGCACCGAACCGCGCACCGCGTGCTGTCTTCGGCGATCGCGCCGGCGAACGTGATGTTACGCGTGCCGAGCTTTATCGCCGGCGCCATCGTGGCGGCAGAGACGGATGGCGTGGCGACCCTGCCGACGAATCTCGCGAAACGGCTCGCGGGGCCGCTCGGCCTCATCGCCTTCGAGCCGCCCATCGCGCTGCCGCGTATCGAGATCGCCCAATTCTGGCACGAACGCTACCACCGTGACCCCGGCCACAAATGGCTCAGGGGCCTGACCTTCGAGCTGTTCTCCGGCACCGCCCGCTAGTCCGCCCCGGTCAGGCCAGCCGCGCCGCTGCGCGCCGATTGGCGGCACTGCGGTAGTCATGGCCGGCGGCAATTCTCGTTTGCAGGCGCGCCAGGATTTCCGGCGGCGCGGTATCGGGCGAGCCTGAATTGAACGGCGGCGCCGGATTATATTCGAGCCGGAGCTGGATCGCTTCCGCGGTCGGCTGGTCGATCAGGATCGAAACCAATGTCAACGCGAAATCAATCCCTGCGGTGACGCCGCCGCCCGTGACGCGGTTGCGGTCGACACATACGCGCGTCTTGACCGGAATCGCTCCGTAGGGACCGAGAAACTCGGTTGCGGCCCAATGCGTCGTCGCGCGGTATCCCCTCAGCAAGCCAGCCGCGCCGAGCACCAGCGATCCCGTGCACACCGAGGTGATGTATTTGGCGCCCTCGGCCTGCCGACGAAGGAATCCAAGCATTTCCTCGTCATTGACCATATCGTCGGTGCCGGTGCCGCCGGGAACGCAGATCACGTCGAGCTGCGGGCAATCGGCAAAGGTGGTGGTCGGCGTGAGCGTCATTACCGAGTCGCTTGCGACCGGCTCGATCCGTTTCCAGATCAGATGCACCACAGCACCGGGCAAACTCGAGAACACCTGCAACGGGCCGGTGAAGTCGAGCTGGGTCACTTTCGGAAAAATCAGAATTCCAATCTGCAGCGGAGCCGGCATGACGGGGCCTTTTTGAGGTTCTGCTTGACGTATCCAGTCTGGCATGATGCTCTGATGTCTGAAATGGCATACTTCCCTCATTTTCGGACATAGGCGAGACCATGATTGGTGTCCTGATATTTCCCGATTTCCAGTTGCTGGACGCCGCCGGCCCGATTTCGGTGTTCGACATCGCCGGCCGCTATGCCCGTGCAGATTCCTCGATCAAGGTGCTCGCGGAAACGCCGGGTCCGGTGCGCAGTTCCTCCGGCGTGGAAATGCTGGCGCGGAAGTTCGGGTCACCGGGCGCGATCTCTACCCTCATTGTCGCTGGCGGCGACGGCGTCGAAGCGGCGTCGCGAAGCCAATGCACGATCAACTTCGTGCAGGCGGTCGCAAAGCGCGGCGCTCGCGTCGCCAGCGTCTGTTCGGGCACGTTCATCCTTGCGGAAGCGCGACTGCTCGACGGCCGCCGTGCGACCACGCATTGGCGCCGCACGCGGCAATTCATTGAAACCTATCCCGACGTGAAACTCGAGCCGGACCGGATTTTCGTTCGCGACGGCAATATCTGGAGTTCGGCGGGGATTACCGCCGGCATCGACCTCGCGCTCGCCATCGCGGCGGAGGACTATGGCGACGAAATTGTGCAGAAGACCGCGCGCCAGCTCGTGCTCTATCATCGCCGCAGCGGCGGCCAGTCGCAGTTTTCTTCGCTGCTCGAACTGAAGGCGCCGACGGGACGCTTCGGGCCGCTATTGACCTGGGCGCGCGAACATCTCGACACGCCGCTGACGGTGGAGCATCTGGCGGAGCGGGCCGGCATGAGCTCGCGGCATTTCACCCGCGCCTTCATCGCCGAGACCGGCACCACGCCGTCCAAGGCGGTGGAGCGGCTACGCGTCGAGGTGGCGCGGCAACATGTGCAATCTTCGAGCGAAGCGATTGAGCGCGTGGCGCAGACGACCGGCTTTCGCGACCCAGAGCGGATGCGCCGCGCTTTCATCCGCGCCTTCGGCCAGCCGCCGCAATCGCTGCGGCGCGCGGCGCGGGCGCCTCAATTCAGTCAATCGAAAAATTTGGGCTAAAGACGAATGATCTCTAACGAATCCCGATCCCGCTTTAGCGACGGTAACACTGACGTTATCCGCTAGTTGAATGTAGGGCGGACAGACTTAAATGCGAAGGCGAGGGCCGCGCTTGCGGATGATTTGCGAAAAAGAGATCGTGTGATGGTCAGCCAGTTCACGTCCTTCAGAATGCTCTTTCCGTCATCGTACTCCTACTCGATCAAAGTCTCCAAACTCCGGCAACAACTCGACGAAGCACATTTCGCTTGGGCGAAGGAGTGGAAGCAGCGACAGATCGATTTCAAAATCGAAAACATCCGCTTCGTCCACGATCCACTTTGGAACAAACGGATATTCAGCCTGCAAGCCGCGCGCGATGGAGAGACCTGGTTCTGGCAAGCCACGCATGTGATGGTATTCTTGGGTGGATCGTCGATCTAAGTTGAAAATCAGGCGACTATCCGCGCCTTTGATCATCAGCCGCCGCAAATCGCCGTGCGGCGCGGGTCAACTAGCGGACACCGCTTGATCGCTGCGAGGATTGCCATCATCGCGTAAAATCAGGAGGGGGCTCTGCGGCGCCTTCACTGGGGGTAGTTGCCGTCCCCATACGGGCCGCCGAACCCGGAATGATAGTCTGGATAGCCTATGCCGAGGTCTTGATGGGTAATGTCCATCGCCGGCAACTGTTTCCCAGAAGCCGGTGCAGACTCCACCGCCCCGGCTTGCGGCCTGGAGGTCGGTCTTAGGGCGGCCTTCTGCTCGCGCGCGGCCTTGCTCTCCCGGCGGGCAGTCAGCTCCTTTTTGATGGCGGCGTTCTCTTTTTCAAGGGCTTGGACGCGGGCAGCAATGTCATCATTCTGTGCCGCATAAAGGGGTGCGTTCGCGAATGCCAGGCTACTGCTAATCACCAAGGCCGAGAGGATGATCTTTTTCATTTGCGCCTCCGCAAAACTGTCTTCGGTCGTGCCAATTCCGTAGAAAAGCCTGTCATGGGTCCAGCGCACCGGCATCCAAAAAGGGATCGACCCGCGGCGTTTTCACCCATCCATGCGACCTTTTGATCACTCTATTTGCTCGTTTCATTTCGCAGGCCGAGCACCGGCAAAATCGAAAGTAGGAGCCTTGCGGTTGGATGTCCAGTCAACTCGTCAGGCGAGCGATCGACTCATTGGTTCGTGATCACCACTTTGCCCTTAGCGCGCCCGCTTTCGATGTAGGCCAGAGCTTCGCCAATTTTCGCAAATGGATACGTCCTGTCGACGATGGCCTTGAGTTTTCCCTGTTCGATGAGTTCGGCAAGCAGAGCAAGCTCACTACCGCTTGGATGCATAAAGAGATAGCGATAGCTGACGCCTGCGCGTCGAGCCAGAGCTCGGATGCGGTAGCTAATCAGCCAGAAGATGGCGGAGAGAGCTCGGCTGCCGCCTAAATCCCTGATCGCGGTTTGCGGTTCTGGAAGCCCGGCTACCGAAACGATCTTGGTTCCGGGCTTCATGATTTTGAACATTTGTTCCAGGGTTTTTCCGCCAATCAGGTCAAATCCCGCATCGAATCTGTCTCCCGCGCTGGATATATCCTTGATCGTATAATCGATCACCTCATCACAGCCGAGCGAGCGCACCAACGCTTCACCTCGCTTCGAAGCCGTTGTTGTCACGTGTGCGCCTAGCCACTTGGCGATCTGAATTGCAAGGGTACCGACCCCTCCCGCACCGCCTGAAATGAACACTTTCTGCCCTGGTTTGACACCGAGCTCGTCCCTCAACGCCTGCAGGGCCGTCAACCCCGCCAGGGGTATGGCGGCCGCAGCCGTGAAATCCAGATTGTGTGGCATGTGCGCGGCGTCCTCCTCGTCGACACATGCTTGCTCGGCGAATGCGCCGGCACGATCCTTCGCGACCCGGGCAAACACACGCTCACCCACGCGGAATCGTTTGACTTCGCCGCCGACGGCAATCACTTCTCCCGCGAGTTCGTTGCCGAGCACAAACGGAAGCTTTGGCCGCTGGATGGCGCGCAGCTTCCCCTGTCGGAACTTGAAATCGACCGGGTTCAGACCTGCGGCCCGTACTTCGACGAGAATATCGCATGGCCTCGGCGCGGGTGCCGGGACATCCATTAACAGCGAGCCTTCAGGACCGCCGTAATGCTTGAGAACGTATGCGCGCATAAGTCTCCACGCTCAAAAAGGGTCACTATCGCCGCATCGCCGACCGAACGCGAGAATCCGAAGTTCGCAAAAGCGGGTGCTGCAAGGGAGTGCGAACTTCGGATTCGGGACACTAGGACGCAATCAGGCCGTGTTGGCGTAGCCTCGATTGAGATTAGTCGCTATTTGGTCGCTTTTGGGTTATTGGTGGACATTCAACGCGTTTACGACCGTTTGTCTCGATTATGCCTTACTTTTGGCTCTTGTTAGGCTGCGCCGCTTCGACGGGGGATTCGTCGATTTGGCACTGGGGAGCTGATGGCCTTCGACACCCGCACAGTTGATGGGCTGTTGTCACGCCGCCGCATGAGGTGGTTTGAGACGATCGCATTTGCGCTCGCCGCAGTCGTTGTGGCGCTGGGCGCTGCCGCCTGGATTACCAATTTCGACCAGACGGCGCTGGCGTCGGCCGCGCTGCCGGCAGATATCGACCGTTTTTCCTCCTTCGATCGCTTTTCCTCCTCCTTCGAGGATCGTTTTTCCTCGGCCTCCTTGTTCCCATCTCCCGCCCGCAGGCCCGCCTCGCAGCCGCTGGATCGTTCCGCCCTGGCTGCGCTGGAAGCGAAGCTTCGCGCGACCGAGGGCCTGTTTGCCCCGCGGTTGATGTCCCTGAATCCGGGTGGCGGCTATCTCGATAATGAGGCCAGGGTCAGTGAGGCCAAGGCGCCGGCTGCCACCATCGTTCCGCTGCCGAGGTCTCGCCCGCCTGCGGCGGTCCTGGAGCCACGGTCGGTACCGGCCGTAGCGCAGACCGACAGCGCGCCGCGGCGGGAGGATCGCACGCTGTTGCAAAAACTGTCCGACCTGAGGGTGACGCTGGCCTCTTTGACGCCGGATATCGGGTTGTTTCGCCGGCGGCCGGACCTCGCCTCGCTCGGCTACGACGGGTTCACCGCGGTTTACGACATCTCCGCCCACGCCGTTTACCTGCCGAACGGATCGAGCCTTGAGGCGCACTCGGGAATGGGCAGTTTGAGGGACGATCCGGAGCATGTTTCCGTTCCCAACGCCGGCGCCACGCCGCCGGCCATCTACGAGTTGAAGCCGCGGGAACAGATGTTTCATGGCGTCCAGGCGCTTCGCATGATCCCGGTAGAGGGCAGCGACACGGCCGGACGTTCGGGCCTGCTCACACACAGTTTCATGCTCGGTCCCAACGGCGATTCTAACGGCTGCGTATCGATCAAGGACTACGACCGCTTCCTCAAGGCTTTCAATGACGGCGAGATCAACCGCCTTGTCGTCGTCCCGAGTTTGAAGAGCGGGATATTGGCCTTGCAACGCCCGACCTCGCCGTCATAAGCGATGCTTCGTATTTGAAGCGTCGCTGCGGATGGTGTTCGAGACTGTGCTGAAGTGCCGGCCGGTATCGATCGCCGCCGCGAAGCATGTCAGACCCGGATTAGCGTCAATTCGAGCGCGCCGATGCCGGCACCGGCTTGGGTGGACGGAGGGCGGAGTGGGTTGTCGCTGGATGCGACGGCTTCTTCGCGCCTGGGCGCGAACGACGGCTTTGTGGAACGTCAACAGAGGCCAGATAAGAAGCGAGCTCCCAGGCCGTGCTTGAACTCGCCGCATAATGGTCTTGCAAGAACAGGAACAGGGTCGGGCGGAAGCGGCCCTTTGCGAGACCCCGAGCGCTGCGATGGCAGGTCACGCAGCTATCTGCAAACAACCGCTTGGCAGATTTGCCCTCATCGAGATCTTGGGCGTGGGCCGCCGCGCTCCCAAAGAGCAGAGCGGCGGCGCCGAGGATGAACAAATATCGTCGCACTCTTGGTTGCGACACAAACTCCAATGATAACTGCACGCGCTCGTCCTTCGCCGTCCCACGAGCCGCCCTTGACATTTTGGACAAATGTTGGCGCGCCCAATCCTTGCGCTGTTAGGGTCGATTTATAGTCGGAGAGCGTCAAAAAGACGGCAATGCCTTCGCTGGCATCACGGCAAATTTTCTGAAATTGCCAGACACAGAAGCGGGCGGCCTTATTCGATCACCTCGTCGGCGAGCGCGAGGATCGAGGAAGGCACGGCAAGACCGAGTGTCCCGGCGGTTCTCAGATTCAAAACGAGCTCGAACTTGGTCGGCTGCAGAATCGGCAGGTCGCCGATCTTTGCTCCCTTGAGAAGCTTTCCGACATAAACGCCGGCTTGGCGATAGCCTTCGGCGAAACTGGTTCCGTAACTAAATAGACCGCCCAGCTCTGCATACACTCGCTCGTAGTAGATCGCAGGTAGCTTGAAATGTGCAGCAAGGGCGACCAGACGGTCACGCTGGGTGTTGAAAAATGGGTCTACTGCAACCAATAGCGCGCTCGCAGCTTGCTGACTGATCATTGTGAAGGCCGCGTCGATCTCGGTTTCTGAACTGGCTTGCGCGACGATAATTTGCCGCTTGATCGTCTTTGCTGCGTCCTGCACCTCATGCAGTTCGAGATCGAAATCCGGATATTTCGGATTTAGAATAACACCAAGGGGCGAAGCTCCCGGAACCATTTCGTGCAGCAGCGCCAGTCGTTTGGCCTCCAGTGCCGATCCAAGCAGGCTCACACCGGTGATATTGCCTTCCGGCCGATTGAAACTCGTAACAATCCCGGCCCTGACAGGATCGGCGCCGCTGACAAAGACGATCGGGATCACGGAGGTCGCCGCCTTTGCCACCCTTGCCGGTTCGCTACCGCCAGAGGCTACGATCACCGCGATCTTGCGACCGAGAAGCTCAGCGGCCAGGCTTGTCAGGCGGTCATATTGTCCTTCGGCCGAGCGAGATTCGATCATAACGTTCTGGCCATCGATATAGCCGGTTTCACTTAATCCCTGGTGGAACGCAGGCATGATCTGTGCAAGATAGTTTGACGAAGAGCTTGCAAGGAAACCGATCACCGGCACCGTGCTCGGCTGCGCGCGCGCCACAAGCGGCCATCCAGCAGCACCCAGAATACCCAAAAATTCTCGCCGTCTCATGCCAGACCCCGTTCGTTGGGTGGCATCGTAGCGGCTGAGCCGCATCGCGGAAGGGGCAAAATGCAACTTCCTGCGTACTATCTCGCAGGCGCGGCGAAGACCTCGCGTCAGCTACGACCGGGATTTCGTTTCCAGAAGTCCGAGCCGGCGCGCCAGCCATTCGGTGGTCGGCGCCTGAATCAAAATCGTCATGAGGATGGCGATGAAGACGATCGAGGCGATCATCTGCGCACCCGGCGCGTGGGTGCCAAGCAACAGGCCGGCGAGCGCCGCCGGAATGACCCCGGTCTCACGCGTCCAGCACATGAAGAGCATCTCGGCAACACTCCATCGCGCGCGGCGGTCGGGCAGGGCGCACAGGAAAACGGTCGCCGGGCGCGCAACCAGCATCATGACGGCGACAAGGATTGCGCCGCCGAGGGCGTAACGGCCGATCAGGGTGAAATCGACCTGCGCGCCAAGCAGGATGAAAATGAAGAGCCGCATGATGAACGCGGTGGTCAAGACGAATTCGCCGAGTTTTTGCGCCTCGCCCCTCTCCATTCGGAAGCCGAACGCTTCCTTGTTGCCGAGCACGATGCCGAACACGAACACCGCCATGAAGCCGCTGGCGTGGAGGCCGCTGGCGGCGAAATAGGCGGCTATCACCGCGACCAGCGTCACCACCGGCGCATATTCGGCGAGGAAGGCCCATTTCTCATGCGCGATCAATAACGCCGCCAGATAGCCGAGCGCTACGCCTGCAACGACCCCGATCGCCGATTGCTGCAACAGCGCCCAGAACGACGATGCCAGTGAAAACTCTGCGCTGCCGGTTGTCGCGGCGAGCACGCTGAAGGTGACGATCGCGGCCATGGCGTCGTTGGACGCCGATTCAGCCATCACGGTCTGCGCCACCCGATCGCGAATTCGAACCTGGCGGAAAATCGGCACCAGCGTCGCCGGATCGGTCGAGGCCAGCGCCGCGCCGAGCAGCAGCGCAATGCCTGCGGGAATCCCGAGAATGTAGTAGGCGGCAAAGCCGGTGACGCCGGCGGTGACCAATACGCCAACGGTGGAGATGATGACGATCGTGATCCAGACCTGCCTGAGCACATCCAGCCGCAACGATGCGCCGCCATCGAACAGGATGTAGCTGGCGCCGAACAAGAGGATGATCTCGTTCAGCGCCGAACCCGCTTTTATGTCGATCAGCCCCAATGCCTCCGGGCCGATCGCGATGCCGGCGACCAGAAACACCGCGACATCGGGTATCCTGATTTTCTGCGCGAGCAGGCCGGCCAGCGTTCCGACCGCCAGAATGAGACCGCATGAAAGCAGGGTGTGCCTGGCGATTTCGATGGAGGCGGAGGGTTCCAATTGGCCTTCTCACGAATAGACAGCAAATCGCCGCAGCGCGCGCCGATTCATCGCGTGCAGACGCGACGCTGCCCTACATGCCGCTAAATGACAAGTCGCCAACGTTTCGCGACGCTGGGCTGAATTTCAGGCGCCGCCGGTTTCGGTCGCTGTAACCGCAACCTGCCGTGAGCGGAGCCTGCTGACGATCGGCTTGAGCAGTTGCGGCGACAGATAGATTGGAAACTGCGACATCGCGAAGTATAGCCACGCTGTCCCCGGCAGCACGCCGTCGGTCGCCGCCAGCATCAGCCCCATATTGCGCTGTGAGACCATGAGGCCGAGCGCGATCGCGCGCTCCCGGCCGGCCTTGCGAAACACCAGCGCAGTGACGCCGAGAAGCGTGAAAAAGACGGCGAAGGCCAGTATCAGCAATTCTAAGGCTTGCAGCGGATCGGCAAGAAAGCCGCCGGCCACATTGCCCATCACGGCCGCGACAAAGACGAACAGAAACAGCACCGTCAATCCATCGATCGCCCGCGCGTGCCGATGGATCGCAGTCGCGCCTGTGCGCCAGCGGATCGCGCTTGCCACCAGCAATGAGCCGGCAAGGATCAAGAGCAGCTTCAATCCGAGCAAGAACGGCGAAAGCGACAGCGCCGTGCCAAGGAAGGCGTAGGCAAACAGCGATGCCGTCAACGGGACCAGCGCCGTGCTGGTTACAAGCGTGACGAGAACGAGCGTCGAATCCAGCCCCATCACGGCGGCAAGCGCCGGCGAAGCCATCATTGGCGAGGCCACGGCTTGCAGCACCAACGCCAGGTATAAATCAGGAAAGCGAAAATCGAGCCCGACCGCACGGCAAATGCCGCACGATATCAAGGGCACCACGACCATGGTCCATGTAGTGGCTGCGATAACGAGAGCGGGACGCCGCAGCACCTCGCGCAAGGTGGAGGGGTCGACGCGCAGAAACGAGGTGCAGAGCAGAAGGAAAATCGCTTCGCTGACATAAGGCTTGAGCAGTTCGCCGGCCGGCGGCACGGCGATGCCGACGAACACCAGCGCGGCGATCGCGCGGGTGCCCTGACTACCGAGCCACACCAGCGCTTGCGCCGGAAGGGCGACGATGTTTCTCGTGGCGTCTGGCATCTGGTTTTTCGGGATTAGGCGGAAGAGGCGGGGCTGCCGCGAACATGCGGCAAGTGTTCGACCGCGCCAAGTCACATCTGGTTACCTTCTGTTTCATGCAAGGCGTTTGGGTGGCGTGCGCGTACGCCAACTTGCGTATTGAGGAGGCTTGGTCCGGCGCTAGCGTTGCGGTCCATTAAGGCATATCTGACTTTAAGCAAGTAACGTGTTCGGTGGTCGAGACGCGCACGGCGGCGGCGGTCCGCGCGCTCGAGGCCGCCGATGATCCGGCCGGTGCCTCCGGCGGCTCATAAACCCCATGGGCAATCCCGATGCTCAAGCTTCCGCCGCCAATTTGGGCCTTGATCTATGTTCTCCTCGCTGCGGCGATGAGCTGGCAACTCGGCTGGCCCAAATTGCCGGGCTTTCCGCTTCCGAAGCTCGGCATCGCCTTTGCATTCATTCCCTGGATCTTGCCGGTCTGGGCGATCGTGGTGTTTCGCCGCGCGGGCACCGAGATCGATCCGACTTCGCCGACCAACCGGGTCCTGGTCGCCGACGGGCCCTACCGTTACACGCGCAACCCGATGTATCTCGGGCTGGTGCTGGTTACCCTCGGCATCGCAATATGGATCGGCGCCTGGCCGATGTTTCTCGCGCCCATCGCTGTCTTCTTTACCGCAAACTCGGTTCACATCCCCTTTGAGGAGGCCAAGATGCGCCGCCAATTCGCAGCCGCGTATGATGAATATGTGAGCCGGGTGCGGCGATGGGTGTGAGCGCGCGTACCATCAAGAACTCTGCGACCCTGCAGTTGGCCTTGGTTGCGGCCGGAAACCGCTAGTCCAACGCCCTCAGCCAGGCGCCAATTTCACCTGCCGCGATATTGGCCTGTTGCAGCAGTTTGCCCATGGTGAAGAAGCCGTGGAACTGGCCTGGAAAAGTCCGGTACGTGACCGCAACGCCGGCTTCCTTCAGGCGCCTTGCATATTCGTCGCCTTCGTCGCGCAAGGGATCGGCGCCCGCCGTCAGCACATAGGCCGGCGGCAGGCCGATCAGGGTCTTGGCGCGCGCCGGCGAAGCGCGCCAGTCGTGGATGTCGGCTGCACCGTTGAGATAATGATCGCGAAACCATCTAATGACGGAATGCGTGAGCAGGATGCTGGTCTCGGGTTCGCCGTGCGAGGGATGCGCCAATGCAAAATCGGTCGCCGGATAAATCAGCACCTGTCCGGCGATGGCGGGACCGCTGCCGTCGCGCGCCGATATCGCGACCACGGCCGCAAGATTGCCGCCGGCGCTGTCGCCGCCGACCAGAAGGCGTGCGGTGTCGATGCCGAATTTTTCCGCGTGATCCGCGATCCATGTCGTCGCGGCGATGGCGTCGTCGACCGCGGCCGGAAACTTGTGCTCGGGCGCCAATCGATAATCGACCGAAATGACGATGAGCTGGCCCTCATCGGCCAATTTTCGGCACACGACGTCATGGGTGTCGAGATCGCCGATCACCCAGCCGCCGCCGTGAAAGAATACCAGAGCCGGCGCAAGGCCATTTTTTTGCCGCAGCATCTTCGGCGTGTAGACGCGTGCCGGGATCGACCCGTGCGGGGCAGGGATCGCGAGCGATTCGACCGATTTCAGTTCGGGCGGTTCGGGATTGCTGACGAGACGGGCCTGCCGATAATATTCGCGCGCCTCCTCGGGCGAGAGCGTTTCGTAAGCCGGCCGGCCGGCGTCCTGAAATGCCTTGAAGACGAAGGCGGCGTCGGCATCGAGGGTAACGGGCATCAGGCGAACACCTCTGTGTTGATATTTGTCATTCCGGGGCACACTCAGCTCGCAACGCGGCCTCCATCGACGGTGTAGGCGGCGCCTGAGACATAGCTTGCCTCGTCGGATGCCAGAAACGCCACGATGGAGGCGACCTCCGACGCGAGCCCAAGCCGGCGCGCCGGAATCCGCTCGACGATTTTATCGGAAGACACCGGCGTCTTGCCCGGATTGCGGCCTTCGATGATCGCGCTCAGCATCCGGCTGTCGATCAATCCGGGGCAGACGCAATTCACGCGCACGCCGGTTGCGGTGCATTCCAGTGCGGCACTCTTGGTGAGGCCGATCACCGCGTGTTTGCTGGCGGTGTAGGCTGCAATGTCGGGAGAGCCGATCAGGCCGGCGATCGAGGCGGTGTTGACGATGCTGCCCTTGTTCTGCTTGAGCATCACCGGGAGAACGTGCTTGAGCCCCAGAAAAACGCCGATCACGTTGACGTCGATGACCTTGCGGAACGTCTCGAGCGGATATTTCGTGATCGGCGCGATCTCGCCCTCGACGCCGGCGTTGTTATAGAACACGTCGATGGTGTCGAATTTTTCGGTCGCTGCGTGGACATAGGCTGCGACCTCGTCTTCGCGGGTCACGTCGGCGGCCACCGCAAGCCCTTGCGCTGCGGCCGGCAAATCGCCGATGGCGGCTTGCACGTCCCATTGTCTGCGGTCAACGGCGACGATCCGCGCCCCGCGCTCGGCCAACAGCCGCATCGCCGCGATGCCGATTACGCCAGCGGCGCCAGTTACAACGGCCACCTTGCCGTCCAAACGGATGCGATCCGGCATGGGCGTTCCTCCGCTTCGCGCTCAGCGCGTGGACCCTCGGTTGGCCCGACTATTTCATCTGCCGCGCGGGCTGAAAAGGGGCGGCGAATTTTAACCGTTACGGCGATCGAACCCCGGTGAATTCGGATTTTACTGCCCGGAGAAGGCCGCAAACCGCCCTTTCCCCGCCGTATTCGCCGTGTTAACCCGAGGCTTGCGAGCGGCGGTAGCCTATACAATGTCTCAAGCCCGATTCGCCCTTTAAAGCCGCGAGATGCTTCGAACCATTGTCCTGACCGGTTTTGCGGCCATTGTCGCCGCTGCCACGCTCTCGCTTGCGCCGCCGGTGCGCGCGCAGATCGGCAACATCTTTTCCGATCAGCCGCGGCCGCCGGGCAATGTTCCCCGCGGCAATCAGCAACAAACCGTGCCGGAGGATGAGGAGGAAGTGCCGCAGTTGCCGCAGGGCCGCGTGCTGCCGATACCCAATCGTCCGATCTCGGGGCAGGGGGTGCCGCCGCCGGGCAGCGTCCAGTCGCAACCGCTCGCCCCGCTGCCGGGCACCACCGTCGTTCCGCAGAATGCGCCGCCGCAGTCCAATCAGGGCGTCGCCAACGCACCGCCAGGCGCCAACAACCCGATGCAGCGGCAGCAGAAGGGCATTCCGCAAACGCCGGCGACGTTGCAGCCGGGCGATGAGGTGGTCACCGAGCCGCCGGCGCAGAAGATCATCAACAAGAAAGCGAGCTTTTCGGGGCTCGACAAGATCACCGGCCGCATCATCAACTTCGACGAGGACATCGGCGAGACCGTGCAGTTCGGCGCGCTGCGGGTGAAGACCGACGCCTGCTATACCCGGCCGGCGACGGAGGCTGCCAACACCGACGCGTTTGTCGAGGTCGACGAGATCACGCTACAGGGTGAGGTGAAGCGGATTTTCTCGGGCTGGATGTTCGCCGCAAGTCCCGGCCTGCATGGCGTGGAGCATCCGATCTACGATATCTGGCTGACCGACTGCAAAGCCCCCGACACGACGGTCGTGAGCGTGCAGCCCGACCAGCCAAAACCTGCGCCGCCGGCGCAGAAGCGCCCGCCGCCGCCGCCGAAGCAGCAGGCTCAGCGGCCGCCGCCCCAGCCGCAATTCCAGCAGCCGCAACCGCCGCCCCAGCCGCAACCGCCGCCGCAATCCGGCGGCCTGTTCGGAATTTTCAGGCAGTAGAGCCGGCCAATCCGCGCCCCGCGATGATCCCAAGCGCCTCTGCACCGCTCAGCGGCCGATCGACCGACAACTTGCGAAAATCTGCTTCGCCTCTGATCGCCTTGTCGAGCAGGACGATATAGCGCCGCCGCGGGATTTCGATCGCGCCGAAGCTGCGCAAATGTTCGGTCACATATTGGGTGTCGAGCAGTTCGAACCCGCCCGCGATCAGGCGGGCGACCAGATGCACCAGCGCCACTTTCGAGGCGTCGCGGACGCGGTGAAACATGCTCTCGCCGAAAAATGCCTTACCCAGGTTGACGCCATAGAGTCCGCCGACGAGGTCGCCATTTCTCCAGACGTCGACGCTGTGAGCATGGCCGAGCTCATGCAGCCCGGTGTAGAGATCGCGGATGCGCTTGTTGATCCAGGTATCGGCACGGCCGGGCTGCGGCGTCGCGCAGCCGGCGATCACCGCCTTGAACGCGGTATCGACAGTGACGGTGAAGACATCGGAGCGCACGGTGCGGGCAAGACGCGAGGCGACGCGAAAGCCGTCGAGCGGGATCACGCCGCGTATTTCCGGCTCGACCCAGAACAGCGTCGGATCGTCGGCGCTCTCGGCCATCGGGAAGATGCCGCAGGCATAGGCGCGCAGCAGCACTTCGGGCGTAATTTCTGATGAGACGGAGTCGCGCGACGTCATGGCCAAAGAGGATAGCAGGATCGGGACCGCGGCGGCTAGCTCGCGGCGGTGCAGCCGGCTTTGGTCGCGGGTTTGACCCGGCCAAACCGGAGCACGATCCGGGTGCCGGCGTGGTCGGGGTCGCGTTCGATGCTGGCATCGAGCTTTGACGCCATGGCGGCGACGATGTGCTGTCCCATGCCGGTGGAATGCGGGTCGGTCCTGGCGTTGAGGCCGACGCCATCGTCGGCAATCGACAGCAGGATATTGTCGTGTTGCGCCGTGAGATCGACGTGAATAGGTCCCGCGCCGTCGGGGTAGGCATATTTCACCGCATTCATGACGAGCTCATTGACGATGATCCCGATCGCGACCGCGCGATCGGGATCGATCTCGATCGGTTCCGCCCTCAGCGTTAGCTGCGACATCTTGTTGCCTTCGGCGGATCTCCTGAGATCCTCGAGCAGGGCGTTGAGGTACTGGTTCAGCAGCACACTCTTCAGGTCCTGTGAGGCCCCCGAACGGGAAAGTCGCTGCCAACCGAAACGCCTGCCGCGGCGGTGGGTTCCCGAGGTGTGCTGTTTTTGAGGAGTAGCGCCGCTCAATCTTGCGGCTGGCCTGCCAGATATTGTTCCAGCCAATGGATGTGATAGTCGCCGTCGATAATGTCAGGCTCCCGAACGAGCGCCCTGAAGAGGGGCAGGGTGGTTTCGATGCCTTCCACCACCATCTCGTCGAGCGCGCGGCGCAGCCGCATCAAACATTCGGCGCGGGTCTTGCCATGAACGATCAGCTTGCCTACCAGCGAGTCATAATAGGGCGGGATCACATAGCCCTGATAGACGGCTGAATCGATCCGCACGCCAAGGCCGCCCGGGGGGTGGTATTGCTGAATCTTGCCGGGCGAGGGGCGGAAGGTCACGGGATTTTCGGCGTTGACCCGGCACTCGATGGCGTGACCGTTGATGAGGACTTCATCCTGGGTTACCGGCAGGTCGCCGCCGGCGGCGATGCGAATTTGCTCCAGCACGAGGTCGATGCCGGTGATCATCTCGGTGACGGGGTGTTCGACCTGGATGCGGGTATTCATTTCGATGAAGTAGAATTCGCCGTCCTCGAACAGGAATTCCACCGTGCCGACGCCGAGATACTTCATCTCCTGCATCGCTTTCGCAACCGTGGCGCCGATGCTGGCGCGCGCTGCGGCGTCGAGCGCGGGTGAGGGGCCTTCCTCCCATACTTTTTGATGACGGCGCTGCAACGAACAATCGCGCTCGCCGAGATGGATCGCGCCGCCCCGGCCATCGCCGAGCACCTAGATTTCGATATGGCGCGGCTTCTGCAGATATTTTTCCAGATAGACCGAGGCATCGCCGAAGGCGGATTTGGCTTCATTGGCGGCTGTCGACAACGCCAGCATCAGGTCCTGGGGGGTCTGCGCGACCTTCATGCCCCGCCCGCCGCCGCCGGAGGCGGCTTTCACCAGGACCGGAAAACCGATCGCTTCCGCGATCGTCATCGCCTCGTCATTGGCACTGACAGCGCCGTCGGAGCCGGGCACCACGGGGATGCCGAGCTTCTTGGCCGTCTTCTTGGCCTCGATCTTGTCGCCCATCAAACGGATGTGTTGCGCCTTGGGCCCGATGAAATGCAGGTTATGATCGGCGAGGATTTCGGCAAAGCGGGCATTTTCCGACAGAAACCCGTAACCTGGATGCACGGCATCGGCGCCGGTGATCTCGCAGGCCGCCAGCAGCGCCGGCACGTTGAGGTAGCTGTCCTTTGACGGCGGCGGGCCGACGCAGACACTTTCGTCGGCAAGACGAACATGCATGGCGTCGGCGTCGGCGGTGGAATGCACCGCAACGGAGGCGATGCCAAGTTCCTTGCACGCGCGCAGGATGCGCAGTGCGATTTCGCCGCGATTGGCTATCAGGATCTTGTCGAACATTTCTTTCCAAGGACGAGTAGCGAATAGTGGGTGGCGAATGGCGAACGCGAAGCTCTATTCGCTATCCGCCATTCGCTATTGGCGCGCCTACTCAATAATCACCAGCGGTTCGCCGAATTCGACCGGTTGTCCGTCCTCGACGAGAATTTGCGTCACCGTGCCGGCGCGCGGGGATGGAATCTGGTTCATCGTTTTCATCGCTTCGATGATCAGCAGCGTTTGTCCGACCGTCACCTTGGCGCCGACTTCGATGAACGGTTTGGCGCCGGGCTCGGAAGCCCAATAGGCGGTGCCGACCATCGGCGAGGGTACAGCGCCGGGATGTTTGGCGATGTCGGCGGCGGCGGGAACTGACGCCGGAAGCGCCGCCGCCGGCGCGACGGCTTGCGCGGCAAGTGGAACCGAGGCGGCGATGCTGACGTTGCGCGCGACGCGCACCCTTAAGCCGGCGCGCTCGATCTCGATCTCGGTGAGGCTGGTTTCATCCAGAAGCAAGGCGAGTTCGCGAATGAGCGCACTGTCGCTGGTTGCGAACTTTGCGGCTGCTTTGTCGTCAGGCTGGCGCGCCATGATCTTGATCCGGGATCTTTCTACTGGGGTGATGGGCGGATGCGTCAGGCCTTGGCCTTGACGCCGATCTTGGCCGCCAGGCCTGATATCGCGAGCCGGTAGCCGTCAATGCCAAACCCGCAAAGCGTTGCGAAGGCAGCCTTGGCGGTAAATGAATGATGACGGAAACTCTCGCGGGCGTGAATGTTGCTGATGTGAACCTCGACGGTCGGAATCTTCACCGCCACCAGCGCATCATGCAGCGCGATCGAGGTGTGCGAATAGCCACCGGCATTGATGATGATCCCTACCGCCTTCTTGGCATGGGCTTCGTGGATGAAGTCGATGAGTTCGCCCTCCCGGTTCGACTGCCGGCAGTCGGCCTTGAGGCCGAACTGCGCCGAAGTATCGGCGCATAATTTCTCGACATCGGCGAGCGAGGCATGGCCATACGTCTCCGGCTCGCGGGTTCCCAACATGTTGAGGTTGGGGCCGTTAATGACGTAAATTGTCTCGGGAACTGTCTTGGCCATCCAGATTCCGGCGATGTAGCGGCGTTCGCGCGGTTATAGGTAACATCACGGCCAAGGGGAAGCCTGTAGGCCGGAGGAGTGAGCTCCAAACGCCTCATCCGCTTGGTAAAAACCCGCGCAGAACCTACGGAAACCGCTCATTAACCAATGTTCGAAGGATCGACCCGCAAGCTTGTTTTGAGCGGTGCGGAGAATGAGGCACGAAAAAGGGCGGGCCTGGTGGCCCGCCCCGGATTCGCTGGATTAGTCAGGATCAGGCTTCGAGAACGGCCACGATCTCCAACGTCCGCGGATCCACTACCACGATCTCGTCGCGGATCAGGAAGAACTCATATCCGCGCCATTCCGGATAGATCGTCACGATTTCCGCTGGAAGCGGATGGAAGCCGACCTCCCGGGGAACGCGGGTACCGACCGAAATCGCGAAGTTGACGTTGCCGACTGGAGCCACGTGCTGTTCCCTGATCACCGATGTGATCCGGGTGCGCTGCTCGGTCGTCAACTTTGCGCCGGCGCCAGCTTGTCCAACGGTGGTCTGAGAGCGTCCTTGGGCTGCGTTCTTCGAGCCGGCGTTGATGTTACCTTCACGGCCTTCGGCCTTGGTATTGCCCTTGCGCTCTTCACGCCCTTCGGCCTTCAAGTTACCGTTGCGGTCCTCGCGCCCTTCGGCCTTCATGTCCTTGCCGGCGGCGCCCTTTTCGTTCTGCGAACGCTTGGATTTTTCTTCGTTCTGCAAGCCCTTGGATTTTTCTTCATTCTGCGAACTCTTGGACTTTTCGCCCTTAAGATTGTCCTGGGCGGATTTCTCGTCCCTCGCGCCGGGTTTCATGTCCTGGGCGCGCTGGTTCTTGCCGCCGGGCTGCATCTTCTGTTCGGACTGCGTCGACTTCTGGCCGTGTTCCTCGCGACCGGCGGAAGGTGACGATGGTGCACTCTGCTGCATACCCGAACCGGCCGACGGCGATTCTCGGCCCATGGAACCCTGCGCATTGGCGAACCCGGTCCCGGCAATCAGTGCCGCTGCGGCCGCGGTAATCATAAGGCGATTAGGCATCTAGTCCTCCTCAGGTGTTTGCGTTGCCTTGGCCGACAACGAAAGGAGATCGACGATGTTCCGGGGTTCCTCCGGTTCCCTCGGTATTGTTTTTTATGAGCGCGCGCGAAAGAAAAAGGGCCGGCGAGAGGGCCGGCCCTTGGTTTACTTCGCTGTCAGACGCCCTAGCACGTCGCTTTGCCGCAGCGGGCGAGACCGATTTTTTCCCTCAGGCCATCGAGACCGATTGCGCCGACCACCACCTGCTTGCCGATCACATAACTCGGCGTGCCGTTCATGCCCATCGATTCCGCGAGCTTGAAATTCTCCTCGATCGTGGCGCGCACTTCCGGACTTGCGATATCCTTTTCGATCCTGCCGACGTCAAGACCGGCTTCCTTTGCCGCCGCCAGCGCACGGGCCTTGTCCGCCAGGCCGCGGCCGCCAAGCAGCTTCTGATGAAAATCGAGATATTTCTTGCCGCTCGGGTCCTGCATTCGCACCGCGACCGCGACCTTTGCCGCCTCGACCGAACCTTCGCTCAGCACCGGGAATTCCTTGAGCACCACTTTCAGCTTGGAATCCGACTTCATGAGATCGAGCATGTCGGCCATCGCGCGCTTGCAGTAGCCGCAATTGTAGTCGAAGAACTCGACGAAGGTGACATCGCCGTCCTTGTTGCCGAGTACGACGCCGCGCGGCGAATTGAAAATCGTCTCCGAATTTTGCGCTATGCTTGCTTCGTGCCTCTGCTCCTCGGCGACAGCCTGGCGCTTGTTCAACTCCGCCATCGCCTCTTCCAGCACTTCGGGATGGGCAATCAGGTAGTTCTTGACGATGGTCTCGATCTCCCCGCGCTGGCCGCCGGAGAAACTCTGTGCCGAGGCGGCCGGCGGCGTCGCGCAGAATGCCAGCGCGAACAGGGCAGGAAGGAGCAGGCGGAGCGTGGGCATCGGCGAATCCTTATATAAGCGTGTTTCTCAAGGCGAGTTCCTGGGCGAACCGGTTCGAAAAAACGCCTTGGGTTGCGACTTGTCGGCTTGGGGATCGTTCGGGTCGGCAAATTTCGAGCTGTTCTTCTGGCCGGGTAGCGGCTTTGCGGAGACGATGTCGTCAGCCTTGACCCATCCGGGTGTGCCGACGGCAAAGCGTGTCTTGGCACGAGAGGCAAGATCGCGTGCGGTCTTGTTGTCGCCGCGAAGGAATGCCGCCTGCGCCGAGGCGAGATCCGCCTCCGCCAAATCTCCCTTTCGTGCATAGGCCATCGCCAACTGCGTGTAGCCGAGCGGCTGTTCGGTCTCGCGTGAAACCGCGTTACGCAGAATGGAAATCGCCTCGTCGGTATAGGCCTTGTTATCGGCCCCCACCAGCGCCTGACCAAGTAACATCTCGATGAGTGGCGCGCTATTCGATAGCTGCACCGCCTTGCGCAAGGGTGCGATCGCCTCCGCCGGCCTGGCGCCTTCCAGCAGCGCCTGTCCGCGCAATTCATAAAAATACGGGTTGTTGGGCTGCACCTGGATCAGCGCGTCGATCTGGCCAAGCGCGTTGCGCAAATCGCCGTGAAGATAGGTCGAAATTGCATGGGCGTAGCGCGCGGGCAGGCTGTTGTCGGACAATGGATAGCGTCGATAAACGGTGTCCTGGCGCTCCATGAAGGCCGAAATCTTGGCGCGCATCATGTCGTGACGCAGTTGCAGCGCCGGATCGTCCTTCTTGTCCCAATAGGGGCTGGTGCGGGCTAATTCCTCAAGTGCTGCGACGCGCTCGGCGGGCATCGGGTGGGACTGGTAGTAGGGGTCAGCCCCATGGGCGGCGAACAGGCTGTCATTGGTGAACCGCTTGAAGGTCTCGTACATGCCCCTCGCGGACTGGCCGGTCGCCGTCAAGAATTTCACGCCGGCGCGATCGGCGCTCTCTTCCTGCTGGCGTTGATAGGAGAGTAGCGAGCGCATAATCATGGTCTGCGGCCCGGCGATCGCGGCAACGCCGGCATCGGCCAGGCCGCTATTGCCGTAACTGTTGCTTCTTGAGCCGGCCGCGATTGCGCCGACGCCGAGCAGCATGGCGATGATCATCTGGGTCTGCGCCTGTGCCAGTTGCTCGCGCAATCTGGCGAGATGGCCGCCCGCCAAATGGCCGGTTTCGTGCGCCAGCACCCCGATGATCTGGTTGGGGGTCTCCGATTGCAGGAGCGCGCCGTGGTTGACGAAGATACGGCGGCCGTCGGCGACAAAAGCGTTGAAGACCGCCTGATTGATGATCGTGACCTGGATGTTCTGCTTCTCGAGCCCCGCGACCCGCAGGATCGGTCGGGTGTAGTCGCGCAGGAGTTGTTCGGACTCCGTGTCACGGAGTATGGCGATCTTCTCCCCCTGGGCGAGGGCCGCCATCGGCGCAAGGGTGAGCGCGACCGCGGTGACGACGGCGGTAAGTTTCCTCGTTTGCCGGAACAAGATTATGCGGACGAGCATCGAGCGATCTTTATTGATTGGCGGCGAGGCAGATACGAGCTATGCCCTAACAAGCCGCCGAATAAGGCTAGTCTGGGGCACTGGGTGAAATAGCAGAAATCGATGCTTGATGCGACACTTAGAGAGCGGGCACAAGGCCTGTTGACGGCATCCCGGCGAAGCAATGTTCCGCCGTTCATGGTGATGGACGTGATGGCGGCGGCAGCGCGGATCGAAGCGGCCGGCGGCCATGTGATTCACTTGGAGGTGGGCCAGCCGGCGGCTCCCGCGCCGAAAGCCGCCATATCGGCCGCACACGCCGCGCTCGAGGAGGCGAGGATCGACTACACCTCGGCGCTGGGAACTCCCTCGCTGCGGAAGCGGATTGCGCGCCACTACCGCGAAAGTTACGGCTTTGGCGTGGATTCCGAGCGAATCGTGGTCACCACGGGGTCATCGGGTGCCTTCATTTTGGGCTTTCTGGCCTTGTTCGAACCAGGCGACCGGGTGGCGGTCACGGTGCCCGGCTATCCGCCTTATCGGCATATTCTCACAGCACTCGGCTGCGAGCCGGTGCTGATCGAAACGTCTGGCGAGACGCGGCACGCGCTGACGGGAGAAGCCTTACTCGCCGCGCACCGAAAGACGCCGCTCAAGGGCGTCCTGGTCGGAAGTCCCGCCAATCCGACGGGCACGATGATGTCGCGCGAGGCTTTGACGGGGCTGATCCTGGCCGCAGAAAGCGCCGGTATCCGTTTCATTTCCGACGAAATCTACCATGGTCTCGACTACGCGTTTTCGGCCGTGACAGCGGCTGAACTTTCGCCAGATGCGCTGGCGATCAATTCCTTTTCAAAATATTTCTGCATGACCGGTTGGCGGGTCGGCTGGATGGTCGTGCCCGAACCACTGGTGCGTCCGATCGAGCGGCTGCAGCAAAACCTCGCGATCTCGGTCCCGACGTTGTCGCAGATCGCCGCCGAGGCTGCGTTCGAAGGCCGCGCCGAGATGGAAGCGGTGAAGCGCGGCTATCAGGAGAACCGGCGAATTCTGATCGAAGGGTTGCCGCGCGCCGGCCTCACCAAATTTCTGCCCGCTGACGGCGCGTTTTACCTCTACGCGGACGTCTCGGATTTTACCTCGGACAGTTTCAAGTTCGCCGGCGAGATGCTGGAAAAGGCCGGTGTCGCGGCAACCCCGGGCGTCGACTTCGATCCGGTTCACGGCCACCGGTTCATCCGCTTTTCCTATGCGCGCTCGGCCGAGGAGATGCGCGAAGCCGTGGCGCGCGTCGCGCGATGGCTGAGGTGAGCCGAAAGGCCGCCTGCCCTGCTCGCAGCGCTTGATCTTCGCGCCGCAAAATGACGCGGCGCCATTGACTCGGCTGGCCCGATCGACTTTGGCTGAACCAGGTCAGCACGGCGGTCCGCGCCCAGCGCGGCTGAAAAATTCGCCATAAGGGGGAGCGGCATTCATGGCGGCAACGATCGCAACCGCAGCGCCGGCTCGCGCGGCGAAACCGTGGTACAAAGTACTTTATATCCAGGTGCTCATTGCCATCGTGCTCGGCGTCGTCGTCGGCTGGAAGCTGCCTGAGCTGGCGACCAACGACTGGATCAAGGCGCTCGGCGACGGTTTCATCAAGCTGATCAAGATGGTGATCGCGCCGATCATCTTCTGTACGGTGGTCTCGGGTATCTCTCACATTCAGGATGCCAGGAAGGTCGGCCGCATCGGCATCAAGGCGCTGGTCTATTTCGAGATCGTCTCGACTTTTGCACTGATGATCGGGCTTGCCGTCGGAAACCTGGTCCGCCCCGGCGCGGGTTTTGGCGGCGCCATGGCCAACGCGCAGGCGGTCGCCAACTACGCCAAGCAGGCCGGCGCCCAGAAGGGCGTCGATTTCTTCCTGCACATCATTCCCGACACCGTGGTCGGCGCGTTCGCAACCGGCGAGATATTGCAGGTGCTTCTGTTTTCGATCCTGTTCGGGTTTTCCCTGATGGCGCTTGGCGAGCGCGGCCACACGCTGCGCTCCTTCATCGACGACGCTGCGCAAGCGGTCTTTGGCGTGATCGCGATCGTGATGAGAGCGGCGCCCATCGGCGCGTTCGGCGCGATGGCCTTTACCATCGGCAAATACGGCACCGGGGCCATCTTCAATCTCGTCGGCCTGATCGCAACCTTCTACGTGACGGCTGCTCTCTTCGTCCTTGTAGTGCTCGGCATCATCGCGCGCACGGTCGGATTCTCGATCTTCAAGTTTCTCGCCTACATCAAGGACGAGCTATTGATCGTGCTCGGCACGTCGTCTTCGGAAAGCGCGCTGCCCTCGCTGATGGAAAAGCTCGAGCGGCTTGGCTGTTCGAAGTCGGTGGTGGGCCTGGTGGTGCCGACCGGATATTCGTTCAATCTCGACGGCACCAACATTTACATGACGCTCGCGACCCTGTTCATCGCGCAGGCGCTCGGCTTCGATCTGACGCTCGGGCAGCAAATCACGATTCTTTTGGTCGCGATGCTGACCTCGAAGGGAGCATCCGGCATCACCGGAGCGGGCTTCATCACGCTGGCCGCGACGCTCGCGGTCGTCGATCCGCGCCTGGTTCCGGGCATGGCGATCGTGCTTGGCATCGACAAGTTCATGAGCGAGTGCCGCGCGCTGACGAATCTCTGCGGCAACGGCGTCGCTTGCGTGGTGGTGTCGTGGTGGGAAGGCGAACTCGATCGCGGCAAGCTGCAAGCCAATCTCGGCAAGCAGATCGACCCGACCGACCTGGAGACGGCGATTACGACGGGGTAGTCATCCGAACCAACAAGAAAAGCCGCCCGGTTTCCGGGCGGTTTCCTCGTCGCGCGAATGAAGCTGCTACTCGCTGCTGCTGAAGCGCCGTGACCACCATCCGGCGCGGCGGGGCTGGCTGTCGGTCGTCGTTTCCGAAGCCGGCTGCTGCGGCGTCGGGACCGTGGCCGGTGCCGGCGGGCTGGGGCTGGCCGGCGCGGCAGCTTCAGGCTGAGAGTTGCTCAGGAAACTTACTTTCTCACGTACCGTCGAACGCCGCCGCGCAGCGGCTCGTTCCGTCTCCTGAGCGGCCTCGCTCTCGCTGAGCGTCCGCGGGGTTTCAGGCGGTGCGCGATCTAGCGGCGGTTGCTCCGCCGGCGAGGCGGTGGTTTCGCGTTGGACTGCCGGCTGGGCCGGCTGCGAAGAATATCCGTCGAAATCGGCAACCGCGCTCGCGGCTTCCAGTGCGGGAGCTGGTCCCAGTTCATCTACAATCGATCCGGCAAGACCGTCGTCCGGCCCGCCGCGCCGCCGGCGTCCGCCGCGACGTCCACGGCGGCGCGGCCGTCGCTCGCCGCCCATCGCCTGATCGGGACGAGCCTGACCGGGCCGTTCCTCGGACTCGTCCTCTTCGGAATCGCCTTCGTCGGTACCTGCAACCTCGGCCGCTGCGGGCGCGGCGCGCGCAAAGCCGCTCTCTTCACGCGGAAAACCGTTGTCGCGCGCTTCGCCACCGCGGCCGCGCCGCCGCCGCCGCCGCTTGCGCCTCGGGCCCTCGGCGCCGGTCTCGTGACCTGTTTCTTCGCCGCCTGCCATTTCGTCGGTGAGCCCCTCGGTCTCCTCGGTTTCAACTTCCGATTCGGTCTCGATGTCGAACGGCTCCTCCTCGTCGACCGTCTCTTCCGGCTGCGACGGAATGGCTGCAACCTGAGATGCCAGCAGCGCCTTGGCGGCCTCCAGCGTATGCACCTGTTCGCCGCGGTCGATGATGAACGATTGCTGGCCGCTCACGGTCGGATCGGCAATCACGGCAAGGGTTACCTTGAAGCTGCTTTCGAGGTCGCGCAGATGGCCGCGCTTGTGGTTGAGGACATAAAGCGCGACATCGGTCCTGGTCCGCACCACAAGATTGTGGGTCGCGCCCTTCATCAGGATTTCCTCGAGCCCGCGCAGCAATTGCAGCGCCACCGAGGACACCGAGCGGACGTGGCCGCTGCCGCCGCATTGCGGGCATGGCTCGGTCGAGCTCTCCAGAACGCTGGCGCGGATGCGCTGGCGCGACATTTCGAGCAGGCCGAAATGCGAGATGCGCCCGACCTGGATTCGGGCGCGGTCCTGCCGGAGGCAATCGGAGAGTTTGCGTTCGACCGCGCGGTTGTTGCGCTTCTCGTCCATGTCGATGAAGTCGATGACGATCAGGCCGGCGAGATCGCGCAACCGAAGTTGACGCGCGACTTCCTCGGCCGCCTCGAGGTTGGTCTTGAGCGCGGTGTCCTCGATATGATGTTCGCGGGTCGAGCGGCCGGAGTTGACGTCGATCGAGACCAGCGCCTCGGTTTGGTTGATGACGACATAACCGCCGGATCGCAACTGCACGGTCGGCGAGAACATCGCATCGAGCTGGCTCTCGATGCCCATGCGCGAG
Source organism: Bradyrhizobium sp. (assembly GCA_035308285.1). GTDB lineage: Bacteria > Pseudomonadota > Alphaproteobacteria > Rhizobiales > Xanthobacteraceae > Bradyrhizobium. The sequence goes on along the minus strand of DATGGY010000247.1, from coordinate 2,236 downwards.
AACAGCGGCTGGCCGTCGCGGTATTGTTTGACCGCACGCACATTCGAAGGCATCAGCATTTTCATGAAATCGCGTGCTTCCTGATAGCCGGCTTCGCCGGCGACGAGGATTTCATCGATTTCCTTGTTGTAGAGATCGCGCAACGATCGCTTGATCAGCGAGCCCTCCTCGTAGACGAGGGTCGGCGCCTGCGACTTCAACGTCATGTCGCGCACGGTCTCCCACATCCGGATCAGATATTCGAAGTCACGCTTGATCTCGGGCTTGGTGCGGGAGGCACCGGCCGTGCGCAGGATGATGCCCATGCCCTCGGGCACGTCGAGATCCTGCACGACCTCCTTCAGCCGTGAGCGATCCTGCGCCGAAGTGATCTTGCGGCTGATGCCGCCGCCGCGCGCGGTATTGGGCATCAACACGGCATAGCGGCCGGCGAGCGAAAGGTAAGTCGTGAGCGCGGCGCCCTTGTTGCCGCGTTCTTCCTTGACGACTTGCACCAGCATCACCTGGCGGCGCTTGATGACCTCCTGAATCTTGTATTGACGGCGCGGCCGGAAGGCGCGCTCGGGCACTTCTTCCAGTACGTCCTCGCCACCGACGGATTCGACGACTTCGTCCTCGCTCTCTTCGCCTTCGTCTTCCTCGTCGCGGCCTTGTACGCCCTCGGCTGCCGCTGCGTGTGTCTCCTCGGCCGACGCAAGGTGTTCTTCACCGGCACGGGTCGCATGCTCCGCGTGGCCGGCGTCGTCATGCGCCGCTTCGGCGTGGCCGACATCGTTGCGATATTCCTCGCGGGCTTCCGCACTTGTAGCGACTTCCCCGGCGAAAATCTCGGCAGCCGCATCGGGCTCGGTTACCGGTGGCGGCGTCTCGCCTGCATGAAAGTGACCGTGCTCGTCGTCATGCTCGTGCTCTTGATGATCGTGCGGATGGTCAGCCTCGTCATGATCGTGATGATGTTCTGCGTCATCGTGATGCTCGGCATCGCCGTGGTGAGCTTCCGCTTCGCGGGAGCCGCTGTGGTCGTCTTCGGCGTGCTCGCGGATTGCTTGCTTGTAATTGTCTTGCGGTTCGGCCGTTGCGGACGGCTCGAGGCTCGCGTTCTCGATGACCTCGCTCTGGATACGCTCGCCATTGCCGCGGCGGCGCGAACTGCGGTGGCGCGGACGGCGCCGGCTCGAGCGGTTCTCGGATTCTTCCTCGGCCTCGCGGTGGGCGCGCTCTTCGGCTTCGATCAGCGCCTGGCGGTCGGCGACCGGAATTTGGTAATAGTCCGGATGAATTTCGCTGAAGGCGAGAAAGCCGTGGCGATTGCCGCCGTATTCGATGAAGGCCGCCTGCAGCGACGGCTCGACGCGCGTGACTTTGGCGAGATAGATGTTGCCGCGTAGCTGTTTGCGTTGCGCGGTCTCGAAATCAAATTCTTCGACGCGATTGCCGCGGACCACGACAACCCGGGTCTCCTCCGGGTGGGTGGCATCGATAAGCATTTTGTTGGGCATTTTGGAACTCTTGGCGGCGGCGGGCGCGTATGACGGCGCGCGCGGTTCGCGCGGCCGGGTGACGCGACGGTCCACCTGATTCGGGGGTGAGGGGAAGGCCAAAACGCAACCCGCAGCGCCTCGCCGAACGAGATCCCGTGGATGCAAGACGACGCGCAGAACTTCGGCTCTGCGTCGGCGCGATTCTTCCCTGGATCATGGTCGGCAAAATTGTCTGGCGCATCAAGCGTCGGCCCGTCTGAACACGTTGGCGGCAAAAGACGCCGCCTTGTCTGTCGCTGAAGACCCGGTATGGCGCCAAAGCGCCCGCCGGCGATCGCATATCGGAGCTAGCTGCCCGATAATCGGTTAGGCCGAATCTAGAACCGTCCCTGGAGCAATATCGTGACCTGGGACCGGACGCCGCTCGGGCTCGAAACCGCCGCTCCTTGTCAGCCGCGCGCTGCGCTGGCTGCGGAGGGGCCGGAAAGACGCGGAAATCTCCGCTTTTGGAGGTCTCTGCGCTGCACCGGGAGGCTGAACGCGACACAACCGGAAATTTTTAGCCGTCAGCGACTTTTACATACGTGGATTGACCGGCCCGTGCAAGGGAGGCGTCGCCAGCGGGCAACACTTCGCCTTATTCCTTGTGCAAACCTTAGGCTGCGGTTAACCCTGTGGTTCTATTGCGGTAAGAGGCTGCTCGGAGGCACAGATTCGTTTGACGAGCCGCGCAAATCATCATGTTTTGCTGATCT